>JAZOQX010000083.1:0-36952 GCA_045656325.1 Eubacteriales bacterium
GGAAAGAAAATAACCGAATACACTCAAAGCCAAAGGGTTGCCGCCAAATTGCGGCAACCCTTTGGCGTTTGTTACATAAACTTGTATACCTCTTCGAGCATATCCTCGGAATGGATAACCGTCTTAAAGCGTACCTCGCGATTCGCAAGATCGCGAAGAGGCAGGGTGATTTCGGTGTCGGTGAGTGCCGAAAGGTCATCCAAGGCAGCCGTATCGGCTCCTGCTTCTTTGTCTGCGATTGCCTTATAAACGTCAGCCGCAAACTTATAGGGGCTGGCAGTAGATGCCACGATCATTTTCTTGCCGTCGTTTGCGTCAGCCATGAATTTCTCTGCGCAATTCAAGGCAACCGACGTATGTGTATCTGCCAAATAACCGTAATTTGTATAGAACCGATTCAGGGTCGCTGCCGTTTCTGTTTCATCGGCGCAATAACCGACAAAATTCTCGGCAATTCGACTCTTGATCTCATCGGAAACCGTATATTTTCCGCTTTGGTTCAATTGTGCCATGTAATCCGCGGTCTGCTCGGCACCTGCGGTAAAATAGAGAAGCCGTTCCAGATTGCTGGAAATCAAAATGTCCATAGAGGGCGACATGGTGACGTGGAAGCGGCGGTTTCGGTCGTATGTACCCGTCGTTAAAAATTCGGTCAACACGTTGTTGGAATTGGAGGCGCAAACGAGCTTATGAATGGGAAGCCCCATTTCCTTCGCAATGTATGCGGCAAAAATATTTCCAAAGTTACCCGTAGGAACACAGACGTTGACCGTCTCGCCGTAGGTGATTTCGTTTGCGTTTAAAAGATCGCAGTATGCGGACACGTAGTACACGATCTGAGGCGCCAAGCGTCCCCAGTTAATGGAGTTTGCGCTGGAAAGAATATATCCGTTTTCCAAAAGCTTTTCCTTGGCAGCAGCGTCCGAAAAGATCTTTTTGACACCGTTCTGCGCGTCATCGAAGTTTCCGCGGATCGCGCAAACGTTGACGTTGTTACCCGTCTGCGTTGCCATTTGAAGCTTCTGTACCTTGCTGACACCGTCCACGGGATAGAATACCATGATTTTGATACGATCGATATCCTTGTATCCCTCCAATGCCGCCTTTCCCGTGTCACCCGAGGTGGCTACAAGAATCAGAGCCGTATTGTCCTCACCTGTCTTAACCAAGGCTCTGGAAAGCAGTCTGGGCATGATCTGAAGCGCCATATCCTTGAAGGCGGCGGTAGGGCCATGCCAAAGTTCCAGAGAAAAGAGGTTATCGGTTACCTTCTTTAAAGGAGCTGCGCCTCCGGGGAAGGAGGATTCGCTGTATGCGTTTTTACAATCGGCTGTCAATTCCTCTGCCGTATAATCGGTCAAAAATTTCCCGAGAACGTGGGCTGCTCTTTCGGAGTAGCTCATATGGCACAGATCAAGGATCTCTTCCTTGGAAAGGGTGGGAAGAGACTCGGGAACGAACAGACCTCCGTCTGCCGCTAAGCCCTTTTTAATTGCTTCTGCCGCATTCAGTTTGTTTTGTTTCGTGTCGCGCGTGCTAAAATACTTCATGGTATTGACCTTTCTTTGGTTTAATAAATATGTGTTTTTAATTTTTTCCATATGCGTCGGAAATGTGGTTGATATGCAATAGCTTTTTCGTGTCCTTTTCCAAATAGACCTCTATCACGTCCATGCGGGGCTGCTTGTCAAAACGGTTTTCGCGGTTCATATACGCTTCCGCGGCGCGGATGGTGCGCCATTGCTTTCCTTTGGTAACCGCAGAAGCGGCTGAATACGAAAAGGGCGGAGAGCCGCTTTTGACGGAACGCGTTTTAACCTCGACAAAAATCAAATACTCACGGTTATGCGCAATAATATCGATCTCATTGTGTGATTGATGCCGATTGGTTTCCAGAATCTTATACCCTTGCTTTTTTAAAAAACGGACGGCAATGCGTTCGCCTCGTTTTCCTATATCATTGGACAAGATGCTCATATACGTTTACCGTTCTAAGAAACGAATAAATTTGATTCTATGTATGGGGGACGGTCCGTGCTGCCGTAAGGCTTCCATATGGTCCTTTGTTCCATAGCCCTTATGCTTCGCGATTCCGTATTGAGGATACTGTCGATCCAGCTCTATGCACAGTCGGTCACGGGTTACCTTGGCAAGGATCGATGCGGCAGCGATAGAGGGAGAGATGGCATCGCCGTGAACAACGGGACGAGCGGAGATTGGGAAATTTCTGGCAATGTTTCCATCCACCAGCGCAAAATCAGCAGGAATACGCAATCCTTGAACCGCGCGGTGCATCGCTGACATGGTTGCTTCCAAAATATTGGTTGCATTGATCTCCTCCACGGAGCTTTCGGCAATACAATAGGCGACAGCGGATTCGCAAATCAGGTCAAAAAGCATTTCTCGCTTTTTCTCGGAGAGCTTTTTGGAATCGTTGAGACCATCGATATATAATCCGTTTGGCAGGATCACGGCGGCGGCAACGACAGGACCGCAAAGGGGACCTCTTCCCGCTTCGTCTACGCCGCATACGGCTTGATATCCAAGCTCAGCTAATTCGGTTTCTAATTCGTAATGCAACATATCAACCTCTTTCTAACGGCTGATCTAAAGAAATCCGTCCAATCTTTGCGGCGCGAAATTCATCGAGAAGCATATTGGCGGTGCGTTCGGTGTTGACCTCTCCTCCCGAAATCAAAAAGCCGCGCTTTTTTCCGATGAGACAGAGAAGATCGTAATCATCCATTTCCTCAGGGGAGGGAAGTCTTTCCAATTTGTATCGTGAGCAAAGCTCATTTGGATAGGTCCGTCTTAATCTTCCGCACAGCATCATTGCGATCTCTTCGACGTCTAAGATATCGTCCTTGATTGCGCCTGTGATCGCTAAATTCTCTCCCACCGATTTTTCATCGAATTTGGGCCAAAGAACCCCAGGCATATCCATCAATAGAATCCCGATGCTGGTGGATACCCACTGCTTGTCCAAGGTGACACCGGGACGATTTTCAACCTTTGCCTTTTTGTTTCCGCAAAGGCGATTGATAAGAGAGGATTTTCCGACGTTGGGGATTCCTACCACCATAGCTTTGAGGGAACGGCCTCCCATTCCTTTTTGCTCATAGCGTGCCAGCTTTTCCTCACACAAGGTGCGCAGGGCAGGGGCAATCTGTGAAATCCCCATACCGCTTACGCAATCGGTCTCCACACAAAGCGTGTGTTCATTGGTGTATTTTTGTGCCCAAAAGCGTGTTATGGCGGGATCTGCCAAGGAGGATTTGTTCAGCAGAATAATGGACGGCTTTCCCGAGCAGAGCTTTACGATCTCAGGATTTCGCGAGCTGTAAGGGATTCTCGCGTCCAGAAGCTCGATCACGGCATCTACGTTTTTTAAATTTTCTGTAATCAGCCTGCGCGTTTTCGCCATGTGACCCGGAAACCATTGAATACTCTGTGATGGCATAGGCGCCTCCTCCTTTTCAAAATTTATTCAACGAAGCCAAAGCGACTGAGGGGAGTGATTCGAAGAATCACCTTTCCCAAAACTCGGCGTTCGTCCACAAATCCTATGTTTTGGTGTCGACTGTCCATAGAATTGTTGCGGTTGTCCCCCATGACGAAGAGCATTCCATCGGGAACCGTCACAGACATGGCGGAGGTGGTGTAGGGAAATCCCTCATACTTCACGTAAGGCTCCTCCAATTTAAAGGTTTGTCCCGAAGAGTCGGTGATTGTAATTTCCATGATTCCGTTTTCATAGGAAAGGGAAATATGATCGCCTTCGGTTGCGAGGACTCTTTTTACGATCGGCTCATTTAGCGTTTTCGTTTGGTGGAAAACGACGATATCACCTCGCTTTGGGGTGTAAAACAAGTCGGAAACCAATAGATTTTCTTCTTTTAACAGGGTGTTTTCCATGGATTCGCCATCCACGGTACAAATACGAAAAGCAAAGGAGAAGATCAAGATTACGGCGCAAACCGCAAGCACAAACATCTCAAGATAGTCAACCGCTTCCTTCAAAAAGCTTTTTTTGCTTTGCTTGGGCGCTTCTGCCAAAGAAGCGGAATCCGTAATTTCCGTTGCGTTATCGAAATTTGGTTCGTTGGGAGTGGACTGCTGATTTTGTTCAGACATAGCGTGTCCTTTCAAGATTATTTTTCGATTAATTGATCCATTAAGGTAAATCCATTGGGAACGTAGAGCCCCGTAGACGATGCCGTCTGCTCGTCAAAAATCTCCACGCCTTTTTCTTTCTTTCGAGAAGAATAAATCAAGAAGGGAACAGGATCAATGGTATGTGTACGAAGATGCAGAGGCGTGGGATGGTCGGGAAGAATCATGATCTTGTAGTCCTCATCGGAGTCCTTCAAATAGTCCCAAACAGGCCTTAAAATCTTTTCATCGATCAACTCGATCGCCTTGACCTTGTTTTCGACCTCGGCGCGGTGACCGCATTCATCGGGACCTTCTACGTGGATATATACCAGCTCTACGCCGTTTTTGAATGCCTCAATGGCGGCATTTGCCTTGCCCGTATAATTGGTATGTACGTTACCCGTAGCGCCGTCTACGTCGATGGATTGCATTTCCGCGCAAAGTCCAATGCCCTTAATAAGGTCAACCGCGGAGATAACAGCCGCGTTTAATCCCCATTTTTCCTTGAAGGAGGGAAGCTGAGGCTTTTTTCCGGGACTCCAAAGCCACGCGGAGTTGGCAGGCTTCAAGCCTCTTGCTTTTCTTGCCACGTTGACGGGATGATCCTTCAGGATATCATAGCTTTCTTTCATCAACTGCAAAAATTCCTCGCCGCCATCCTCGACACGGGGAAGATATTCGCCGATCCGTTTGCCCAAAATATCATGAGGGCGCATGAAATTATAGCGGTCGTTTCCGTTTTTCCAAATCAAACAATGGCGATAGCTGACACCCGTATAAAACTTGCGGAACTCATTCCCCATTTTCTCTTCAAGCGTTTTGATGAGAAGATCAGCTTCCTCCGTGGTGATTTCGTCGGCGCTATGGTCAAGGATGATACGGTCCTCATAGCGCTCCTGCTCCTCGGTGAGAGTTACCACGTTGCAACGGTATGCCGTTTCGTCAGGCTGCATAACAATTCCCATGCTGACCGCCTCCAGCGGGGAACGCCCTTTGGAATAGATCTTGGGATCGAAGGATAGAATGGCCATATTTGCGGTATCGCTTTCGGGAACCATGCCTTCGGGAACGTTGGATACGGTTCCAACAAGAGATTCCTTTGCAAGAAGGTCCATATAAGGCTTGTTCGCTTTTTGCATCGGCGTTACGTTGCCGATTGCTTCTACCGAAACGTCTGCCATGCCATCAGGGATTAAAACTAAGTATTTCATATAGGCTCACCTCAGGTCATAAAAAATCATTATATATTATAACATAAAATGCCGTTGTTTACAAGGATATTAAAAATTATTTAACAAATAAAAGACAAAAAAGGGCAATCAAAAATTGCCCCTTTTCATAAAATGATTTATTGAATATTATCAACGATGGTATGTACCCAATCCAAAATGTCTTTTTTATCGTCCTCGGTTACCTTGCCGCCGAAAAGACCGATTTTGATATACTTCACGTTTTGAGAAACATTGGTGCCCGTTTGCCCCAGAACCTCAAGCAATCTGTTTGCGATTTTCTCGTCTCCGTCCACCAGAAGAGCAACGTTCTGAGCCTTTTTCTTGTCCAGCTCTCCGCAGAAGCGGCGAAGAACGTCATCGGGCTCTCCCTTGCCGGAAACAGCCAAAATCACCAATCTCTCGTTCGCGCAGGGATAAGCGGGAGGGATTTGATCAATCGCGTTATGATTTGCGCCCAAATCAAATTCGGTTTTGACAAGATCGGCAAACGCCTTCATCTTGCCTTTGCCGGAATAATACAAAAATCTCATTTTCAATGCCATAATGATCCTCCAAAACAGATATAAATTTTACAGATTCATTATAACAAGAAATTGTTGAATAATCAATAGCTTTTTAAAATTTTGACAAATATTTTCTAAATTTAAAGGGAAACGAATAAATTCGCTTGACGGCATATGAAGAGTATGATAAAATATAGTGAAAGAACGAAAGAGAGAATGGGTTCGCGGGCTTTGCGCCCATTGGTGCTGTGTGGAAAAAGCAATTATACAAAATGCAAATTTTGTATAATTAAGGGAACTGAAAAGAGGAAAAATGCTTGATTTCGACTATCTGATCATATCCAACCAAATATTTCAAGCTGAGCAAATGAAGGAAACGCTGGCGTTCTTTTCTCGGATGGGTATTAAGAAATTTATTATTACCTACAACGTCGATCTTTCTTATCAATCGTTTCGTCGCTCGCTTGCTCAGATCAAGAAGATTCAGACAACCTTGTCATCGGTTTGCCCTAAGGGCACTTCCGCGTTGGTGTATCCTATGCTTTTGTTATCAAAGGATGCGGTCAAAAATCCTTATCTTCCATCCTTTGCCTTTGGCGGCTCAAAAATAATTTTAACGCAACTGCCGTGGATTCAGCTTTCCGATACCGATTCGTGGTTAGACGAGAACCTGAATTGTTTGGTGCGCAAAAATCATCTTACGCCCATTTTCATTTCCTTCGAGCAGTTTGCGCGATTAAATTCCTCTGAGGTGGTGCAACACCTGCTTCACTCTTCGGGGCTTTCCTTTGGGTTGGATTTGAATTGTATGACCGCTACGGAATCCTTATGGTTTATGGAGCAAGCAATTATACAAAATATTTTTGTTTATCCTGTCCTTTCCAATGAGCTTTCCTGTTATCGAGGCATTGAAAAAGCCATGGAGTCCTTTAAGGAACGGATCGGCAGAGCCAAATATGTTCAGCTTTGTCGGATGATGCATATGGCGGGCTTGTTATTAAAATAAATCCGTCTAATGGAACTTATAAAGAGGATATATGCTGCTCAATATATTTCTTTCTGGTCGCTTCTCCGCCCCGCAAATGCCGTTCCTGCTTGTTGACGTCCAACACGGCCTTTACTTGCTGATATAGGGAGGGGTTGACCTTTTTCAGCATTTGTGTGATATCCTTGTGGACCGTACTTTTACTGATTCCAAAATGCTTTGCAACCGAACGGACCGTAGCTTGTTCATCTACCAGATAGCTTCCTAAAAGAATGCATCTCTCTTTACTTGTTAAAGTGTTTGTAATCATAATTTCGCTCCCGTTGTATATTCATTACCATCTATATGAATGAACAACAAGAAAAATTATACATTAAAGGGTTTTAGAAATAAAAATGATAAAAGAAGAAAAAAAGTTTGTCGCGTCGGATATTTTGGAGGGAATGCCTTCTATTTCTGCCTTGATCAAAGGGATAGAAGCCAATCGAAACAACCGAAGAATCCTGAGGATTCTGATTGACAAGACGCGCGTGAAGCAAAAAAAGCCCGAAATACGGTTTTTGGAAGCGAAGTCTTCCCTTTTGCGTTTTTCCATTGAATACGTCGACGTAAACGAAATTAACGAATTGACGGTGGGAAATACACACGGCGGAATCATTGCCGAGTGTACTCCGAGACAGCTTCCGCGGTTAAGCCCCGATTTGATTGAAGAGAATGGGGTGTATTTCATTTTGGAAGGAATTGAGGATCCGTATAACTTCGGATATGCCGTGCGTTCCTTATACGCGGCAGGCGTTCATGGGGTGATCGTCGGTGAGCGAAACTGGATGGGGGCTGCGGGAGTGGTTGCCAGATCCTCCGCGGGTTGCTCCGAATTGATGAATATCTATGTGTCGGAGCCGACAGAAGCGATTGATTGCTTGGCGCGAAAGGGGTATCGTATCCTTTGCGCGGGGATCAGGGATTCGGTATCGTTGTTTGAAACCGAGCTTTCCTTGCCTCTTTGTGTCATTTTGGGAGGAGAAAAGCGAGGCATATCCCGTTCAGTGCTTGAAAAGGCGGATCAAATTGTCAGAATCGATTATGGAACGGATTTTGGCGGATCCTTATCCACTGCTGCATCGGCGGCCGTATTTGGATTTGAGATTTTGCGATATAATCGGCAATCAGAGCAGATAACTTAAAAAAATAACCCAAAAGAATTTAATCTTTGTTAAAATAATTATGTTATAATATATCGAAAGAATGTGAATTTTCTGGGAGAGCATATGAAAAAATTTGCTGTGATCGGCGTTGGAAATATGGCAACGTCTATTTTGTGCGGTATGGTTTCAGCCCAAATGCCTATTTCCGATTGGATCGTTTACGATAAAAATACAATTCAATATGAGAAACTTCCGACACGTTCGGAAGCGTATTATTACGCTGAAAGCATTTCCGAAGCGGTATCCCTTGCGGACTGTATTCTTCTGTCTGTCAAGCCACAAAATTTTCCGCAGGTATTAGAAGAGATCCAATGCGCGGCGGATTTTGACAAAAAGCTGTATATTTCTATTGCGGCGGGAATTGATTCCTGCTCGATTTCATCGTCTCTGAACGGCGCGCGCGTTGTTCGTGTGCTGCCCAATCTTCCCATGACCGTGGGAATGGGGGTTTCGTTGATCTGTGAAAATTCCTCCGTGGATTTTGCGGAGATGGAGTTTGTTCGAAACGTATTTGCTTCTTCGGGGAGCGTTCTCATGATTCGCGAAGAGGAAATGAATCGGATGATTGGTGTTACCTCGTCCTCACCTGCCTACGTTTTCAAATTTATTGACGCAATATACCAAGGAGCGTTGGCGCAAGGCATTCCTTCCGAGGGTTTGATCGATACGATTTGCGACGTGGTGATCGGCTCCGCGCAGCTTTTAAAGCAACAAGGTCTTGCTCCAAAGGAGCTGATCGGGCGGGTTGCCTCAAAGGGCGGAACGACAGAGCGGGCGCTGCTTGCGTTAGAGGAAAATCACTTTGACGATATGATCGCGCGCGCCATGATCGCTTGTACGGCTCGCGCCGATGAATTGGGTCAGGAGAAATAGAGAAGAAGACATATTTCTGCCTATATGGATCATATAGTTTTATATAGGATCGCATAGGAGGCAGATTGGTATGGACAAGTATTACGGAAGGATCGGACAGCGTGGGATGCTGACACCGATTCGAATAGAAACGATAAAATTTTTAATTCAGTATTTACTGATTTTGATTGCTTCCTCCGTCGCCGGCGGCGCATTTACGTTTTTTCTTGGAAAAGATGCGTACGTATCCTTCTTTTGTCGGATTTACACCCATTTTTCACTTCCCTTTTCCTACTGTCGGAGCGTGGGGGACGTTGCTTCGGTTTTAATGAGATTTGCCACCCCCAAAATCATCGCCGCCGCTGTGATTTTCTTGTTTTCCTTTTCCGTATTGAATCATTTGGCGACGCAGCTCGTGCTGATCACAGAGGGCTTTAAATTTGGATTTTCCGCCTGTATTTTGTTCAGGCTCTGTATTTCTCCCGCGATACGGGAATATCTTTCGGTCTTCTTATGCGCCGTCTATTTTATTGCTTCCCTGCTTTTGCTGATCCTCTTGGTTCGTTATTCGGTTGACCTTGCAAGGCATTCGATTGCCGTACGTTGTTATTCGTCCGTAGGGCGTCCGAGCTTCTCGGCGGGAGTTTTGGCAAGACTGTTTCTCTGCTACCTCAAATACTGCGTTCTTATTTTAAGCACCTATTCGATTTACTGTATGATTATTTTTTTTGTAAATAAAGGATAAAGAATGAAAAACACATTGGACAACAAAAAGAAAAAGAAGTTTAAACTGTTTGATATGAACCGCGATGGCAAGGGAGTTTTTGAGCAAGAAAACAGAAAGCCCACCTTGAAATTTTTCTTTGTATTGACAAAGAGAAAGTTTGCGCAGCTTCTGCAGCTGAATCTGTTGATGCTTTTTATGATTATTCCGCTGCTGGTCATCTTATCTCTCTATCTTTGGGGAAATAAGACACCCTCTCTGACCAATCCGTTATTTGCTCCGCTTCAGGGAATGGAGACGCTTCTTTCTTCCTCCTCCACCTCCGCGATCGCCGATCTGTCATCGGTTCAAATGGAGCTTCCCGTACTCAGTACGGCAATGAATATTGTTCAGATCCTGATGATCGTCTTTTTGGCGATTACGTGGGGCTGGCAAAACGTTGGCGCGGCGTACGTTTTGAGAGGATTGTTCCGCGGTGATCCCGTATTTGTATTTTCGGATTATTTTTATGCCATCAAGCGAAACTTTAAATCGGCATTCTGCTTGGGACTGATCGATTTTATTTGCTCGGCGGTCCTCGTTATGGACTTTGTCTTCTTTTACACAAGAACGGGAAGCTTCCAGTTTGACGTCATGTATTTGATGATATTCGCGATCGCGTTGATTTATCTCGTGATGCGATTCTATCTGTATAACCTTTTGGTTACCTTTGATCTGTCAAGCTTTAAAATCCTGAAAAATGCCTTGATTTTCTCGATTCTCGGAATCAAGCGAAACGTAATGGCTCTGCTTGGAATGATTTTGTTGCTGGTTCTTCAGATAGTGCTTATCATTTTGCTGTTGCCAATCGGAATTTCCATTCCTCTTGTTCTTCCCTTCGTATACATTCTCGCGTTGTTTGGATTTATCGGCACGTATGCCGCATATCCCGTGATTGATCGGTATATGATCGCCCCTTATCAAAACAAAAATAATGCGGAGGATGAATCCTCCGAGGAAAATTAAATATCCCAAAAAAGAGCCTCGCTTTACATGAAAGCGAGGCTCTTTTTGTTTATCCGTTGAGATCCGTCATGGTCCCGATAAAGAACGGAATGTGATTTTCACAATCGAGGATCATATATACGAAAGGTCGGTCAAGATATACCGTTGGGTGTTGCGTGGGACGCTCCAAGGAGGTCTTGCTGATCTCCACTACCGTTGAGGCACCTGCCTTCGTTCCGTTTTCTCCTACGTCTATATAGGTTTTATGAATCACTTGATTGATAAATATATTGCTGTTCGTATAGGTTCCGAGTTTTTTGAAATCCGCCCTGTATCCATCAAAGGCATCGGTCATCCCCATGGTCTTGAGAACGTCGGATAGCTCTGTTTCATATTCAATTTCAAATTTCGGAATCGCGGTATCCACCTCCCTATTCTGTCCTTCGCTCAAAAGCGTGTGTAAGGAGGCACCGTCAAGGGCTTGGATATAATCAGATACCGATATACCTTCCTTAGGTAAAAGTGCCGCAAAGGCATACTTCCCCTCGGAGTAGTATTTCAAAAAGCCCGTAGCGTTTTCGTCCTCAAGATAGATTCCTTCGGTAGAATACATCATTTCTGCCCCTTGCGTGGAGCCGTCCTCCTTGGTAAATATACCGCCGCGGATCTGATCCTTTTCATAGGATTGCATCCATTCGGCATCAAAGGCAAGGGCGTTTATCAAGTACATAACGGCATCGGGAGAGAGCTGATCGAGTACGCTGGGGATCATTTCGTCCGTTTTCCGACTGACCCAAAGATTGATGTCCTTCAGCGTTTGATCGTTAAACGGAGCCATATATAGATCCGCGCCGTAATAATCCGCATTGGTTTGCAGGAAATCCTGCTTGACAGAAAAATGCTTATCTTCGGTAAACCAGATGGAATTTGCCAAATTCAGCTTGCTCTTCTCACTTTGTGATAAAGAATTTAAATAACTGTAAAGGAAGAGATTCAGCTCCTCTGTTTTCATGCCGAGCGCCGCTTCCATTTGCTCTAATGTCTCTCCGTCGGCACCATTGGCGGTCATTGCGAGCGCGCAAAGCACGGACAAAGGAGAAAGCAGCGTATTTTTATTTTCACGATTCGCCGCTTTTATGAGACGAAGCGAAAAATCGGTTGCATCCGCGCTGTAACCATCCAAATGATCGAGAGCTTTTACCCCATTCGGCGTAATGCCGTCCATCAGATTGGCTGCTTTTATGGTTGTAGCGCATCCCGTAAGCTGGATTGTCATGGCGCAGAGCAAAAGAATGCAGAGAAATACAACGTACGTTTTGTTTTTCTTCATGTTATGACCTCTTTTTATGAAGTGATTTCTTCATATCAATTCACATTCGATTTTAAAAAATCCCTCGATTGTATTTCAGCATGGCATAAAGGCTGAGTCCTAAGCCTATGGCGACGCCAACAGGGATCTGTGCGGTTCCTATGGTCACGTATAATGGATTGCTTGTTTTTTCAGCCACGTGGGATAATATTCCGAATACAATCAAACATAAGCCAATGATTAGCGTTCCGAGTCCTACAAGCCTACCAAATGGCTTTTTGTTTTCTTCGGTGATCCTATGTCTATGATATCCATGTAACGAGGAGATATTCCCTGTCATATTGACGATACCAAGCACCGAAAGCAATATGCCGAGTACGGCGGTTGTAATCAATGCAGTCATAGCGTCTCCTTTGTTGGAAGGTTCTTTCGTGATTTCTTCGCATATTTAATTCCCAAGTGGGTTCCGAGCATTGAAAGAACGCCCGCCGACAAATAGATTGCGGAATAGAAAAACAATTCCACAATCAATTCTTGAACGGCTATTGCGAAAAAGAACGGAAAAACAGCGGCGGATGCTACGGGAATCCACCACAACTTTCGAATCTCGGTTCCTGATATGATTCCGAGAAAAATAATCAAGATAGGGTTTAAAAGAAAGAACAAAAGGAAGCACAACCCCATTCCTGCATCTGCCGATGCGATACGGAGGATAAGGATAGGAAGGAGCAGCATAAAAATCACCCATACAAAAATTGCCAAAAGAATCTTTTTGGTATATTTCATGGTCTTCATCCTCCTCTCGCAAATGCCGAGTCTGGCTCTTTATGATATAACTATATCATATTTTTATAAAAAAATCAAGGGCCTTGCCTGCTTTTATATTCAAAAGCAGGCATTGAATCCTCAACGCCTGCTTCGGTCGGTTTATCTGGATAAATATTGATCAATGGCAAGGGCAGCCTTTTTCCCCGCTCCCATAGCGGAGATTACGGTCGCGGCACCTGTTACCGCATCGCCTCCTGCGTAAATACCTTCTCGGCTGGTCTTTCCCGTCTCTTCTTCGACGATGATGCCTCCTCTATGGTTGACAGCCAGATCAGAGGTGGTCATTTTAATCAAAGGATTGGGAGATGTACCAATGGAGATGATTACCGTATCAACGTCCATAGTAAATTCGCTTCCCTCAACGGGAACGGGACGGCGGCGCCCCTTTTCGTCGGGGGTTCCCAGCTCCATACGAATGCACTTGATTCCCGTAACAAACCCGTTTTTGGGATCTATTTTATTATCGGGATTATGATAGCCAAGAATCTCAACGGGATTATTCAAAAGCATGAACTCTATTCCCTCTTCCATGGCGTGCTCAACCTCTTCTCGGCGCGCGGGAAGCTCCTCCATCGAACGGCGGTAGATAATGTATACCTTTTCCGCTCCCAAGCGCAACGCCGTACGTGCGGCATCCATTGCCACGTTTCCGCCGCCTACGACCGCAACACGCCCTCCCTTCATAATGGGAGTGATCGCATCCTCGCGGTACGCCTTCATCAGGTTAGAACGCGTAAGAAATTCATTGGCGGAATAGACACCCTTGTAGGATTCGCCCGGAATGTTCATAAAATTCGGAAGTCCCGCTCCCGAGCCCACGAATACGGCTTCGTATCCTTCCCCCAAAAGCTCATCCACCGTCAAGGTTTTTCCAATTACCATATTGGTTTGAATATCCACGCCCATGGCACGAAGATTATCTACCTCTTTTTTGACAATGGATTTTGGTAAACGAAATTCGGGAATACCATAGACAAGTACTCCGCCCGCTGCATGAAGCGCCTCGAATACCGTTACCTCATAGCCTTTCTTTGCCAGATCTCCCGCGCAGGTCAATCCGGCGGGACCCGCTCCCACGATTGCAACCTTATGTCCGTTTCGCGGGGCGATGGGAGGGATATCCTCGGAATGCGCGTTATGCCAGTCTGCAACAAATCGCTCCAAGCGTCCAATGCCGACGGGTTCGCCCTTGATTCCGCGCACGCACTTGCTTTCACATTGCGTTTCCTGCGGACATACACGACCGCATACTGCGGGCAGCGAGGAGGATTTCGCAATGATTTGATACGCTCCCTCAAAATCGCCCTCTTTGATTTTAGCAATAAACTCGGGGATATGAATGTTGACGGGACACGCGCCGACACAAGGCATATTTTTGCAATTCAAGCATCGAAGTGCCTCATCCACGGCAAGCTCCTCGGTATATCCAAGCGCAACCTCGTCAAAATTATGCGCTCTTATCTGTGGATCCTGCGTAGGGATCGGATTCTTTTTCAAACTCATGTTCGGCATGATTACACCTCCTTGTTCAAGAGATTGCACGCTTCATCATACGCATGCCGCTCAAAGTCAAAATACATGGCATTGCGCGACATAGCTTCGTCGAAGTCTACCTCATAGCCGTTGAAATCGGGGCCGTCTACACAGGCGAATTTGGTGACCCTCTGACCGCTTTGACGCAAGGTGAGTCGGCATCCGCCGCACATACCCGTTCCGTCGATCATAATGGGATTCATGGACACCGTACAAGGTATCCCGAAGGGACGTACCGCGTCCACCACGAATTTCATCATAATTAAGGGACCGATGGTTATAACCTCATCAAAGGATTCGCCCTCGTTCAACAGTTTGGATAAAGGCATACATACGTTTCCCTTTTCTCCGTAAGAGCCATCGTCGGTCATTACGGTGAGTCGATTGGATGCCGCTCTGAATTCATCCTCTAAAATCAAAAGATCCTTAGATCGGAAACCAATGATTGACGTAACGTCGCAGCCAAGCTCATGAAGCTTTTGAGCGACAGGCAGAGCAATGGCGCAACCAACACCGCCTCCGATGATGCAGACCTTGCGAAGACCGTCTACCTTGGTTTTTTGTCCCAAAGGACCCACAAAATCGCAGACAGAGTCTCCTTCCTCTTTTTGATTCAGCAAGACGGTGGTAGCTCCCACCACCTGAAAGACAATGGTTATCGTTCCTCGAATACGATCATAGCCTGCGATCGTGAGGGGGATCCTTTCTCCGTCTTCGTTTACTCTCAAAATAATAAATTGTCCCGGTTCCGCCTTGGCTGCTATGCATGGAGCTTCGATTTCCATTTGCGTAACCGTCGGATTTAATTCTCTTTTCTTAACTATTTTATACATGGTATTCTCCATGATTTGTTTGAATCAAAAGACAATTGCACCTCATGCGAATCGTTTGAGGTGCAATTATTCTTTATTTAAATTTCACTCTCAAATCAAGAGTCTTTTATTGTTTGGATCAGTTTCCGGTGAGCTTTGCGATCTCGTCAGCAAAGTTCTCTTCTCTCTTCTGGATTCCCTCGCCCTTTTCAAAGCGATAGAAGCCGGTAACCTTAATGCTTCCGCCAAGCTCCTTAGCGGTTGCATCTACGTACTGACCAACCTTCAGATCGTCATCCTTAACGTATGCCATGTCGAGCAGACAGTTGTTGTCGTAGAACTTGCTGATTCTTCCGGTAACCATCTTTTCAATGATCTGAGCGGGCTTCTTTGCGTTAGCGGGATCGTTTGCGATCTGAGCCATGAGAATAGCCTTCTCCTCCTCGATCACAGACGCGGGAACAGACTCACGGTTCAGGTAAGGCGTAGGATATGCGCCAACCTGCAGGGCTACGTTCTTTGCAAATTCAGCAAACGCATCCTGTGCCACAACTGCCTCATCTGCATCAAAGCTAACGATGACACCAATGGTACCCGTTCCGTGGATATAGGTGCTGGTGGTTCCCTCTGCGATGACGAAGCGGCGAATGCTGAGCTTCTCGCCGATCACGAAGATCATTTCCTTCAGCTTTGCCTCAACGGTAGCGGTGCCATCCACGTAATCGGATGCCATCAAAGCGTCCAGATCAGCGGGCTTGTTGGCGATAATGGTTTTCAAAAGATTCTTTACAAATTCCTGGAAGGATGCGTTCTTTGCAACGAAGTCGGTCTCGGAGTTAACCTCGATCATTGCGGTCAGGTTGCCCTCCTTCATAATATCAACGATACCGTCAGCGGCAATTCTGGTAGCAGCCTTAGCCTCTGCCTTCAATTCGCCTCTCTTGCGGAGAATCTTGATCGCTTCCTCAACGTCACCGTTTGCCTCAACAAGTGCCTTCTTGCACTCCATCATACCGATACCGGTCTTTGCACGCAGAGCGGCAACGTCCTTTGCAGTAATGTTTGCCATGTTTTATCGTCCTTTCAAATGTTATATTCGTTTTGGTTCGGAGAAATTATTCTGCGTCAGCAGCAACCTCTGCTGCCTCTTCAGCAGCAACCTCTTCGGTCAGCTGCTCGCCCTGCTTACCCTCGATTACAGCGTCAGCAAGAGAAGCGGAGATCAGCTTGATCGCACGAATTGCATCGTCGTTTCCGGGGATGATATAGTCAGCATCGTCGGGATCGCAGTTGGTATCAACGATAGCAACAACCGGAATACCCAGCTTCTTTGCCTCAAGAACGGCATTTCTTTCCTTCTTGGGGTCAACGATGAAAATAGCGGCAGGCAGAGTATCCATGGTCTTGATACCGCCGTAGTTCTTCTCAAGGTCGAAGATTTCCTTCTGCTTAGCGGCAACCTCCTTCTTGGGAAGCAGATCAAAGGTGCCATCCTCCTGCATCTTGGTGAGCGCATTCAGACGACCGATGGAACGCTTGATGGTCTTGAAGTTGGTCATCATACCGCCGGGCCAACGAACGTTTACGTAGTACATACCGCAACGAGTTGCCTCTTCCTTGATTGCATCTGCAGCCTGCTTCTTGGTACCAACAAACAGGATGTTTCCGCCCTCTGCGGCTACGTCACGAACGAAAGCGTACGCCTCATCGAACTTCTTTACGGTCTTCTGAAGATCGATGATGTAGATTCCGTTTCTTTCGGTGAAGATGTACTCCTGCATTTTGGGGTTCCATCTTCTGGTGTGGTGTCCGAAATGAACACCTGCTTCGAGAAGCTGCTTGATAGAGATTACAGACATTTTTATGTCCTCCTTCGGTTTTTCCACCACATTGCATAGCGATTCTATTGCCGATTGACAACACCGCATCGCTCTCTGTCAATGTGTGTGTATTTTATTCTTGTGTGAACACTCTAAATATCACACAAGTGCAATCATTATACCACAATCTTTATTATAATGCAAGAAAAACATTTGACGTTTACAAAATATTTACAATTTAAAGCCGTTTTTCTTTCGCTTCTTTTTATCGTTCCAAAGATGGCTTTCGCTTATTGGCAAGCGGACCAGAACCGCATCGTCTCCGATGCACTCGATTTTGTTCCATGGGATAATCAAATCGTCGCATTTTCCCAATCCCAAAAAGCCGCTTGAACGAGGAACGATGATTGCCAGAATCTTGCCGTCGCATCGATCAAATTCGAAATCGCAGGGGTAGCCCAGCTTGCTTCCGTCACACAGGTTGATTACTTCCTTCAGTTTCAGATCGCACGTACTGAAGCGTTCCATAAAAACTCCTTTGCAAAAGTAAGTGATTGCTATACTGTATGCAAAGGAGTGTTTGGTTTATTCTGTTCTTCTTTTTTGGGTCCTTATTCTTTGCCACGCTGTAACCAACGAAAGAATTACGGACGGAGCCAGCGCGGCTATCATATACGCCAAGGGACACTTTTCCATAGCGAAGAGCCTTCCCACCAAGCCCGATGTGAGGCAAAGCGAGACGAAAGCCACCAAAAAGATAAGCTCGATCCATAACAAATAGTTCTTGGGAAAAGTCTTGAATTGACCCAAGGATGGATATAAAACGAGAATCAACGCCGTTAAATGCAAAGAAATTAAGGAAATAAACATATATTCCGTTTGGTATAAATAAGGACCGAAGATTCCGAGCGCGTCTATAACGTACGGAAGGATCAACGTAAGCACCGCGCAGAGCGAGCAATTGATCCAAAGCGTCTTGGCGGAGCGATCTCGTTGTATGCGTATGGATTGCTTTCGAAGCGTTCTTGGCTCTTTTATTTTTTGAGCAAATACGAGAAATGCGACGCAATCCATGAGACACGAGCAAAAAACAATATGCTTAGCGTCAAGAATCCTCTTTCCAAGTAGCATCGGAATTACCGCAAGGATCATACGCACGGTCTGAGAAGCAATCAAATATGTCAGGAAATCATTAAAGGCTCCGATTGCCTTGCGGGCAAAAAGAATCCCTTGAATGACAGAGGAAAGACCTCCCTTCCCCTCGGTGGGGCGAGGGATCAGCATAGACGCCTGCTCCTTTACCGTTTGAGAGCAGGTCTTGGCGTTTGGATGCCCGAACGTTCCCAGCTCCATGATCTCCATGGATCCGCTTTTGTATTCCTCCGCATGAATCGGGGCGCAGGAGATCACAAGATCCGCTTCCCCTTGCAATTCTTGCGGTTGCTCGCGGAAGCATAATAAAGCGACCCGTTTCTTCTGAGAATGGGCGTATCGTATCAGCAGTCTTATATCCTCGTCCTGAAAATCCGCGTATTGGTCAAAGGCTCCGAATTGATACGTCAGGGGGAGATTGCGGGACGAAAGCATGGCTTTGGAAACGCTTCGCTTAGGCGTGATGCCTGACAGCTTGGGATTTTGCAGGGGATCGGAAAAGAAAATCACCCGTCCTCCCAGCTCGTTTAATTTCTTTATATGGACGTTTGCCCTTTCATCTATTCCTTCCTTTAAGAATAAAATTCCGAGGAAGCAGTTATGCTCACGATCTGTTCCATTATCCGAGATTTTTTTAAATATCAAGGGAATGTGGTGGATTGAGATCATTTTTTGGCAGTGGGCAGCCAAGGACTCCCGCGTATCATGATTCAAAGGACAAGTCATTCCCGATCGAAGGGCAGTTGTGCAGGTATACAAGGCATTCGGAGAGGTGGAAACCGAAAACCATACCTTTTTTCCCCGTTCCTCGATGCAAAATTTCTCTTCCTCGGTGGTCAGATTTGCCGACAAATACGAAATCAATTTGCAACGGATCCGAAGCGCTTGCGTGTCGATCGAATAAAGCCGCAAAAATTCCCAAAGCCCCTCCTCGTAGCGCGAGGAACGATTCAAGCCCGTACTTAAGGATTCAGACGAAGCCATGTAATAAAGCGCGATAATTTCGCTCAGCGGCTTTATGCGTTGGGCGGAAAACGCTTGCTTTTGAATGACACCATCTACGTCCCACAGCGTGGAAAAATGCGAAACACCGTCACTCAGGCTCGCTCCGTCCCGCACGAAAATGTAGTCGATGCCTGCCAATCGATCCATTGCCTCTGTTGATCGGAGGGCGGATGGATTGGATGCGGAAAGCAGACTGCGGCATTGCTTTGTATAAAAGAACACGGCGAGCGTACAAATCATGTGAGAAACGCCCGTTGTCACGACACTCATGTAGGTCAAAAATGCCACAGACAAGAGAATGGTTCCGCCAAAGAAATGTCCGATCAACAAGCTGAGAATACAAAATGGCAAGACCAGAAGCAAAAGCCCCGTATTCCATTTCGCGCATTTTTTGCGAAGCGCCTGTACGGAGCGCGGAAGCTTTGACGAGCCGACACAAGGGACTCCGCCCGTGAGAGCACCTAAATAAGTGCGCTTTCCAACGGCGGTTACGATCGCGCGGGCGCTTCCCTCCTGTACGACGGAGCCTGCGTGAATCATGTTTGCCATTTCTTTTGGATGGTTGGCTTGTGAGGAGATAAATCCTTCCGCGAATTTTTCTAAGCGAACGTAATTTTTTTGATCCAATCGCATATTGACAACGAGTCCGTCAGAATGAATCAATCGCGCGTCACAACAAAGGATATCGCCCGCTTCAATCAATATAACGTCTCCGGGTACCGCCTGTCTTCCGTCGCAGTAATACAGCTTTCCCTTACGAATTACGCGAATTTTCGGATAAAAATACGAGGATAACTGTTCGGTGGTTCGAAGGGATTTGTAATATAGAAAGAAGGAAACGATCAAATTTCCGCATAGCAGAGCGGTTATGACCAATCCTGAGTGATCGTCGTCGAAAAACAAGGAAATAAACGCGCAGAAAACTAAAAGTAGCCATGAAAAGTCAGAAATCAAGTCGCCTAAAGCCCGAATCGGAGATATCCGAGGGGCAATAAATACGTCCCCCGCATTTTTGTTGACACGAGAACGAGCCGCCTTTCGGGATAAACCCAAGGCGGCATTGGTTTTCAATTTTTCTTCAATTTCTTGAATAGAAAGTCGAGACCACTGTTCGTTCATCATCAGATACACTCAATCCACAATTTGTTTTCCTTTTTGGAATATTTCAGAGAAATACCTACAATGGATCGATTGTAATCGGAAATCATCCTTTCGGCAATCAAATCCTCTACGTGGCGGCAGATATACCGACGCATATTACGCGCCCCGTATTTTTTGGAGTAGGAGCTTTGCGCGATATGCGCTACGGCTGCGGGAGAATAGCGGAATCCGATTCCCTTCTCCTCCAAGGAAAGCTTTAATTCATTCAGCATGATCGATGCGATCTGTTCAAAATCCTTTTCGTTCAAGGAACGGAAGGTGATGATCTCATCCACACGGTTAATAAATTCGGGACGCAAAAAGTCGGAAAGCGCTTTCATGGTCCGATTTTCGTCAACGGCATCCTCGGAAGAAGCAAAGCCGACGGTTGCCGCGGAATGATCGGAGCCTGCGTTGGTCGTCATAACAAGAACCGTGTTTTCAAAGTTTACTGTTTTTCCATGGGCATCCGTGATTCGTCCATCGTCCAGAATCTGCAGAAGAATATTCAAAACGTCGGGGTGCGCTTTTTCAATTTCGTCAAAGAGTACGATCGAGTACGGACGACGTCTGATTTTCTCGGTCAATTGCCCAGCCTCGTCGTATCCCACGTATCCGGGAGGCGCGCCGATAATTCTGGAAACCGAATGCTTTTCCATAAATTCGGACATATCCAAACGAATCAAGGTCTCGGGAGAATGAAAGAGATCGGCGGCCAAGGTTTTTACAAGCTCGGTTTTTCCCACGCCTGTGGGACCTGCAAAAATGAAGGAAACCGGCTTTCTCTTATAGGAAATACCCGCGCGATTGCGCTTGATTGCTTTGGCAACCGCCAAAACTGCCTCGTCCTGACCGATGATTTTCTTCTTCAAACGATCGGCAAGACGATCAATCTTCTCAAATTCATTTTCCGTAATTTCGGTAGCGGGTACACCCGTCCATATCTCAATGACCGAAGCAAGATCCTCTTCCTCTAAATATACCTCGTTGCAATGAGGCTCCAGCTCCTTGAGCCGTTCGGAAAGCTTCAGCTCCTTTGCCTTGATTTCCGCAATTTTTTCATAGCATTTCTGCGCGGCCTTTTCTTCGGATGGAGGCGCGCTTTCCAAGCTCTCTCTCTCATCCTTCAAGGACAAAAGCTCCTCGCGAATCTGTTGCGTTTCATTCAATACGGCGCTGTTGAGAGACAGCTTCGATGCTGCCTCGTCCAAGAGATCGATAGCCTTATCGGGCAAATACCGATCCGTAATATAGCGTTCCGAAAGAACAACTGCCCGTCGAACGACAGAATCGGGAATTTGAATCGAATGATATTCCTCGTAATAATGCTTGATTCCTTCCAGCATTTTTACCGAATCATCGATCGAAGGCTCGTGAACCATAACGGGCTGGAATCGACGCTCCAACGCAGAATCCTTCTCGATATACTTTCGGTATTCGTTGAGCGTGGTCGCACCAATGATCCTGACCTCTCCGCGAGAAAGCGCAGGCTTCAGAATATTGGCGGCATTGATGCTTCCCTCCGCGTCTCCCGCACCGACAATATTGTGTACCTCGTCGATTACAAGGATTACGTTCCCCGCTTCCTTAACCTCATTCAAAAGTCCGAGAATACGGGATTCAAATTGCCCTCTGAACTGTGTGCCTGCCACCAACGCGGTCAGGTCAACAAGATAGATCTGCTTCCCCTTCAGCTTGTAGGGAACGTTTCCGTCGGCAATTCTTTGCGCCAACGCTTCTGCGATTGCGGTCTTTCCAACACCCGGTTCACCGATCAAGCAAGGGTTATTTTTTTGTCTTCGACAGAGAATTTGAATCACTCGCGCCAGCTCGTTTTCTCTTCCGATAATTCGATCCAGCTTTCCTGCCGCCGCGCGAGTCGTCAGATTTCTGCAATAGGTGTCAAGGAATTTATATTTTTTCTGACTTGAAGCGGAGGATTTCTTCTCTTTTTTTGCATGGGATGGCGTGGGATTATTCATGGGAAGCTCGCCTTCCTTATACAAGGTAGGCGGATCAATGGCAGGCGCTCCGCCTTCCTCGAGATCGTCATTTACGGAAGGAAGATTTTGATTTTCAATCAAAAAGCTGTTGACATCATCCTCCATATTTTCTAACTGTTCTGCGGAAATGCCAAGTTGGTTCATCATGTTTCCAAGCATATTATCCACGGGGATTCCCAGTTCTCTGGCACATTTGATGCAGAGTCCCTCGGCAGATTTAGCTCCGTTTTCGATCTTGTTTACAAATACAACTGCCACTCTCTTGTGGCATCTTGAACACATTACCATACGTTATTTGCAAACGGATATTTCACCGTTACTGTTCCTTTCGGATTTTTAATAAATCGCCCTTTTTCGGCTCAAGCTTTTTCAAAAATGCATAATGACGGATGTAAGCAATTAAAGAGAAAATCGCACAAACAACCGCGGGAATATAAATTATGATTCCAAGCGTCTTATTATTCAGGAAAAAATCTCTAAAGAAAATAGACGCGCCAATGGTAGCGTAGAAGAAGCATACAGTCATTTTTCCATACCATTTGCTGACTACCGCTACGCTTCTTCGTTTGATTACGATCAATCCAATCAAAAGCGTGAACAATTCCTTAGCGATGAACGGAATCACAAACCAAATGGGGATGTAGTCCTCGATCAAAAGGCAGATCAACACCGTACATTGCATGAGCTTGTCCGCCAAGGGATCAAGAATTTTACCTAACGTGGTGATCCATTGATTTCTTCTGGCAAGATAACCGTCTAACACGTCCGTAGCACCGGCCAGGAAAAATACGAGTATTGCCCAGTATACCTCTCCCGAGAAGAATACGGCAACAAAAACGCCGACCAAGCAGATACGTATGAGTGATAAGAGATTAGGAATGTTCTTTAACATAGCGTTTTAATCCTCGCAATCTTTTTTGCTTATGAAACATTGATGATTATTTTTTAAATACAAGATATTCTGCCTTGGATGGTCCGCAAACCAACGCCGTAGTGTCGTTGTAAATCAACATTTTTCCTTGTCCCGAAGGCAAAAAGGCTTGTTCGTTTGAGGAATTGATCCGATAAACGCCGCTTTCCGTCTGTAAAAAGAGAACGTCGTCATAAACACACAGATCGGAAATATTCGTTTGAATGGGACTATTATATAACAATTTTCCTGTTTTGTCAAATGCTAAAACAAAATTTTTTGAAGAATCGGAAAAAGCAAGCGCAATTCCCTCCTCCGTTAAGCTGTATGCGGTTATTTTTCCCGAGCCATAGGAATCACTGGATTGAACCAAACGAAAACTTTGATCGTAAATTCGAATTTGGTGATCGGTAACGACCGCAAACAAATCCTTATCTAAAAATACACATCCCAGCGGAAATTCTCCGTCGAAGGATAACTGTTGAACTTCTTTTTTTGTATTTAAATTTCGGGCTGATAAAATGGTTCTTCCCGTACCCGTTCCCATTTCATACATGAGAATCGCTAAGGTGTTTCGATCCCTTCGCATGGCAAGATCGAATACGTAATGATCGCTTTCAATGCCGCCGTCAAAGGAAAAGGAGTCATCATATACGTACACCGCGGAGGATCTCTCGGCGGTTTTTGTGGCAACGGCAAAGGAGCCGTCCTCTCCCATACACGCATCGTATATAGGATAATCAAAGGATTCCGTATGAATTCTGGCAAAAGAATTGTATAGCGCTATTTGCTTTGCGGAGGTGTCATATACCAAAATGTATTGCTTGGAGCTGATTACGAAGGGGGATAGGAATGAGGACGATGCGCGAAGCGTCCTCCGCCCCGTCGCCGTAAAAACGGAAATCTGGGAGGGGCTGACCGAAGCGATGCCTCCTCGATACAACGTAAATCGTTGGCGAGAATCCGCTTCGTAAGAAAGGGTTTCGTAATTGCTCCCCGTCGAATCCGCCGCGCTGGACAAATCCTTAATCAGAAAGAAGAAATTGTCGTAGGTAATGGAACGATAATTGGCAATGATCGTAATAACAAGGAAAAACACGAAAAACAACCAGATAAACCGTTGCGCTACCTTGTATACGGCAGACACCTGAGCATAATAGCCATCGCCCGCCCGATAGAAGTCCTCGTGGCGCAGTACCTTTTCCTTTTGTGGCTCCGTACTGAAAAAGTGTTCGATTTTTTCGGTGATCTGCCAAGGCTTTTTTGAATTTGGCTTGGTATCCCGATTTTCGGTCTGCTTCTTACCAAAAAACATAAAAGCCTCCTTACGATTTCTTTAATAAACCACTCGGTTCAAAAACAGTCCTTGCGGGGGGGCGGTGATTCCCGCTGCCGCTCTGCTCCTTGCGTTGGTGATGGAAGGAATCTCCTTAGGCGAAATCTTTTCTTCCGCCACCGAGATCAAGGTTCCCATCAAGATTCTGACCATGTTATACAGAAACCCATCGGCGCTGACACGAAAATATATCATGTCACCCTCTCGGAAAACCTCGGCTTTGTAAATGGTGCGAACCGCGTCCGTGATCTTCGTGTCCGCTGCCATATAGGAGGTAAAATCATGGGTGCCGCAGAAATAGGAGGCAGCTTGATTCATCCGTTCCAAGGCAACGTCGCTGATCGGTCTCGGATAATGCCAGGATCGATCGCTGACGAAGGGATCTCTGATGGGTCTGTTCCATACGCAATACAGATACTCCTTATATTTTACACCGTATCGGGGATGAAATTCATCATCGACCCATTCTGCCGAAAACACGGAAATATCCTCGGGCAAAAAACGGGAAATCGCCAAGGGAAACCGTTCCATGGGAATGGCCGTTGAAATATCCCGCTTCCCCTTTTGCGTGATCGTGGCGCAAAAATGGTTTGCGTGAACACCACTGTCGGTTCGGCTGCATCCCACGATATCGCAGGGAAAGCCGAATAACGCCTCGGTAGCTTCGTTCAATTTTTGTTGAACGGTCACGCCGTTATTTTGTATCTGATAGCCGCAATATGCGGTTCCAAGATACGATAAATGTATCAATATTTTCATGGATCCCCCGTTATCTGGTGAAGCCGATCCCGAGAATGTTCAGGACGATCAACGCCGCGCCGAACAAAAGGATCAAAAACAGAGGAAGAAAATCCGCCAAGCGAAGATGACGGACTCTCATACGAGTGCGTCCCTTTCCTCCTTGATAGCATCGACATTCCATGGCAATCGCCAGATCTCCCGCACGGTTAAATGCCGAAACAAACAAGGGAATGATAATCGGAATCAAGGCCTTGGCGCGCTGAAGCAGCCCGCCGTTGGAAAAAGCGGCGCCTCTCGCCTTTTGCGCGGTCATGATCTTATCGGTTTCCTCCACCAAGGTGGGAATAAAGCGAAGCGCAATGGTCATCATCATGGCAAACTCATGAACGGGTACACGAATCTTCTTGAGGGGAGACAGAACGTCCTCCAAGGCATCCGTCAACGCGATCGGAGTGGTCGTGTACGTCAGCAGCATACTGGTACCAACGATCAGTGCAATAATTCTGATCATAATGAAGGCGGCGGAATAGAGCCCCTCCGCATAGATCTCAACAAATCGCCAGCCGAAGAGCAAATGCTCTCCGTCGGTCCAAAATATGTTCAAAACTGCTGTGAAAATTAAAATAATTAAAACCGGACGCAATCCTCTTAATACGACCTTCAAGGGAATTTTGCCGACCAGAATCAGCAAGATCGCCGATAAAAGAAGCAACGCAAAGCTGAGAACGTTTTTGCAGAGAAAGGAACAGACGATATAAAGAACCGTCAAAATGATCTTGATTCTCGGATCCAATCTGTGCAAAACCGATTCCGCGGGATAATATTGTCCCAGCGCAACATTTTTCATAATAACTCTGTTATCCTAATTTTTATTTTTGTAAAGCTTCAGCATTCGTTCCAATGCTTGATCTACCGTATAAATGCCGCCGTCTACGTCAATGCCCATGCTTTGAAGCGCGATCATCATTCTTGTGATCTGGGGAACGTCCAGTCCGATTTGCGTCAAGCGATCCGATCTGGAAAAGACGTAGTCTCGGTCTCCTTGCATAAAGAGTTTTCCCTCGTTCATAACGATGAGGTGGTCGCAATAACGCGCCATATCCTCCATGCTGTGGCTGACAATGACAACGGTGGTGTTGCTTGTCTCCTGATAGCGAAGGATATTTTGGAAGATCGCATCTCTGCCTCGGGGATCCAAGCCTGCCGCAGGCTCGTCCAAAACCAGCACGTCGGGGCGCATAGCGATAATGCCTGCGATTGCCACCCTTCGCTTTTGTCCGCCAGACAGGTCAAAGGGGGATTCCTCCAGAAGATTCTCCGAAATGCCCGTAAAGGCAGCTGCCTCCAATACGCGAGACTCGATCTCATCCTCTGAAAGCCCCATATTTTTCGGTCCGTAGGCAATATCCTTTCGTACCGTTTCTTCAAAGAGCTGATATTCGGGATACTGCATCACCAGTCCTACACGAAAACGAACGTCCCGTATCTTTTTCGGTTGTTCCCAAATATCCTTGCCGTCGATCAAAACGCGACCGCAATCCGGCTTTAATATTCCATTGAGCATTTGA
This sequence comes from Eubacteriales bacterium, assembly GCA_045656325.1. Taxonomy (GTDB): domain Bacteria; phylum Bacillota; class Clostridia; order Oscillospirales; family CAG-272; genus HGM12713. The sequence continues at coordinate 26,798 of JAZOQX010000083.1, forward strand.
ACCAAGGTTGACTTTCCCGATCCCGTATGTCCGATCAATCCTGTTACGACACCGTGCGGAATGGTAAGTGAAATCTGATCCAAGGCTTTGATTTGATACGGAGTATCCTTTCCGTGATAATACGAAAGGTTCTCCAAGGTTATTTCCGACATAATAAATACCTTTTTGTTTTATTTTAAGGATCGCGCAATCAATTCCGCGCACTGTTCGGGAAAGACACAGGGTCCGTTCAGCTTAATCCCGTTTTCCCGAAGACGGTGGACAAGCTCCGTACATTGAGGAACGGCAAGTCCGCAGGATTGAAGAACGGCTTCGTTTTCAAACACCTGATCGGGAGTTCCGTCCAAAAGAAGCTCTCCCTCGTTCAGCACGACGATTCGGTCCGCAAGGGCAGCCTCCTCCATGTAGTGTGTGATCATAATCACGGTCATTCCCTTTTCTTGCCTTAAACGCAATATCGCATTCATGACTTCTTTTCTTCCGATGGGATCCAGCATTGCCGTTGATTCGTCGAAGATCACGCATTCGGGGTGCATGGCAAGGATCCCCGCAATGGCAACCCGTTGCTTCTGTCCGCCCGAGAGACGGTGCGGCTCGTGAGTGGCATACTCATACATTCCCACATCCTTTAACGCGCGATCCACTCTCTGTCGGATCTCATCCGAAGGAAGTCCCAGATTTTCGGGGCCAAACGCTACGTCATCCTCCACGATTGTCGCGATGAGTTGGTTATCGGGATTTTGAAATACCATTCCCACCTTCCGTCGGATCTTCATCAGATCCTCATCGGAAAGATTTTCATCGGTAATATCCTTCCCATCAATCAGAATTTTTCCCGAGGTTGGCGTGAGGATCAGATTCAAAAGCTTGGCAAACGTGGATTTGCCCGAGCCGTTGTGTCCAAGCACCGCCACAAATTCGCCCCGCTTGATCGAGAGACTTACGTCCCGCAAAACGGGATGTCCGCCCTCTTCCTCTTCCACGTATTGGTAGGAAAGATTTTCTACTTTGATATAAGGTTCATTCATCATACATTTACACCTGCACCGTGCTTCTTACATATACCAGCGAGCGCTTGCGCCGCAAGGAATCGCCAGTCCCGTGGAGGTAGCCCTCAGCCCCAACTCTCCCGCCTCCATTTTTCCTCCGTATACCGAAGCTACCTTGAGTCCCAAAATATACTGCATTGCCATGGGAGAAAGTCCCGTGGTATAGGAATTGATCAAGAAAAACAAGGGCTTGTCCGAAAGGAGCTTCGCGCTCAAGCCAACCAGCTCGTCCACGCAATCCTCAATTTTCCACACCTCTCCCGACGGGCCTCTGCCGTACGAGGGAGGATCCATAATAATCGCATCGTAACGGTTACCGCGACGAAGCTCTCGTTCAACAAACTTTTTGCAATCGTCCACGATATAGCGGATCGGCGCATCTGCCAATCCTGAAAGCGCGGCATTTTCCTTTGCCTGCGCTACCATTCCCTTGGCGGCATCCACATGTACCACCGCCGCCCCCGCGGAGGCGGCCGCAATCGTTGCACCTCCCGTGTAGGCAAACAGGTTCAAAACCTTAACGGGGCGGTTTGCCTTTCGGATCAGCTCGGTAAACCAATCCCAGTTTGCCGCTTGCTCGGGGAATAATCCCGTGTGCTTAAATCCCATTGGCTTTAGAACAAATTGCAGATTTCCGTATCGGATATTCCACTGCGCAGGAAGATCGTTCTTGATCCACCCTCCTCCGCCCTTGGAAGAACGCTTATAGATCCCGTCCGCCATATCCCAAGCGCGGCGGTCCTTTTGCCCTTGCCAGATGATCTGGGGATCGGGACGTCTCAAAATGTATTGTCCCCAACGCTCCAGCCGCTCTCCGCCCATGGCATCCAGCAATTCATAATCCTTCCATTGATCTGCGATCCACATAGTGTTCCTCTTTTACCTCTTGTTGTAATAATCTGCAAGCCTTGACGTCCCTGAATGGGCGTGACAAACGGCAATTGCCAAGGCATCTGCCGTATCGTCAGGCTTCGGCGGTGCGGACAGTCCCAAAAACATGGTAACCATCGTTATAACCTGTTTCTTCTCGGCGCGACCGTATCCCACCACCGCTTGCTTTACCTGCAAGGGGGTGTATTCATACACCTTCACGCCCAATCGATAGGCGCACATGATAATTACGCCGCGCGCCTCCGCAACACGAATCCCCGTTGTTTGGTTGGTGTTGAAGAAAAGCTCCTCTACGGCAATATGATCGGGATGATAACGAGCGATCAGCTCCGTAATTCCGTCAAAAATCAAGGAAAGACGTTGTTCGGTCTCCATTCCCGCGGGAGTTTCGATCGAACCGTAGCCCAAGGTTTTAAACCGAGAACCGCTGTATTCGATCACGCCCCAACCAACAATCGCCAATCCCGGGTCTATTCCAAGAATAATCATGACAACCTCCGACAATATGTCAATTTAAATTATACCACAAAATCTCTTTAAAGTCAAATATATTTTTATTTATTTGTAAAATTTTGAATACTTATTTACAAAATATTGATAATATGGTAAAATGATATATAATAAACATAATGGGTTGAGTGTATGGAAATTATTAAGTTTAAAACCAACGATATCGTAGAGTTAAAAAAGCCACACCCCTGCGGCTCCAAGCAATTCAGGGTTTTGCGCGTAGGCAGTGAAATCCGCGTGGTTTGCCTTGGGTGCGGTCATGATATGGTAATTGATCGAATCAAGCTGGAAAAGGCAACGAAAAAAATTCAGTCGCAAGAAAATTAACGGGAGGAACGGATGAGAAAACTTTTTAAAAGCATCAAATGCGGAAGACGCTTCCCTTTTTTCTCCCGTTTTTGTTCCGTTGATACGTTGGAGCAAACACAAAAAAGATTTTTCTCGATCAAAAGCTCTTATCTTCTCCTGTGCTTTTTTGTTCCGTTTGCTATCATGTATCTGCTCTATCTTACCAGAGGACTTTATCCCTTTGGTGACGGCTCGGTTCTTGTATTGGATCTGAACGGGCAGTACGTATATTTTCACGAAGCTCTTCGCAACGCCGTGTACGGCGAGGGTAGCTTTTTGTATACCTTTTTCCGCGGTCTTGGCGGTGAATTTATGGGAATGTACGCCTACTATCTGGCAAGCCCCATTTCCTATCTCGTAGCCCTGTTTCCTCAAACAAAAATTTTAGAGGCCATGCTTTTGATCATCTTGATCAAGGTCGGGCTCTGCGGATTTACCTTTGGCTTTTATCTTCACAAAAATTCCCAAAGACCGCAAAAGATTTCGGTGATTCTTTTTTCCTCGCTTTATGCGCTTTCTGCATACTCCGTGATCTATCAAAGCAACCTCATGTGGCTGGATGCCCTGATCTGGCTTCCTGTTCTGACCTATGCCATCGAGCAATTGATCAAGAACCGTCGATATAAATTGTTCGTGATTTCTCTGGCGCTGACCGTTATGAGCAATTACTATATTGGCTACATGGTGTGTATTTACGTCGTTCTTTATTTCTTCTACTATTTCTTTGCCCATTCGTCGGAAACGCTGAATCCTCACAAGGAACGGGCGCATATGCTGCGTTCTGTTGGAAGAGTGACGCTCTTTTCGGCATTGGCGCTTGCTATTTCCGCCGTTATTATCTTTGGTGCCTACTATTCTCTGTCCCTTGGAAAGAATGATTTTTCTTCACCGTCATGGGAGTTTAAAACCAAATTCGACCTATTGGATTTCTTTACAAAGTTCCTGCCAAGTACCTATGATACGGTACGGCCGCAAGGGCTTCCCAACGTATATTGCGGACTGTTGACGTTAATTTTGATTCCCGTATACTTTTTGACAAAAAGAATCCGAGGCAGAGAAAAGATAGCCGCCGCCCTGTTTATCGTTATCTTCGTTTTCAGCTTTATTATCAGTCCCCTTGATTTGATCTGGCACGGATTCCAAAATCCAAACTGGCTCAATTACCGATACAGTTTCATGCTTGTCTTCTTCCTCCTTGTTCTAGCTTACAAGGGACTGGGAAACATTCGGCAGGTCGGGGAACGCTTTGTGGTCTATATCGGATGCATCGTTATTCTGTTTGCCTTGATTTGCAGCAAGCTTGAATTTTCCACCTACGTGGAAAGTGACGGTAAGCTTCTTCAAATGGAGACCGTATGGCTGACAGCTTTGGCAACCGTTGCCATCATGGCCGTGTTGATCTTCCTGATTCGTGCGGGATCCTATGCGAGAAGAAACGCTTTTGCAGGCATTTTAGCTGTTGTGGTGTGTATTGAGGTTTTTTGCAGCTCGGTCGCTTGTATGAATCAATTCCACGGCGACGTACTCTACTCAAAATACAGCAACTATAACGGATTTTTAAGCAAGATTCGCCCTATCGTGGAAGCGGTAAAGGAAGAGGATCCGAGCTTCTATCGGATGGAAAAGCTAACTCACCGCAAATACAACGATAATATGGCGTTAGGTATCCGTGGTCTTTCCAATTCCACCTCTACGCTGAACGCCGAGACGATTCAGCTTTTGAACAGAATGGGATATACCGCCCGCTCGCATCTTTCTCAATATCGCGGCGGCACTCCCGTCAACGATTCCCTGCTCGGCATTAAATACCTGATTGACGCCAAGGATTCTCAAAAGCTTGATTCCTATTATGATAAGGTGTTGACCAAGGGATCCTATTCGGCATACGAAAATCCGTATGCGCTTTCCATTGCTTACGGTGTATCCGAACGCGTCAAGGAGTTTGACATTTCCGACGAGATGACCTATTTTGAACGGCTGAACGAAATGGTCATCGCAATGCTGGGACACAACCAATACGGCAAGGTCTTCCGCCCTGTCAACAGTCACAAGATTCAGACAGAGGGAGCCTCCGTCTCCATGAACTCTATGACCCAAACCTACAAGCCGTCGGAAAGCGGAGAGAAAGCTTTTCTCTACTTTACCTTTACTACGTCTTATAGCGGAGAATATTATTTTTATCCTTACAACGACAGAGTGACCGAATGTGAGCTGTGGGTCAATTCCGAAAGCAAAGAAAAAAGTTATTTGGGCAAGGATACCAATACTATATATTCACTTGGCTGGTTTGACGCAGGTGAGGAGGTTACCGTCAGCCTACGATTCAAAAGCGGAGCGCTGGAGCTGTATCGGTATTACGATTATTTTTGGTATATTGATCGGGATGCCTTTGATTCCTCCTTTCAAGAATTGAAATTGGGACCTCAGTTTATCGTTGACGAAAGCTACACCGAGGATCGTCTGACAGGCTCAATCCAAACGACGGAAAGCAGTCAAATGATCCAGACCACCATTCCCTACGACGAAGGATGGAGGGTATACGTAGACGATCAGGAGGTCGAAATCTACAAAACGATGGATGCTTTGATCGCCTTTGACATTGAGGATGCAGGAGAGCATACGCTCGTAATCGAATACCGTCCGTCTGCGGTGTACGTGGGATTGATGATTTCCGTTGGCGGTATCATCGTGTTTGCGGCATTATGGATCATAGACGGCTTCATTTTGAAGCGACGTAAAAAAGCACGCGCTCCTCTTTTGGGAGATGCGTGGATATTAGACGATTTTGATTCGGCACAAGAGGAGTGCATACTTCCCGATACGCAAGCCCAAACGGCAGATACCTTGTCGGAAGACGAAGAAGAATCAACCAAAGCAAGTTAATGGGAGGACAACTATGTTTCATTATATCAGCGGAACACTCGCCGCAATCGAACCGTCGTTTGCGGTGATCGATGTCGTTGGTGTAGGCTATAAGCTTACCGTGACACAAACCACCTTCGGAACGCTTTCTCACCGTATGGCAACGGAATCCGAGGTGACCGCGCGCTTATATACGTATATGGCGGTGCGCGAGGACGGAATTGAGCTGTTTGGCTTTGCCTCTGAGGAGGAGCTGGATGCGTTCAAGCTGCTGATTACCGTATCGGGGGTGGGACCCAAGGCGGCAATTTCTATTTTGTCGCAGCTGACTCCCGCCAAATTGATGCTTGCGATCTGCAACGATAATAAAAAAGCAATCGCGCAGGCAAACGGAATCGGACCAAAGACGGCGGCTCGTATCATTCTTGAATTAAAGGACAAGGTTTCCAAATCCGTGGATTTTCTCGGAGAGGAGTCTGTATCGGATCTCTATCAGGAAACCGCTCCCCTCAAGAGCTCCAAGCTTTCCGACGCTACCGATGCGTTGATGGCGCTGGGTTATTCGAGAAGTGAGGCGCAGTCCGTGCTTCGCTCCATCGATACGGAAAAATTGGAGTTGGACGATATCATTCGTCTGGCACTAAAGAAAATCATGAAGTAAGGAGGCTACCAATCACATGGATTTTTCTGAAGAACTGGATTTTGAAAACCGAATCATGACCACGTCGTATACCCGAGACGATACGTCGGTGGAGCCTTCTCTTCGCCCTAAAACCCTGGAGGATTATATTGGTCAGGAAAAGGCAAAGGAGAATTTAAAAATCTATATTGAGGCCGCGAAAATCCGCGGAGAGAATCTTGACCACGTATTGCTTTACGGGCCTCCCGGCTTGGGAAAAACGACCCTTTCCAATATCATTGCTGCCGAAATGGGAGTCAATATCCGTGTAACATCGGGACCCGCCATCGAAAAGCAGGGAGATTTGGCGGCGCTTTTGACCAATCTTGCGGAAGGCGACGTTCTTTTCATCGATGAAATTCACCGTCTTTCCCGCTCTGTGGAGGAGATCCTTTATCCAGCCATGGAGGACAACGCGTTGGATATCATTATTGGAAAAGGACCTGCCGCAAGAAGCATTCGAATCGATCTTCCCCGCTTTACCTTGATCGGCGCTACCACAAGAGCGGGACAGCTTACCACTCCTCTGCGCGACCGTTTTGGTGTGATGCTTAAGCTGGAGCTGTATACACCCGAGGAATTGACCACCATCGTCATTCGGAGCGCGGGGATTCTCGGCTTTGCCATTACCGACGACGGCGCGTATGAGATCGCCTCCCGTTCCAGAGGAACGCCTCGAATCGCCAACCGTCTTTTGAAGCGCGTGCGTGATTTCGCGCAGGTCAGCGGAAGCGACCGCATTGACAGCAGAATTGCCAATCTTGCCCTGCAGCGCTTGGAGATCGACCAGCTGGGACTGGACAACACCGACCGAAAAATGCTGGAAACCATTATCAAATTCTACGATGGCGGTCCCGTGGGGCTGGAAACCCTTGCCGCTACGGTGGGCGAGGAAGCCATCACCTTGGAGGACGTGTATGAGCCCTTTCTTTTGCAGATCGGCTTCTTAAGCCGTACTCCTCGCGGACGATGCGTGACTCGCTTAGCGTACGAGCATCTTGGCTTGCGTTACGAACCGCAAACAATCGGTAAGTCCGCGGATCAAATCCATCTGTTTGATTCCGAAGCATAAATATAAAAATAAGCTCTGTCGAAATGTTCGACAGAGCTTATTTTTATTAAAGAACGCTCTTCAGGAATTGTTGTAATCTCGGATGCTTCGGATCCTCAAAGAACTCCTTGGGAGGCGCTTCCTCGGCGATCACACCGTCACACATAAAGAGGATTCGGTCGGCGACCTCACGGGCAAAGCCCATCTCATGGGTAACGACTACCATGGTCATTCCCTCCGCTGCTAGCTCCTTCATCAGATCCAACACTTCTCCAACCATTTCGGGGTCGAGAGCGGAGGTGGGCTCGTCAAACAGCATCACCTCGGGATTCATTGCCAACGCGCGAGCAATGGCTACACGCTGCTTCTGTCCGCCCGAAAGCTTGGAGGGATATTCGTCCCGTTTATCCGAAAGTCCAATTCTCTCCAATAGCTGCAAGGCCTTTTTCTCTGCCTCCTCCTTGGATTTCAGCTTCAGCTGAACAGGAGCGAGCATCAGATTTTGAAGAACCGTCAGATTGTTAAAGAGATTGAAATGCTGGAACACCATGCCCATCTTTTGACGGGCAAGATTGATATCGATACGATACTGATCCTCAACCTTTTTCAGTTCCTTTTTGTATGCGCTTCCCTCTCGTTTTTGCAGAAGGTCCTTCGCCTTGATCTCCCCGATCAATTCTTCCTTCGTGGCAGATGGGTTTTTATTCGCCATTTCCATATAGGTACGGGACGCTTCGATCACGTCATAGTGCAAATATGGATCGGCAGGTGTGAGAAGCTGATTCTCTACCCAAATCTCGCCATAGGTCGGCTCCTCCAGAAGATTCATACAACGTAGAAGCGTACTTTTTCCGCTTCCGGAGGGTCCAATGATGACCACGCGCTCTCCGCGTTGGATCTCACAGCTAACGCCGGTAAGAACCTTGATCTCATCTTTCTTTCCAAAGTATTTGTATACATTCTTAACGCTTATCACTTGCACGCAACCTCCCTTCGAAGAATTTGATGATTCCGGTCACGGCAAGAACCAATACCAAATATACCATTGCCAGGACAATGAAAGGCACGATATACTCGTATGTACTGTTTGCAATGTTCTGGAAGGCCTTTGTAATATCCGTTACGGCAATGAAGCTAACCACGGAGGTTTCCTTGAGCAAGGCAATAAATTCGTTTCCAAGGGTAGGAATCACGTTTTTAATCGCCTGAGGTAAAACGATCTTCACCATGGTCTGGAAATAATTCAATCCAAGCGCGCGTCCCGCCTCGGTTTGTCCGATATCAATGGACAAAATACCTCCGCGAATAATCTCGGAAACATACGCTGCGGAATTCAAGCCAAAGGCAAGCGTCGCCTCGGCAACCGAGGAAATATCCAAGCCGATCGAGGGAAAAAGGACGAAATGAATCAGCAAGAGCTGAACGACCATAGGTGTTCCGCGAAAGATTGCGACGTATACGTCCACAAATTTTGAAAGGATCTTCGAAAGGACGCTTTTCTTAGGAATGATCTTGCAGGTGGCAAACACGCAACCCAAAACCAAACCGATTAAAAGTCCAAACACCGCTATGATAGCGGTGTTTGAAAGACCCAATAAAACAGTTTTATAACCTTCAAGCTCAAAGAGCTGACGGTAAAAAATATTTATTATGTCCATTATTTGTTGGTGCTCTCCGCAATCATGATAGCAGGCTGCTTATCGAGGATAACGGCATCGATCTTTCCGTTAGCAAGATCGAGAACTGCCAACGCGCCCGTGGTGTAGTCCTTGGTGGTCAGATTGGTGAATCCATCGTAGCCGAAGTCCTCGCTACCTGCGGAATACATATAGCCCGTGGTTCCGCTCTGAGTACCAACCTTAAAGTCAGCGGTCTGCTCGCCAAGCTTTGCGATGATATCATCGGCATTCTTGCAATCTGCAAAGACCTCATCATCCTCACGAACGATCAGAACCTGTGCGGACTCATAGTACTCAGCGGTGAAATCAACGGTCTTCTTTCTCTCGTCGTTAATCGTAAGACCTGCCATGCAGATATCGGACTCTCCGTTCTTGACAGAGGTAATTACGGCGGTGAAATCCATATCGTTGATATACAGAGTCTTGCCCAGCTTTTCAGCCAACAGAGACGCGATCTTCATATCAACACCCGTCAGTTTGTTTCCGTTGTAGTACTCAAAGGGCGGGAAATATGCGTTGGTTGCAACGACCAGATAATCGTCTCTGGCATCTCCGGTAGGAACGGAAGACACAGGGTTCTGGTACTCAAAGGTAGCGGTTCCGTCGAAGAAGGAATTGATGATCGTATCCAATTCGCCGCTTGCCTTCAGCTCAGCCAACAGCTCGTTTGCCGCGCTCATCAAAGCGGTGTTGCCCTTGGCAATGGCAAAGGCGTAGCTCTCTGCGGTCAGTTCATACTCCTTGTAAACCTTTACCTGACTCTTGTCGGTACCGCAAGAAGCCATGGTAGCTACAACGACCAACAACATGATCATTGCTAAAACAATTGCTAAAAACTTTTTCATTTTTCTTTCCTCCAAATGAATTAAATAAATTGATACAATTTGTATTATATCTTATAAATATACATTTGTCAATACATATAATGAAATTTTTTCGTACAAAAATTTATATTTTCCCTGTATTCGAATGTATATTCATAATTTTATGCAAATACATACCCGTATATGATCCTTGGCTTTTTGCAACCTCCTCGGGAGTTCCCACGGCAACCACCGTTCCGCCCATGTCACCTCCCTCGGGACC
>JAZOQX010000084.1:0-2495 GCA_045656325.1 Eubacteriales bacterium
GAATCCCCGCCGTACAGGATGCCGTAAAGAAATTCCTCGGCAAGGAGCCCTTCAAGGGAATCAACCCCGACGAGTGCGTCGCCATCGGTGCCGCGATTCAGGGCGGAGTTCTCGGCGGTGACGTGAAGGATCTGCTCCTTCTGGACGTAACTCCTCTGTCTCTCGGAATCGAGACTCTCGGAGGCGTATTCAATAAGATCATTGAGAGAAACACCACCATTCCCGTAAAGAAGAGTCAGGTATATTCTACCGCTGCCAACGGACAGACCTCGGTTGAGATCCACGTCCTGCAGGGTGAGCGCGAGATGGCTGCCAACAACACCACCCTCGGCCGCTTCAATCTGGACGGAATCCCTCCCGCTCCCCGCGGAGTACCTCAGATCGAGGTTACCTTCGACATTGACGCGAACGGTATCGTAAACGTCAGCGCAAAGGATCTGGGAACGGGCAAGGAGCAGCATATCACCATCACCTCCTCCACCAATATGTCCAAGGAGGACATTGACAAGGCGGTAAGAGATGCCGAAATGTTTGCCGAGGAGGACAAGAAGCTCAAGGAGGCGGTTGAGGTGAAGAACCGCGCCGATTCCATGGTATTCCAGGCGGAAAAGACCCTTGAGGAGGTTGGCGACAAGATCGCCGATGCCGACAAGGAGGACGTAAAGGCGGCGATCGAAAAGCTGAAGACCACCTTGGCAGGCAACGATACCGAAGCCATCAAGGCGGATACCGAGGCGCTGGAGAAGGCGTTCTACGCGCTCTCCGAGAAGCTCTACGGTCAGCAGGGCGGCGCGCAGGGCTTTGATCCCAACGCACAGGGCGGCGATGCGGGACAGAGCGGCGACGGAACCTACTACAACGCCGACTACGAGGATAAGACCAACGGTTAATTTGTGAAACGCATAGCGGGAAAGGGAGAGGAGTGCCCTTTCCCGCAAAAGCGTATCATTAGCCCATGTTTTTGAGGAGCGATTATGGCAGACAAACGAGATTATTATGAGGTGCTGGGCGTAGACCGCTCCGCCGACGAGGCGAGCATCAAGAAGGCGTACCGCACCCTGGCAAAGAAATATCATCCCGACCTTCATCCGGGGGATGCGGAGGCGGAAGCGAAATTCAAGGAGGTCAACGAGGCGTACGACGTGCTGTCCGATTCGGACAAGAAGGCGAAGTACGACCAGTTCGGTCACGCCGCCTTTGATCCCGCCGCAGGCGGCGGAGGCGCGGGCTTTGGCGGATTTGGCGGCTTTGGAGATTTTGGCGACCTTGGCGATCTGTTCGGAAATATTTTCGGCGGTGGCTTCGGAACGGGCTTTGGCGGCGGCGGACAGAGGAAAAACGCCCCCACCCGAGGAGAGGACATTGGCGTTCGCGTGACGGTATCCTTTGAGGAGGCTGCCTTCGGCGTGAAAAAGGACGTGTCCTACAACCGTATTCAAAAATGCTCGGATTGCGGCGGAAGCGGCGCGCAAAAGGGAACCAACGCTGAGACCTGTACGGTCTGCGGCGGCTCGGGACAGCGCCGTGTGACCCAGCGGATGGGCGGTATGGCATTCCAGACCACCACCACCTGTGACAACTGTCGCGGAACGGGAAAAATTATCAAGAATCCTTGCGGTAATTGCCGTGGAACGGGCTACGTGAAGGTCAACAAGAAGCTGAGCGTGAACATTCCCGCGGGCATTGATAACGGCGAGCGGATCGCGCTCCGCGCCCAAGGCTCGGACGGACGGAACGGCGGACCGACGGGAGATCTTATCATTACCGTGATGGTCAAGGGTCACGATTTCTTCGAGCGGGACGGCTACAATCTGTACTGCGAGATCCCCTTGACGGTCGCCGAGGCGACTCTTGGCGCCGAGATTGAGGTGCCTACCTTAGAGGGACCTCAGAAATTCACGATTCCCGAGGGAACCCAGCCCGGGACCTCCTTCACCCTTCGCCAAAAAGGAATCCCTTACGTGAATAACGCTAACCGTCGGGGAGATTTGATCTTTACGGTCAACGTGGAGATCCCCAAGAGCTTGAATGAAAAGCAAAAGGAACATATGCGTGCCTTTGCCGAGTCCTGCAAGGAAAGCAACTATTCCAAAAAGAGCGGATTCTTTAAGAAAAAGAAATAAGTAGATCGGGGGAAAGAGCATGGATAAGGATTATACCTGCGAGGATTGGGGCGATCAGGCGGAATGGACGCAGATCAAGGTCACGGTGAAGCTTCCGCTTCTGGACGACGTGGTAGCGGTCATGAACATGATCTCCAATTATCTCCAGATCGAGGATTACAGTGACATTGATCTGAAAACCTGCTACGGAGATCTGATCGACGAGACCATCCTCAATGCCGATAAGACCATCGCGTCGGTTTCGGTCTATCTGCCCGCAGACGGCGGTGTGAACGATACCGTATCCTTTTTGCGCGAGCGGTTCGATACCCTCGGGATCGAGGCGTCCATTTCGATCAGCGGCGTCAATGAGGAGGACTGGGCAAATTCCTG
>JAZOQX010000085.1:0-2648 GCA_045656325.1 Eubacteriales bacterium
TAATCACCGTAATAACCGAAACCAGAACTGCCGCTCCTGCAACTACAACGATCAGCTTCATCTGCGGATTTTCAGAGAACACAGATGCAGAAAGTGATGCGTTCTTATTGACCGCACCGTCTCTTTGAATGGACAAATAGATCGCCGGCAAATAGCTGTTATCCTTACAGCTGGGATCTTTGTCCGCAGCATTCAGGTTCAAGTTACTGATACCGCCTTCAGCTCGCTGCAAATATTCTACTCCGCTTCTGGTGGAGAGCTCTCCGGAAATTCCCGTAATCAAGCTACCTGCTTTCGAATCAAGCGTATAATAAAGGTAAATATTATTACCGTATTTGAGCGTTGCGTTCAGTGAAACCCCCGTTCCTCTCGTATATGTAATTCCGTTGACAGAAATGGTTTCCTTGTTTTGCTCCGACGTGATAATGTTCGTCACAGCCTGCTTGGGATTATTCGTCAAGGTATACCCAATAGCAACGGTGTCGCCGTCCGAGGTCCCGTGGTTAAAGTCCATTCCAACGCACTGCGTAAAGCCCTGATTCAAAAGCTCGCAGTAGACGCGATTGTAAGGGTTGGAAGCAACTCCGCAAGCAATTTTACGCGCATCGTTGTCGTTGTACTTTCCTGCGGAGACAACGCCGACGCGAGAGATGTACGCACTCTCTGTAATTTCAGGGGAATGCATTTGGATCCACCATGGGTTTTGGGGATTCGCATAATTGTTTTGATTGATTACCGAATACGTGCCGGGATTCATAGCGTTTTGGCTAAACGAAATGTCTGTAAGCGCGACTCCGTTTCCACCCGTATATATGTAGAAATAATGGTCCTGTGTCGCAGCGAAAGACATCTGTGAGCTGGATGCGCCATCCGTAACACGTAGACAATGGATCAGATTACTTACTTTTTTATAGGTATATCCGTTGATCTTCGCAGAATCGGGAGGCACGGGGTCGTTTTTCCCCACCTCAACGATACGAATATCCTCGATTGCCTTCGCTTTGGTTTTTGTTCGCGTTACTCTAATGAATGCCGAACGATCATCGTAATCGGAATTAAACGCCTTGTTGTACATCGCCATTGATTCGGTGTACATAAACATTTCATACATTGTGCTTCCGTTGACCGAGGCGAGATTGAAGTCAAGGATTTCATGTCCGCCGCCGGCGAGCAATTGAAGCTTCGCTTCGTCTTGCGAGAAATTTTCGGTTTCAGAATAAACCACTTCTATTGATTCGATATACTTCAATTTCTCGGGGAAGGTCTGGTTATAATACATATAAACGCCGCGATTTGCTGAAATATCCACGGGGTTTTCTCCGTAGCAATCGGTAAAGTCAACGACCGCCTTCAAATTTTCGGGCGCATTTTCCTTAGAGCCAAAATAGAATTCACTCATCAGGATCGGAGTTGATTCCAGCGCCTGTCCCTTACTGTCATATTTGGTTGTCGGTCCACTTACGTAAAGTCCGATGCATCTTTGTTTCAACGTTTCTTTTACGTATCCTTTATCCAATCCGGCATACAATGTGGTTTCCACCTCGCCTCGTTTGCCGGAGACGTTAAACAAATTAACATATTGCCCGGGCGTGCTATCCTGCAAAAACGAGTGTGTTGACGCCATTTCGCGAATCGGTATATCCACCTGATCTGCGATATCATGAGTTGAACACATCAAAAAACGTTCTGCGGCTACAAATCCAACACCATCAAAATTGATATTTGGCACTACTTGCGTAGCTTTCGGCTCTGCAAGGAAGGTTCTAATATCATAAATTGCACGCTTTTTGTTGTTGGTTACTGTATAGCAAAGTCTAAGTCCACCCTTGTTTCGGTACTCACCGCTAACATTTTTCAAGTCCAAATCGGTCAATGTCCATCCTAGCTCGTTTGCATAAGCTGCAAGATCGACAGTGTTACAAGCCACCTGGTCAATCTCAATAAAGCTAAGTCCGCCAAGATAGATCGGCTGTCCTTCATACGGCGTGTCATAGCGGAAATAAAGGAAGGTTTTCTCGTCCCACATTTCTTTCTCTTGGAAAGAGGAATAGTTAAGATTGAATGCTGGGCCGCCGGAGAACATGTTTACAGGCTCGTATCCTTCCGGAACATCATCCAGCGAACGCGAGGCATAAAAATCTGCCAAGATCGGATCGCCGTTCATCGAATCCTTCGTATAATAGAAGGAGATTCCCTGCAGGCTGCTGTTCTCGGCATAGGTGCCCGCATTTGCATACGCAGCTCCTCCGTTACCAAATTTAATATCTCCCGAAGAATTCCACGCAATTCGAATATCCGTGATTGCCTGATTCGGATTATTAATCGTTCGATATCCAAGATACGTTGCCTTGGACTGACCGGGCGTCAGATTGAAATCTAACAGCTCATAGTCCTTTTTGTTCTTAATTTCCAACTTCGCCGTTTCGGGATTTTCATTTGATGCTACCATGAGCGAATACAGATATCTTCCGCTTTGTATTTCTTCTTCGATGCCTGCCAAAGAATTTTCGGTGGTATAGAAGAGATAAATACCGTTGACCTTATCCTTATATGTGTAAGAATTCAGGTTTACGGGATTATTTTCACCAAAATTAGTTACCTTATCATATCCGTCCACCACATTGGGATCTCCTCGCTTTACGCGGAAG
>JAZOQX010000086.1:0-13625 GCA_045656325.1 Eubacteriales bacterium
GCAGAGCGACGCAGCGGACTACCCTTCTATTTTCGTTTATTGCCTTTCGGCACACAACGTATAATATTATATCATACCTTGTTTTGTTTTGCAAGAGCTTTTTGAAATTTTTCAAATATTTTTTCTTTTTTTCAGAAATCCCTTCAAGACGCTCGTCAGGGAGCGAAGGATTCCCCGTCCGTTAAAGACCAGTATTAAGCCAAGCAGCAGAATTTCCGCAATCTGCCAATAGCGGAACGCCGAGATCATAATCGCCGCCTGCACCAAAAGAAGCAATCCGTTGACGATCAATCGGGGCGTGTGCAGAGAGAACTTCAAATAGTTTCTCGTATCTACCGCCCGAATGGCGTATACCGCCAGATAACTGATCAGGGTCGCCACCGCCGCGCCCATGGCGCCGTGCTCGGGGATCATTACAAAATTGAGAATAATATTCACCACCGCCCCCGACATGGCGGTCAGCATGGACATAAGACTCTTTTTTTCCAAGAAATATACGCTTCCGAGGAAGGACACCAGCGTTGAAAACAAGGTGGCGATCACCAATACGGGAACAAACTCCCAAGAAGCGAAATAGCTGTCATCCAACAAAATGGAGGTAAAGATCCTTGCCCCCACGATCAGGAAGGAGGAGCCCATCACCATAATGCTCATAAAGCTGACGTACACGCTACCGAAGAAATCGGATCGTTCCTCCTTTGTAGCATCCTTCACCGTGGAAAAATGCCAAGCCTCAATAAACACTCCACTGACCAACGCCAAAAGCGTGGGAAGCTTGTACGCCGCCGCATACAGTCCGTTTTCTGCCGTTCCGCAATAGGCGGCAACGATATAGCGATCGGAAACCGAGGTGATCAGCCACATCATGGTAGTAGGAATGTACGGGATACTGAACCTGAGCATGGCGGCAGCCGTCCTCTTCGTAACCGAACGAGGAGAAAAATCCCTCCAAAGTCTTGCCACGAAAAACAAGAAAATCACCATGGTAAAGTCGGCGATGACCACCGAAAGCACGTAACCGAGACTTCCCATATCGAATACGATCAGGAAAAGAATATTCAAAAGAATGGTCAGCACCGTATTGATAATTCCCTGCACCGCAAACAAGCCCGTTTTTCCTTGCGCCCGAATGTAATTCGCAAAAGCGGAATGAAGATTGGAGGCGATTACGTAGCAGGCGATCAGCATCACGTATCTGGAAAATATGTCAAAAGCCCTGAGCGTCTGAATTAGTCCGAGAAGCCCCGCGCTTCCCAAAAGCAAAACGAAAATTCCCGTGGAGAATACACCCCGACGGTCCTCCGAATCCTCCAAGGCAAAGCGGAAGATGCCGTCACAGATCCCCACCGATGCCAAGGGAATGAGAAGATTTGCCGTTTGGGAAATCAGATCCGCCGTTCCGAACTCCGACGTGGAAAGAATCGCCGTGTAAAGCGGCATAAGCAGAAGGACAAGCACCTTTGACGCAAAGGTGCCCGCCCCTAAAATTGCCGTATTGGACAGCAGTCGTTTATACCTTCCCATAAGGATCAGTCACAATTTTCCCAGTTATGGTAGACGTTCATTACGTCATCGTCGTCCTCCAAACGCTCGATGAGCAGCCCCATAAACTTGATCTCTTCCTCGCTGTCAAGGGTCACGTAATTCTGCGCGATCTTCGTCTGCTCGGCAGAGAGGATCTCGTAGCCTGCCGCCTTGATCGCCTCTTGAATATCGTAAAGATCCTCGGGAACCGTGTAGATCTCAAATACCTCGCCCTCGGCGGCAAAATCCTCAGCGCCCGCCTCCAGAGCCGTCTCCATCAGCTTGTCCTCGTCCACGTCACCGTCCTCGTTGGAGATAACGATCAGTCCCTTATCCTCAAAGAGGTAGGACACACAGCCCGTCTGTCCCATATTTCCATGATACTTGGAGAAATACGCGCGGATATTTCCCGCCGTACGGTTGCGGTTGTCGGTGGTTGCTTCTACGATCACGGCGATTCCTGCGGGACCGTAGCCCTCGTAAACCACCTCCTCGTAGTTCTCTCCCGTGCTTCCCAGCGCCTTTTTGATGGTACGCTCAATGTTATCGTTGGGTACGTTATTTGCCTTCGCTTTCAGGATCAGATCGCGAAGCTTGGAGTTGGACGCGGGATCTCCGCCGCCCTCCTTCACCGCAATGGTGATCTCCTTACCGATCTTGGTAAATACCTTCGCTCTCTGTGCGTCGGTTTTTTCCTTCTTATGCTTGATATTCGCCCATTTGCTATGTCCGGACATTGTCTCTTACCTCTTTTATTTCAGTATTTTCATTCAATTAAATTTTTTCGGTCTTGGCAAGACAGATCAGATCAAAGGCGTTGCCAAGCACCGTTTTCGCCGCCTCGGTCAAAACCAGACGGGTATTGCGTACCGCCTCGTTCTCCGCGCCGAGAATCGAGCAATTATGGTAGAAGCGATTATACGCGCCCGCCAGATCCAAAATGTACCGAGTAATGATAGAAGGCTCATAGGCTTCGATGGCATCGCGAACCGTTTCCTCGAAACGGCTGATGACCTTCAGAAGCTCGGTCTCCTCGGAAGCGGTCATGGTCAGCGCCGCCTCTCGGTCGTAGGACTCTGACTTGCTCAGAACCGAGCAGGTACGGGCGTAGGTATACTGCACGTAAGGACCCGTATTGCCGTCAAAGCTGAGGGCATCCTCCATGATAAAGTTGATATCACGGATGCGGTTGTTGGAAAGATAGTAGAAGACAATGGCGCCAACGCCAACCGCCTCGGCAATTCTTTCCTTATCGGCAAGATTGGGATTCTTCTCCTCCATGATCGCCGCGACCTTGTCGATCGCCAAAGCGAACAGATCGCGAAGCAGGATCACGTTGCCCGTACGGGTCGCCAGCTTTGCGCCGTTGATACTGACCGTTCCGTAGGGAACGTGTACCAGCTTGTCCGCCCAATCGTATCCCATCAGGTCAACCACCTTGAACCACTGGGCAAAGTGCAAGCTCTGTCCCGCGCTGGTCACGTAGATCGCCTTGTCAAAGTCGTAGGTTTCCTTGCGGTAGACTGCCGCCGCAATGTCACGGGTAGGATAAAGGGTAGATCCGTCCCGCTTCAAAATGAGGCAGGGGGGCATTCCGTACGCCTCCAGATCCACGATAGACGCGCCGTCGTCGATCTTCAAAAGCTCCATGTCTCTGAGCTTCTGCACCTGCGCGGGCATCTTATCGGTATAGAAGGATTCTCCCTTATAGCTATCAAACTCAATGCCAAGCTGGGCGTAGGTCTTCTTATATTCCTCAAGGCTGATCTTGACGAACCATTGCCAAAGGGCGATATTGTCCTCGTCGCCCTCCTCCAGCTTGTGGAACTCAGCGCGGGCTCTGTCGTTCAGCGTGGGATCCTTCTCTGCCTCCTCGTGATATTTCACGTAAAGCTCGACCAGCTTATCGATTCCGCCCTCTTCGACGACCTCCTTGTTGCCCCACAAACGGTAGGCGGTGATCAGCTTTCCAAACTGCGTTCCCCAGTCTCCGAGATAGTTGATACCCACGCAGCGGTATCCCGCAAATTCGTGCAGCTTTTTGAGCGAGTGACCGATCACCGTGGTACCCAAATGTCCGATATGAAAGGGCTTTGCCACGTTAGGAGAGGAATAGTCAAGAACCACGGTTCTTCCCTTTCCAAGATCGGGCGCGCCGTACTTCTCTCCCTTCGCGAGGACCTCGGGAACGACCTGCTTACCAAGGTAAGCACCGTCAATAAACATATTCAAATATCCACTGACCGCCTCAATGCGGCAAAGAGCGGGAACTCTCACGTTTTCGGCAAGAGTAGCCGCAATTTTAACGGGCGCGTTACGCAGAATTTTGCTCAGTTTAAAGCAGGGCAGCGCAAGATCGCCCATATTGGCATCGGGAGGATATTCCAGCATCGACGCAATGGTGTCCGCATCCAGCTCGGCGGCGGCATTCATAGCGTGAACCTGCTCCTCAATGGCTTCGGATATCATTTTCTTGATTGAAATCATATCATCGAACCTCTTTTTCTACAAGATTATCATTTACACAACTTTTTTATTATACAACACTTCATCGTTTTTTTCAAGGGATTTTTGGATTTTTCTCAGGTCAGATCGGCAATTTTTCCGCCGACGAAGGCAATGATATCCTCCGACCTGAGCCGAAGCTGCATTCCTCTGACCCCCGCGCTGACGGTAATGGCTTCCTGTTGTCCCGCATCCATATCGAAGTAGGTAGGAAACCGCTTTTTCATTCCCACGGGAGAACACCCGCCGCGGATATACCCCGTCAGACCGAGCAGCTCCTTCACGTGGACGGGCTCTACCTTTTTATTGCCCGTTACCACCGCGGCTTTCTTGAGATCGATCTCCTTATGACACGGAATACAGAATACCAAATATCCCGTCTTGTCGCCTCGGGTCACGATGGTCTTGAACACCTGCTCGTAGGGAAGACCGATCTGGTCGGCAATGTGCGTCCCGCTCAGATCGTTTTCATCCACCTCGTAGGAGCAGACGGTGTATGGAATCCTTGCCGCGTCTAACTGACGCATGGCATTGGTCTTTTGATTGGCTTTCATGAATAGGCTTCTCCTTCGGCGATCATCTCTCTTGCCGCGCGGCGTTGCACCTCGGTGATCTCGATGCCGCCAAGAATACGGGCGATCTCCTCCACGCGTCCCTCGGCATCCAGCTCGCACAGCGAGGTAGACACTCTTCCGTCTTCCTCTCTCTTTGAAATATACAAATGATGATGCGCCAAGGATGCGATCTGGGCGGAATGGGTCACGCACAGTACCTGCGCGGTTCTGCCGATCTCCTTTAATTTGATCCCCACCTTGCGGGAGGTCTTTCCCGAAATACCCGTATCGATCTCGTCGAAGATCACGGTATCCACACCGTCGCATACGTTCAGCACGTTCTTCAAGGACAGCATGATCCTCGCCAGCTCTCCGCCCGAGGCAATCTTCGCCATGGGCAAAAGCGGATCGCCAGGATTGGTGGATATGAGAAATTCCACCTCATCCAATCCGTACGCCCGAAAATCCGATGCTTTGGAGATACCGACCTCAAACCGAACCCTCGGCATATCCAGAAAGGCAAGGGTTTCACAAACGGCGCCGGTCAATCCCTTGGCTCCTCTGCGGCGAAGCTCACTCAAGGCAGAGGCGGTCTTTTTTGCCTCGCCCTCCGCAAGACGGATTTCCTCCGCAAGGTCCTCCATTCGCTCGTCGGCGTGTTCCAATTGCTCCAGCCTCTGCGCGGCGTCCCGACGGAAGGCAAGGATCTCCTCCTCGGTACTTCCGTATTTGCGCTTCAGCTTGGCAATCGCGTCCAGCCTTGCCTCGGTGCGATCCAGCTTGGAAAGCACGTCCTCTCCGTCAAAGGAATCAATCTCCCCGAGAGAGGCGGCAATATCCTCCAGCTCATACCGAACGTCGTTCAAGCGGGTATAGAGACGGTCCGCCTCGGGGACCGCGTCGGAAATGGCTTCCATTGCCGCTGCCGCTCGCTCCACCAAAAAAATGGCTCCTCTTCCCTTTTCTCCGCCCTCCAATGCCCGTTCGGTCAAAAGACAGCTTTTCTCGATCTGCTCCGCGGCGCGCAGACGGTTGGCAAGCTCGGTAAGAGCCTCCTCCTCCCCTGCCTTGACCTTCACGGCATCGATCTCCGCGATCTGAAATTTCAACACCTCGCAAAGCCTTGACTGCTCTCTTTGGTCCCGTTGGAGGGAATCCAATTCGTTGCGAAGAGCAAGGACGCTTCGGTATTGCTCCCCATAGGTCTGACTAAGGGCTGCAGCTCCCACGTAACGGTCCAACAGATGCACGTGATTTTTGGGGTTCAAAAGTTGTTGATTGTCATTTTGCCCATGGATATTAAAGAGAGCCGCCCCGATCTCACGCAACACAGAAACGGGAATGGCTCGTCCATTGAGTCTGGCGGACGAGGACTGCTGCGTCATCACTCTTGATAGCATCAGGGTGTCGTCAGACACCTCAAGCCCAAGCTCGGAAAGTAAGGAGCGAACCCCCTCGGACAAATGTCCGAAGACGGCGGACACCTCGGATCGAGTCTCCCCCGTTCGGATCAGATCCTTATCGGCTCTTCCGCCAAGCAACAGGTTCAAGCTGTCAATAATAATGGATTTTCCCGCGCCCGTCTCTCCCGACAATACGGTCAAGCCCTCTTGAAAATCTACGTCCAGCGTTTTGACAACCGCTACGTTTTCAATGTGTAAGGATTCAATCATACGCGCTCCGTTACATCGCCTTCATCAATTTCCGAATGGTCTCGCTGATCTCAGCCGAGCTTCCCTCGTCACGAGTCACGATGATAATGGTATCGTCCCCCGCCACGCATCCGAGAACCTGATGCATATTCATGGCATCCACCGAGGATGCCACCGCCTGTGCGAGTCCGGGATAGGTCTTGAGCACCACGTTGTTCATGGAGAAATCCACGTGGATAATGGAATCCACCATAGCGTTATTGAGCCGAATGTTACCCGCATGGCTTCTGGCAGGATTGACGCAGTACCGATAGGTTCCCCTTGCCGTCAACGCCTTGCTGAGCATCAATTCCTTCAGATCTCTGGAAACGGTGGCCTGCGTCACCGAGTAGCCGTCCGCGCGGAGAAGCGCCAGCATTTCCTCCTGCGTTTCGATCTCATGCTCGGCAACCAACTCTAAAATCCGATTTTGTCTTTTCGTTTTCATCCTTGCTCTCCCCGAATTTTACACAAATTTTTTCATACGAATTTTCGTATAGAAGCTCTCTTCCTTGATCCGTATCAGCTTCACCGTCTTGTTGGATTTGGTCACCACCACCGTATCTCCGAAATAGAGATCAAAGGTCGCTCTTCCGTCCAACGTCAGGTGTAGAACCTTCTCGCGGGTACAAATGTTCTTGATCCGAAGCTCCGCCGTATCGGGAAAGACCAAGGGTCTTGCCAACAGAGAATGCGGACAAATGGGAGTGACGCAGAAGCAGGAAAGCTTTGGGTCCACGATCGGGCCGCCCGCCGAGAGCGAATACGCCGTAGAGCCCGTGGGTGTGGCAACCAGCAATCCGTCGGCTCGGTACGTATAAACCAATTCCTCTCCGTCCGACAATTCCAGATCTACGATGCGAGCGGCAGAGCCGTTGGTAATGGCCGCCTCGTTCAGCGCATAGGAGGAAAATTTATTCTGTCCCGAGCGGGAGCGGACCTCCGCCTGCAGCATGGTCCTCTCGTCTACCCGATATTCTCCCTCAAACACCCGATCGAGGAGATCCAGCTCGTCGATCTCCAGCTCGGTCATGTATCCGACCCGTCCCATATTGATTCCGAGAATGGGAATTTCGGAAAGCGCGCCTCGGCGCGCGGCATCCAGCATAAAGCCGTCGCCGCCGAGGACGATCATCATTTCCGCCTCGCGGTCGATCTCCTCGTGGGTACAGTAGCGGAACTCGGAGCGGTGATTTTTACTGCGTAAAATCCGCTCCTTATGATTCACGGGAATTAAGATCTCCTCCACTCTTCCCACCATACGGTCTACCACTCTCATAGCGGCAGACAATTTCTCGGGAATATTATAGTTGGAGATCAATGCCACCTTTTTCATGGTTCTTCACCTTTCGTCATTTTCTAAAATTTATGAAACGATCAAAGCTCGGCGATCCGCCGCAGCATCCGATCCTCAATCCGAGGAGCCAGACAGGGCTGCAATCGAAAATACGCAAGATACTCCCGATTGCCGTCACCGCCCTCAATGGGAGACGGAATCACGCCCAAGCAATCCAAGCCCGCACTCATGGCACATTCCAGCACTCGCTTAATGGCAAGATACCGATAGGCACTGCTCCGCACGATCCCGCCCTTTCCAAGGGCGCTCTTCCCCGCCTCAAATTGAGGCTTGATCAGGCTGATAAATTCTCCGCCCTCCTTAAGGACAGAAACGACAGCGGGAATCAAATAGGTCTGAGAAATAAAGGAAACGTCCATCACGGCAACGTCGCAAGGTCCCTCGGTCACGTCCGTATTCAGCTCTCTTGCATTGAAATGCTCCACCGTGACCACTCTTTTGTCCTTGCGGAGAGATTCGTGAAGCTGTCCGATCCCCGAATCCACCGCGATCACACGGGAAGCCCCTCTTTGCAAAAGGCAATCGGTAAAGCCTCCCGTAGAAGCGCCAACGTCCACCGCCTTTTTGCGGTTCACGTTGATGCCAAAGGCGTTCAACGCACCCTCCAGCTTCATTCCGCCTCGGCTGACGTATCGAAACAGCGGCTGGATCTCCACCTTATGCTCGATTTCCTCATTGATAAGGACAGAGGATTTTTTGACGATCTGCCCGTCTATGGTCACCGCGCCGCCGTCGATCAGATCCTGCGCCTTCTTTCGGCTGGGAACGTATCCCATTGCCGTCAAATATACATCTGCTCTCATCGCGCTTCCTTCAATGGGTCCGATTCAGAAGATAGACCGCCAGCTGTCTGAGCGACTCGGAGCCATCCCCCTCGGGCAGCTCTGCCACGGCCTCCTCGGTCAATCGCGCCGCATACGCCCTTGCGTCCTCTAAGGAGAAAAAGCTTAAGAAGGTAGTCTTGTGATTTTCGGCATCCGAGCCGATATTTTTCCCAAGCTCCTCCACCGAGCCCGTAGCGTCGAGAATGTCATCAATGACCTGAAATGCCAGACCGATCTTCCCCGCGTACGCCGTTACCGCCTTGGCTTCCTCGCTGTCGGGCATAAAGCCTGCCGCAAGAGCGCCAAGCAGCGCCGAGCATTCAATGAGCGCCCCCGTTTTCAGTTGATGGAGCCTGAGAAGCGTCTGGAAATCCAAATCCTCCTTCTCTCCGCAAAGATCAATGATCTGACCGCCGATCATCCCCATGTCTCCCGCCTTTTCGGAAAGGATCCGAACCGCCTCCGCCGAAGCTGAGCGATCCACGTAAGGGTTTGTCGCCGCCACGCCAAAGGCGCGGGTCAGAAGCGCGTCTCCCGCCAACAGCGCGTTGGCATAGCCGAAAACCTTATGATTGGTCGGCTTGCCTCGGCGAAGATCGTCGTCATCCATACAGGGCAGATCATCGTGGATCAGCGAATAGGTATGGATCATCTCGATGGCGCAGGCAAAGGGCATGGAAGCCCGCTCCTCTCCGCCGAGCATACGGCAGATCTCATTGACAAGGAAGGGGCGAATCCGCTTTCCTCCCGCCATCAGCGAATAGACTTGGGCATCCAAAACGATCTGGAGATCCTTGTCCTTGACCGTAAAATATTCACGCAACGCCTCCTCGGTACGGAGAGCGTTCTCCGCCATCCGTTCTCGGAGCGTCTCTTTTTTGTTTTCCATGATTTTCCCCCTTATTCGGGCTGAAATTCCTCTTCCGCAATCTCCCCGTCGGGAGTCATTTTCAGCATATTTATCTTTCTTTCCGCTTCGGTAAGCTTTCCTTGGCAGATCGCCACCAGACGAACACCCTCCTCGTACAACCGCAGCGCATCCTCCAAATCGGTGTTTTCCCGATCTAGAGCGGCAACCACCGTCTCGAGACGCGCCAATGCCTCCGCAAGCTTCATGGTTTCTTCTTTCTTATTCGTCATGGCTTCCTCCGTCATGATTCAAGGTTTTTGATATAATAGTTGCCTGTGCCGTTCCGTCGTGCATCAAGAGCGTGACCGTTTCGTTTTCCTTCAGCTCCCGCGCTCTCGATAGGATCCGTCCCTCTCGACTCTGCAAGGCGGTGTATCCTCTTTCCAAAACCGCCAAGGGGTTCAGGGCGTTCAAGCGCTCCAATGCCGAGGCAAGCGCGCCTCGATCCCTCTCTACGGTCCTTTTCATATTCCGATCCAGAAGCTCCTCCGCGTGACGGAGCTTTTCCTCCATACGGGACAGCTTCCCCTCGGGGGATAGAAGAGACAGACTTTTCTCATACCGTCCGATCCTCTCCGCGCAACGTTCGATTTTGGATCGTAGACACAGGGACATTTGTCCCTGCTTCTCCTCTACGTATCCAAGAAGCGCCCGTCGGTCGGGAACCGCCAGCTCCGCGGCAGCCGAAGGCGTAGGCGCCCGTCGGTCGGCGGCAAAATCGCAAAGCGTAAAGTCGGTCTCGTGACCCACCGCGGAGATCACGGGGATCCTCGACGCGGCAACCGCGCGAACCACCTGCTCGTCGTTAAATGCCCAAAGATCCTCAATCGAACCGCCTCCGCGCCCGAGAATAATCACGTCGCATCCGCCGTAGGCGTTCAACAACTCCAGCCCCGCGCACAAAGACGCGGGAGCATCCGCTCCTTGAACAAGAGACGGACAGATCAGAATATCGGCCTCGGGATAGCGCCGTCCCGTAATATTCAGAATATCCCGCAGCGCCGCTCCCGAGGAAGCGGTAATCACTCCTACGCGCTGGGGAAACGCGGGCAAGGGCTTTTTTCGCGACTCGTCGAACAGTCCCTCTGCCTCTAATTTTTTCTTCAGGCGCTCCAGCTCCATATAAAGCGCACCCACACCGTCTGCCAGCATGGTCCGCACGTAGACCTGATAACGACCGCTCTTTTCATACAAGTCGATGTTTCCGTACACCACCACCCGCATTCCGTTGGCGGGACGAAAATTCATTCGGGAGGCATCCCCCCGAAACATAACGGCGGCGATCTCCGCGTTCTGATCCTTTAGGGTAAAATACATATGTCCGCTGGGATGAGGCTTAAAGTTAGAGATCTCTCCCCGAACGGAAACCGAGGAAAGCACCTCGTCTGCCGTCAGAAGCATCTTGATATATCGGTTAACGTCGGTTACCGTCAGAGCCTGCGCTTGATTCATACTTCCTCCAAATAAAGATGCCGTCTTCTGCACAAGAGCGCAATTCCCGCAGCGTTATCCGCCGAAAACTGTGGCTCGGAAAACGCGGCGTCAAACTGTCGGGATAGCTGTCCCCTCATGAAGCGGTTGGACATGACCCCTCCCGCAAAAAGAACGGGCATATCGCCATACCTCGCTATGGTCTGCTTCCCCATTTCGGAAAGCGTACGACAGAGAAAATCAAAGACAAAAGCCGCAACCTCCTCCCTCGGTCTTCCCTCGGAGAGCATACGCAACGCAAGGTTTTCAACTCCCGAAAGACTGCAACGAGCATCTCTTACCGTAATCGGATGCCTCGGGATCCTTCCGACGTACTTTTCCGCCAAGGACTCCAGCTCCCTCCCGCAGGGAAAGGATAAGCCCATGGCAACGCCGACTCGGTCAATGGCTTGACCCGCGTTGATATCCTGCGTCTCTCCCACCGTCTCCACCGCGAAGTCCGCTCCCTTCGGTGTGCAAAGAAGGACCTCGGTGGTTCCTCCCGACACGTGAAAGGCAAGAAAGCGATTCTCTGTCAAGGACTCTCTGCCCGAGGAATAGAGCGCAGCCATCACGTGTCCGTTCTGATGGGAAAAGGAGTAGAGCGGAAGATCTCCTGCCGCCGCGAACGCGGCTGCCGCAGCCCTTCCCGAAAGGAAGCAGGGCATATACGATCCCTCCGCGTCTCTGGGCGTGACCGAGACACCTACCGCCACGGGACGGTAATCCCCCTCACGCAAAACAGAGCGAAGCTCCTCCAAGAGTGTAGGCAGATTTCTCACGTGCTCGAAGACCGCGTCCGACTGTCGGAGTCCCCTCTGTCCCGCTTTCACGGGAAGCGGCTTTTTCAGATTGGCAGCCACACGCCCCTCTCTGTCGCATAGAGCAACCGAGGTCGTGTAATTGCTGGTATCAAAGCCAATATAGCACTCGGTCATTTCTTCTCTTTTCCCTCGGCAACCAGCTCATCCTTCACGGCGTTCAATACGCCGTTCACAAAGGAGCGGGCGCGGGGCTCGTCAAATTTCTTGGTCAGCTCAACGGCTTCGTTGATAGTTACGCTGAAGGGGATCTCCTCCTCGTACAGCATCTCGTATACGCCAAGACGAAGAACCGAACGGGAAAGCTTGGAAAGACGGGAGGTCTTCCAGCCCTTGGCGTGTTTTCCGATCACCTCGTCGATTCCATTCCGATTCTCAAAGATCTTATAAAATGCCTGCTTGATATAGGAATCCTCGGGAATCATACGATCCTCCGCCGAGGTGGCGTAGATCTCACGATAATCCTCATCGGCGCGAAACTCGCTTTCAAATAGCAAGGTCAACAAGATCTCTCTGGCTTCTCTTCTGCTTAAATTGCTCATTGTCTATCACGGCGCGGAAATGCTCGGGCGCCTTCCTTTCTGCTTATAAATATTCTAACCCTAAGATAGAAGACATACTCATCCATCATATCTATATTATATAACCAAGCCCTTGAAATGTCAAGAAAGGAATGAATATTTTTTGAATATTTTTTCATTTTGCCTTGATTTCCGAATTATAATAATCTTGCAACGAAAAAAGATGCGTCCTCACGGTTGTGCCATTCCAAGCACCCCGCAGAAGACGCATCCTCCTTTATTCCTCATCCTTCGATGATTTCAGATTCTTTTTTCGTTGCTTGCGGACACAATCGGTCAGGAGATATTCAATCTGTCCGTTGACCGATCGGAACTCATCCTCCGCCCATGCGGCAAGGGCATCGTAAAGCTCCTCCGACAACCGCAAGGGAATCTGCTTTTTTCTTCCGTTTTCCGCCATCAATACAGGCTTCCCGAGTTCACCACAGGCTGCGCGTCACGGTTACCGCAAAGCACCACCAAGAGGTTAGAAACCATCGCCGCCTTTCTCTCCTCGTCCAGCTGAACAAGCTCCTTTTCGTTCAGCTTCTCCAAAGCCATTTCCACCATACCGACGGCTCCGTCCACGATCATACGGCGCGCATCGATGATCGCGGATGCCTGCTGACGCTGGAGCATCACCGCCGCAATCTCGGTGGCATATGCCAAATTGGTAATTCTTGCCTCAAGGATCTCAATGCCCGCCTCGCTGACTCTCGCTTGGATCTCATCGCGAATCCGTCCCGCCACGATCTCCGAGGAGCCGCGCAGGCTTCCGTCGTCGGCAACCCCGTCTCCCGTGGTGTCCACGTTGGGGGCTACGTCGTAAGGGTACAGACGAACGATATTGCGCAGCGCGCTGTCGCATTGCAGAGAGAGGTACTCCTTAAAATTATCCACGTTAAATACCGCCTTCGCGGTGTCAACGATCCGCCAGGTCACGGCAATGCCGATCTCCACGGGATTTCCAAGGCAGTCGTTGATCTTCTGCTTGTTGTTGGAAAGAGTCATGACCTTCAGAGACAGTCTTTTGTCCACGACCTGTGCGTTGGCGCCCCGCAAGGGAGGAGCAGAAAGGGTGGATACGTCTCCGCTTTGATTGAGCTTGGTCTTTGCGGCAGGATTGACTGCCGTACAGAAGGGATTGACGAAGAAAAAGCCGTCTCCCCGAATGGTTCCCACGTACTTACCGAACAGCGTCAAAACCAAAGCCTCCTGAGGCTTGAGAACCTTCAGTCCAAGCAGGGTGATCCAACCAAGACAGAGGTAAGCAGTGCTCACACCCAAAAGGATCCAATCGCCCTCCCCCAATCCGTAAATCAAGCCAAATACCGATGCGATATACAAAAGCACGGTCAAAATCAGCACCAGCATTCCGCATTTTCTTCTCTTCAGGATTTTTTCTTTCA
>JAZOQX010000087.1:0-3169 GCA_045656325.1 Eubacteriales bacterium
ATCGCCTGTCGCCTCCTTTGGCATCGTCTCTACATATTCTGAAAAGGAGACGAACCATGAAATACCGTTTTGCCCTATCCCAAAAAGAACGCAAGCGCCGCTCCCGCCCCCGTCCTCTTCGGCTCAAGGGGCGAGATACCCTTTCCCATCTTCCCCCCCGCGGCTTCTGCCGACTGTCCGATCCCGAGCCTTATCTGATCTCCAAGAACGGACGCAAAAAGGGGAAAAGGAGCCGCTTCGCGGACTTCTATCGGGCAAGCGTCGCCCGTGTGCGAGCCAAAAAGGCAAACAGAAAGGAGAGACTTCCCCTCTCTCTCTTGACGGGGATCTGTCTTGGTCTTCTGACCGTTACCGTCACCACCGTCGCCGTCCTCTTTCTCATGACCTTTGCCCCTCTCGGTCGCCGTTATACCACCGCCACGGTTCCCGATCTTACGGGCAAGGATCCCCTTTCCCTTTCTCTTGAGGACGTTCCCTTTAATTTTATTCTGCAATACGAGCAAAATCCCGACGTTCCCTCGGGACGGGTGATCTCCCAAACCCCCAAGGGCGGCGTTACCCGCCGCATCTATGCGGGCGACGATTATCCCGAGGTCGTCCTGACCGTCAGCCGCGCCCCCGACCCCTATCCCTTGGAGGATCTGACGGGGCTTTCTCAACGGGACGCGGAGCTGGTTCTCAAAAACCGTTCTCTCTTGATTTCCTTTGAAGCCAAGGCATCCGAAACGCCCAGCGGCACGGTTCTGTCTACCGATCCGCCTGCGGGAACGCCCCTTTACGCGGGAGATCGGGTAACCCTGTTGCTCAGCCGCGGACAGTCCCCGAAGCGAACCTACGTTCCCGACCTTGTCGGACTATCCGAGTCCGCCGCGCGGGAGCGTCTGCAATACGCGGGTCTGACCGTTGGCTCGGTCCAGTATAAGGTATCCTCCCATGCCGTGGGAACGGTGATCGAGCAGCAATATCCCTCTCAAACCATGTTAGAGGCAAGCAGCGAGGTGTCTCTGTGGGTCAGCCTCGGCGCGCAATATGAGATCCGCCTCGTTCCCGATCTGTACGGACGAAGCGAGGAGGAAGCCGCCGCGCTTTTGCGGAGCTACGGCTTGACCGTGGGAAGCATCCACACGGTAAACAACGCCGCCCCCCGCGGGACGGTGATCTCTCAATCCCCCTTGGCGGGAACGCCACTGACCTCCTCGGTGTGGTCGGTGGATCTTTACGTCAGCTCATCTTAGCAAATTACGACTATATATATAAAAGGATATGTTATGACAACAACCATCGGAAAAATTCTAAAGGGTGTGGGCGGACTCTACACGGTCCGTCTGACGGAGTCCTCCGATCTCCCCCTTGGCTCGGAGGTATCCTGCCGCGCCAGAGGCTCCTTTCGCCACGAGGGAATCACTCCTCTGCCCGGCGACTCTGTCACCCTTTGTCGCTCGGAGGAGGGGGATTACGTCATCGATGCCATCGCGGAGCGCCGAAATCTTCTGATCCGTCCCCCCATGGCAAATCTGGATTACCTCTTCGTCACCATGGCGGCGGCGTCCCCCACCCCCATTCTCACCACCCAAGACAAGCTCCTTGCCATTGCCGAATACAACGGAATTGAGCCCGTGGTGGTGATTACCAAAAAGGAATTGAATCCCTCCTACGCCGAGGAGCTGAACGCGATCTACACCACCGCGGGCTTTCCCTGCTTTCTCTTAAGCTCGGTGACGAAAGAGGGAGTGGACCCCCTTTCCGCGTGGATCGAGGAGCATCTCCCCCGTCGTATTGCCGCCTTTGCGGGCGCCTCGGGGATTGGAAAATCCACCCTCTTGAACGCCATTTTCCCCCATCTTGACCTCTCCACCTCGGAGATCAGCCGAAAGATCGAGCGGGGACGGCACACCACTCGCAGGGTCGAGCTGTTCCCCCTGTCGGGGGATGCCGATTGCGGTTACATCGCCGACACCCCCGGATTCTCCATGCTGGATTTTGAACGCTTCGACTTCTTTGATTGCGAGGCGTTGCCCGAAACCATGAGAGAATTTGTTCCCTTGATCGGTTCCTGTAAATACACCAAATGCTCCCATACCAAGGAGGAGGGCTGCGCCATTCTGGAGGCAGTACGAAGGGGAGAGATCCCTCCCTCCCGCCACGCAAGCTACGTAGAGCTGCACGGCATTTTGAAGCAAAAGAAAAAATGGAAGTGAGGACTCCTGTCATGCGCGCCTTTATTTATACGGGCGGTTCTATCGACCCCTCCCGCATTACCGAGCATCCCAAGGGAGACGATCTGGTGATCGCCGCTGACTCGGGACTTGCCAACGCTCTCTCCTTGGGAGAGACTCCCTCCGTGGTCCTTGGGGACTTTGATTCCATCGGATCGTCCAAGATCCCCGAAAAAGCCAAGGTTCTGAGAGTCCCCGCCGAAAAGGATTTTACCGATACTCAACTGGCAGTGGACACCGCCCTCAAGGAGGGAGCGGACGAGATTATTCTCATCGGCGGTCTTTCGGGTCGCCTTGACCACACCCTCTCCAATCTCGCCATTTTGGAGGATCTCTTCTCTAAAAGAGTCCACGCTATCATGACCGACGGCAAAAACCGCGCCCGTTACATAGAAGCCACAAGCACCCTCATTCCGAGAAGCGGCTTTCGCTATCTCTCCCTCCTCTGTCTCTCCGAAAAGGCAAAGGGTGTCTCGGTGGAGGGCTGTAAATATCCCTTAAAAAACGCCACCCTCACCCGCGGCTTTCAGTACGCCGTCTCCAATGAAATCACGGGAAACTGCGCCCTCGTCTCGGTTCGCAAGGGCGGACTCTACGTCATCGAATCGGCAGAATAGTGGATGCGGGAGTGGTTAGTTGGGAATAGGGTTTTGCGCTTTTTAAAAAAAGTTTGGCAAAAACTTTTATACAAAATAGGTTTTAGAGACACACCTTTCTATTCTTTGTGTAACAAATAAGATATTGTTTTTTCTAAAGTAGAGATTCTCGCACGGCTTTAGCGCCGCCGAGATTCTCTTTTTATTTAATTTTAAAAAATTAAAATCCGCGGTGGCGCTAAAGCCGTCCGCGGATCTTTTCATTAGAAAGAAAGTATAAAATTTAAGCTAATACAAGCAATAGGAAGGTGTGTCCCCCTAAGCCAAATTTGTAATAAAAGTTTTGCGCCGCTTTTT
>JAZOQX010000088.1:0-23302 GCA_045656325.1 Eubacteriales bacterium
AAATGTAGGGGGGAGACACAAAATAACAAAACCCCCCCAGGGGGGCTTGTCTATTTTTACATCATCCCTAAACAAAAATCAATTCCAACGTATGCGAACAAGTATCATGATTCCGTTCAACACACAAAAAGCGTGTCATCGTGAGCGAAGCGGAGCGGAGTCGAAGTTTTGGTGAGGGAGCTTCGCGAGCCGATCCAAAACCGAGAAGCCGTCGGCGGCGACGGGATCTACAAAGACGATTCCGAAGCTTATTATTCGTAAGATAATAAAATGAAAGCAACCGACCCGCCGAGATCTCAACTCCCGCAAGGGGCGTTGCCCTCCTTCCGTCGGGTTCGACTGCGAAAACATCACACCGTGATGTTTTCGCCGCTCAAGATGACAACGGCGGGGCGGGAATTGAAAAAATATTTTTTAATTTTTCGACAAGCTGAAACCCGCTGCGGATCATCCGCGGCGGGTTTTCTTTTTTACTTCTTTATTACAGTCTCCTTGATCTCAAAGTCTTGTCCGACCAGGGAATAAAGCTGATCCTTTAACTCTTTTTCATTGTAAAAGCGAGCGCGAAGAATCAAGGTGTCCCCGGCAAAAAGCTGCTTTTCACCGTCGTGGTCCATGTCCTCGTTGGTCTCCTTGGCTCGGGTAATGCCGATGACCACGGAGGAGGCGGGCCACATGACGTCGCGCACGCTCTTTCCGATGACGAAGGCATCGTGGGATACCTTCATCTCAAAGCAAGCGATCCGCGGCTCCTTGCCCTCGTTTTGCTGTCCCTCCATACGCTTGATGACACGGTCGTAAAAGGGCATGAGATTCACCAGATCGTTGGCGGTGGCAACGATAAACACGATCAGCGCCACGAAGAAAAGGTCGGTAAACTGCCCCGTCAGCTCCAAGAAGAAGACGGTGGCGGTCAGAGGCGCGCGCAGGGTTCCGCCGAGGAAGGCGCACATACCCAGCAGCATGGTAACGGTATAAAGCTGCGCCGACATTCCCATGGCGACGAGAAGCCGCGCGAAGAGCGCGCTGCAAAGGGCGCCGATGGCGAGGGAGGGAATAAACAGACCTCCCGTAGCGCCGCTGCTGGCGGAAAACAGCATCATGCAAAGTCGGATCACGAGCAGAGCAAGCAGCATCCAGATTCCCTCGCGGGGCAGGAGCAGATTCTCGATTACGTCGTGTCCGCTGTACGTACCCTCCGCAAGGAACAACGCCAAAACCCCCGCAAAAAGGAAGATGATGATGAGCTTGACGGTGGGCGAAAGGATCTCGGGAGCCTTTTTGACCGTGCGGTTATAGAGATATACCAACCCGTCAAAGACCGTGACCGATGCCGAGATCAGCACGCTGAACAACAAAAGGTAGCCCGTGTCCGCTAAGGCAAAGGAGGATAGACGGGGGATCTCAAAGAGAACGGGAGAGATTCCCGTTGCCGCGCAAAGCAGGTAGTTGACCAGTGTTGCCGACAGGGTGGAGAGGGAAGCGGTAACGATCAAAAGAGGAGTAAACCGCTTATGGACCTCCTCCAGAGCAAAGAGAATGCCCGACAGAGGCGCGCCCGTGGCGATGGCAAAGCCCGCGCCCGCGCCACCCGTCATGACGTATCGCTCCCATGGGACCTGCTTTTTGAAAAAGCTGCTGAAAAAGCGCCCGATGGAGGTTCCGATCAGAACCGAGGGTCCCTCGCTTCCCAAGGGAAGTCCGCAAAGAAAGCTGAGCATACTTCCAAAGAAGGTGCCAAGCAGGGTCTTCAGCCAACGGAAGGTAAGAACGCCCCTTAAAATTCCCTCGCTTCGGGGAATGCCGCCGCCCGCGACCTCGGGGATTTTTCGGTGCAGGAGCGCCATGGCGCAGGCGCTGACCAGCAGAACCGCAAAGGTGATCAAAATGCCCGCAAGGGAGAGCCTTGCCATGCCGTACAGAAAGCGGGAGATGGCTTCCGCCTCCTTGGCGGCAAGGCGAAAGAGGAAGATCGCCGCTCCCGTCAAGCCTCCGCACAGGATTCCAAAGCCGATGCAGGGAAATATAGATTTGAGATATTCTTTATGGTAATGAGATTTCAATGGAATCGCCTTCTATCTTTTTGAAATAATTATAGCGTCACTCCAGCTCCAGACTGTCCGCGTTGAGAAATTCGTGGGCGTGAATGAGGGAATCGGCGGGAATCAGCTTGGAGGCACCGCAGCTCAGGCAGGTTACCATGACCCCGTCCCGACGGATCTCCGCCTCGTAATTGCCCTCGGTATCCTTTGGACAGCGGCAATGGATCTTGCCCTCCTCGTCCAGCTCCTTAATGACGTAGGTCACGATTTCCGTAACCTGAGGGTCCGAGAGATAGCGCTCGCCGTCGCCCTGCAATACGTCAAAGCTTTCAATTCCGCTTTTTTCCAGCAGATCAAGCAGCTCCAGCTCGGTGCGGGAAAGCTCCGCCTTGACGTGGTTGGTCTCGCCCATCATACAGATATTGATATCGGAGTAGGGGCAGGGGAGAACGAACAGCTCCTTGTTGAAAAAAAGATTGGAGCTGACCGAAAAGCTATGGGGATTGGGGCAGAGCATACAGGGAACGGTAAAGCGTACCTTTCCGTCCTTTCCGTACACGATCTTCATTTCGCTCTGTCCGCAGGAGCATTTCAGCTTGACCATGTCGGCATGGAGATTGAAAAGCCCCACGGCGCTGATGACACCCGATCCGCAATGGGGGCAGCGGTAGGCGACGGTGGTTTGTTTTGCTTCCAGTATCATAGTAGTTCCTTCTTCTTTATAGGCATTGAAAGGGCGCCGTTGCTTGGCAACTGCGCCCTTTTTTGTTTACGCCTTGATTTTGCTGATGGCGCGATCGTAGGTTTCGATGGAATCGCCGTATTTTTCCTGCATCTCGGCGTACTGCGCTTCAACCTTTTCGGAAAGGATTGCGGATTTTACCGTTACTCTCCAGTTGGACTCGCCGTCAGCGACGTAGTACGCGACTGCCCAAGTGGAATCGTCAAGCTTCAGGGGCTCCGTGGTGTAAGCGCCTACGGGCAGCTCCTTGTCGAAGAGCCATTTGTCAAAGACGTCGCTTCCCACCTGTCCCTCGTAGCAGTCCTCCATGAGTGTGTTTCCTGCGGAGCTGTTCACCAAAACGAGTTCCTCAAAGACCTCGGTAGTAAGGACTTCCGCTGCGACCAGCGCGGCGGCTGCATTGGTGGCGTTTTTCTCGGTCTGGAAGAGGGCGTAGGCTACGTCACGGGTCTTATCCTCGTCTCTGTAAGCGGGCTTCTTCAGAACGTACGCCGAAACGTAGGTGTAGCCCGTCTTGGAGGTAAGCTCCTCCTCGGCGCCGTCACCCTCGGTGATCACCTTAGTGTCGCCTGCCGCTCTTTCATCGGCAAATGCCCACTTTGAGAACTCCTCGTCCTCCTCGTAGGAGATCTTCTCCAATACGTAGGTGGACAGCGCGGTGGTTGCCTTGGAAGCAAGAGTCTCCTTAACGGTCTTGAGGATCTTGGCAAAGGCAACGGGAACGTCCTTGCCGTACGCCGTAGCGGTCTTGGTGGTTACGTCCTCGCCCTCCTCGTTCTTGGAGGTGGTTTCCGTGATCTCGATGGATTCCGTCTTTTCGGTATCCTCGGTGTCTTCGGTCTCCGTCTTTTCTGCCAACGCGTTTTCAATGACCTCTGCGATCATAGCGGAGCGGATCTCCTTCAGATCGTCCTCGGTCAGAGTACCCTTTTCGTCGTCAGCGCCTTCGGTTTTGTAGTTCTGGTCATAGGCTTCGCCCAGCACGATTTCGAGAATGGCGCTCTTCAGCTCCTTCTCGTCGGTGATGGCTACCAGACCCTCTGCCTTTTCCTTGGCTTCGTCGATCTTTTCGCGGTACTTATCCATGACCTTGTTCTGGTTTTCCTCATTGTCCTTCAAAAGGTTCTGATAGTCGTCGCCGAGAACCTCCTTGGCGATGGTGTCGTAGCTGACGGTGAAGGCGTAGTAGGTAAAGTCAACCAGATTAAAGGAGTTCTTGTCGGAATCGTATTTCTTGTCAACCTCGTCGGGATTGTTCTTGATCCAGGTTTCATATTCGTTGTAGATCTCGTTCTGCACCTTGGATGCCAGCGTGGAATACTCGATTGCCGCCTGAACGTCTTTCAGGGAAACGCCCTTGCCGTACTGCATCGAGTAATAGGAATCCATATTGCTGCTGTATCCGTAGGCGATGGCGGAGGATTCCAGGGACTCTCGGATACTGTCCTTTTCCTCATCGGTCAGAGAGATATCTCTGGCGTTGGCTTCCTCCAGATAGAGAAGCATAGAGGTGACCTCAGCCTTGGTCTGCTCCGCAAAATAGTCAAACCATGTTCCCGAAAAGCTTCCGAGGAAGTAGGTGTCGTAGTAGGTCTGGGAGCCGTCGCCGCCAAAGGGCTGATCCTTCAGCGATTTGGAGGTGTCGAGGCTGAAATAGGTCATGTAATCCGAATACTCCTCGGCAAAGGAGTTGTATGCCGAATAGAAGTAGTAGGACATCATATTCGTATTGATGGAGAAATTCTCGGACTCTGCCGATTTTCTCAATCGGTTGGGAACGCCCTTTCCGATCAGAACGAAGGCAAGCACCATCAAGAGAATGGCAACCGTTACCACGATGGCAATGATGGACATTGCGCGGCTGGAAAGTCCCTTCTTATTGTTTTTCTTGCTCGCGCGAGGCGCGTTCACGGGCTTTTGCACTCTGTTGGCGCGGATTCTGTTTGATTTTCCCATGGAAGGATCCACCTTTTCTTTTTTATTTTGGGTTGAATTGTACTCTTTGACCGTTTCCTGCGAAACGGCTCGTCTGTATAGGACAAGCACTATACATTATACAAGGATAGCATGATAAAATATTGAACGTTTTATGAATACAGTATGAATTTTAAACTGCAAGGGTGAAAAATTCGTGATCAGAGATTCATGATAACGGGGAGAACCATGGGCTTTCGCTTGGTTTTTGCGTAAAGGAACTTGGAAACGTCGTCCTTGACACAGTTCTTCAGCTCCATGCGATCCACCTTTCCCCGATGGTTCAGCGCCTTTTCGATGGCGGCGGCGGCGATCTGACGCACCTCGTCCATCAGCTCCTCGGATTCCCGCACGTACACGAATCCGCGGGACACGATATCGGGACCCGACAAGAGGAGACGGGCTTCGGTATCCACCGAGGCAACCACCACGATCAAGCCGTCCTGTGACAGGTGGCGGCGGTCGCGAAGCACGATATTGCCCACGTCGCCTACGCCGTAGCCGTCTACCAGAATCTTTCCTGCGGGTACGGTTCCGACGAACTTTGCGTTGCGGCGGTCAAGCTCCAGCACCTTTCCAATGTCGGAAATAAAAATGTTTCGAGGATCCATGCCCATATCCAGCGCTAGCTCGCGGTTTGCCGCCAGATGGCGGTATTCTCCGTGAATGGGCATAAAATACTTTGGCTTCAGAAGCGCCTGCAAAAGCTTCAGCTCCTCTTGGCAGGCGTGACCCGAAACGTGGACCTCCACAACGGCATCGTGGAGAACGCTGACTCCGTTTTTGGTCAGCTCGTTGATGATCCGTCCCACCAGCTTTTCGTTGCCGGGAATGGCGCTGGAGGATAGAACGACCAAATCGTTCTGTCCAAGCGTGACCTGGGAGTGATCGGAAAACGCCATGCGGTAAAGGGCGGACATAGGCTCGCCCTGACTGCCCGTCGTAATAAGGGTCAGCTGCTCGGGCTTGTAGCGCTTGATCTCGTTGATATCGATAAGCACCCCATCGGGAACCGACATATAGCCCAACTCCACGGCGGCACCGATGATGTTCAGCATACTGCGTCCCGTAATGGCGACCTTGCGTCCGTGACGGGCGCTGACGTTGATGATCTGCTGGACTCTGTGGACGTTGGAGGAGAATGTGGCAATGACGATCCGCTTATCGGCGTTGGCGGAGAAGATATTATCCAAGGATTTTCCGACCTTCTTTTCCGAGGGCGTGTGTCCCGCGCGCTCGGCGTTGGTGGACTCGCACATGAAAAGCAAAACGCCCTTTCGTCCGATCTCACCAAGTCGGGTAATGTTCATCATGTCGCCGTCAATGGGGGTAACGTCCAGTTTGAAGTCTCCCGAATGGACCACCACGCCCACGGGAGTGGTGATGGAGAGGCAGCAGGCATCGGCGATGGAATGGTTCACGTGGATAAATTCTACCGCGAAGCTTCCGAGGCGTACCGTTTCTCCCGCGTTCACTTGGTTCAGAGAGGGGGTACAGGGAAGCGCGTGCTCGGAGAGCTTGTTTTGAATGATGCCGAGGGTCAGTCTTGTGCCGTAGATGGGAGGATTGATCTGGCGCAGAATGTAGGGAATGGCGCCGATATGGTCCTCGTGACCGTGGGTCAGGACGATTCCTCGGATCTTTTCGCGGTTTACCTCCAGATAGGAAATATCGGGAATAACCAGATCGATACCCGGCATATCCTCGTCGGGAAAGCCGAGTCCGCAATCCACGATCAGAATATCGTTGGCATATTCCAGTACGGTCAGATTTTTACCGATTTCGTTCAATCCCCCCAAGGGGATGACGCGAAGCTTACTTTTTTCTTGTTTGGGCATAAAAACTCCTGTTTCTTTATAAAATGTGGTTTCAAAAAACGAAAAAAAGGCACGCAATCAAGCCTCCTCAAAATATGCGACACCGCTCCCCGCATATTCCTCGAAGGCAACTGTTTACTTGTTGGTACGAATAGTATACCATATTTTGGAGATCTTGTCAAGGGGGCTTACACGAGGAGGACAAGCAGAAGTGAAAGGGCGGCTCCCGAGGCAAGCCCCGCAAAAAACGGAATCAGCCTTCGCCAAGGGCGATGCTCCCCGCGGGACAGGGGCTTACGGGTTCCCTCGGCGAGAAGACGGTTTGCCTCTCGAAGCATTTCTCCCTCTCGGGGCGTATCGGAGCAGGCACCGGGGCGCATGACGAAGTATGCCGCTTCAAAAAATCGGTTCTCGGGGGTACGGATCCATATCATATTCTTTTGAATTCCCTTTAGCATAACCATCCTCCAGGTCGGTCTGTTAGTATAGATATGGGTATTATAACCAATCGCTCTGACTTTTAAACCAAAACCGAGCAAAGGCAGGCGGCAAGGGAGGGTTTTGCTTTTTGCCCTTTATTTCCAAATTTTGGGCTTGACATTGATCGACGGGTTTGTTATAATAGAGACGGAAATCGACACCCAAACTATTTTCAAGCGCAAAGGAGACGGAAGGATGAAATCCACGGGAGTAGTTCGCAAGATGGATGATCTGGGAAGGATCGTGTTGCCCATTGAGATCCGCAAGACGCTGGGCATCAAGGAAAAGGACTCCATTGAAATTTTTATTGACGAGGACCGTATCGTTCTGCAGAAATATCAGCCTGCCTGCACCTTCTGCAATCGGGCGGACAATATCGTTTATTTTTCGGGCAAGCGGGTTTGCGCCGAGTGCATCGAAAAGCTGAAGGAGCAGCTGTAAGCTCACCTTCATTTTATGACAGAAAATTCATAACATGAAAAAGCCGACGGATTCCGTCGGCTTTTTATTATGCATTGGGTTCCTCGAGAGAGCGGAGAATGCGCTCCGCTTCGGCAACGATGGTAGTCTTCTCGTCCTCGGAAATGGTTTTCAGTCTTTTTTTGCGGGGGAGTCCCCAGATATTGAAGAGGCGGGGACCGATCCATTCGCTTGGTCCGCAGTCCCAAAAGATTCCCGACAGAATGCAAAGGCTCGCTCTTCTCGGCGACATGAAAATGACCTTCATGGGATGCTTGATCAGCGCAAAGATCAGGGGCGGGTAATGGGCGGTGATATTCGTAAAGGTGATGCCGGGATGGACCAGAGAGACGGCAGAGGGATCTCCGTCGGAAAGGGCGGGCAGAGATGCCATCAGATATCGCTTGGCGTTGCCGTAAACCAGACTTGCCTTTTTCCTTGTGGAAAAATCCACGTCGGAGGGATCGGATTCCGAATAGGTATGAGCGATGCTGCCCACGGCAACGATCTTGCCGCCCCGCGCCTTGATGGAGGGAAGCAGGCGCTTTGCTAAGTAGCAGGGGGAGACGAAATTGATCTGAAATACGTTATCGAAGCCCGTTTGGCAGGTGTGTCTGGGAATGCTGTATGCGCCCGCGTTCAGAATCAGGTAATCGATGGGGAGAGACGCGGCTCTTGTTGCCGTCTCTCTCACGGCATCCATGTTCTCCAAGTCCACTTGCAGGTGAGAGACGGACAGATCGGGACAGATGGTTTTCAGGTGATCGGCGAGGGCGTGGGATTTTTCCATGCTTCGATCCAGAAGGATCAGGGATGCGCCGAGCCGCGCCAAATGCTCGCAAAGGGGTCTTCCCAGCCCGCCCGTGGCACCGCTGACGGCAACGGTTTTTCCCGCCAGAGAGGGGAATCCCGCCAAAAGCCGTTTCATCGTATTCATAGCTTCTCCTTTTAGGGAATTTTTATCAGTATAGCACAACCATCCAAAAAAATCAAGGGGATATGGGGACGCGTGATCTGAGCGGAAGCGGTTTTTTCTGCCATTTCCCGCAAGGAGAAGGGAAAAAAGCCTTTTTTTCGGTCGAAGAAACAGGGAAGGGGACGAACGAAAATTTCCTTTTCGCAGCGCGGAAACCGATTTCGACAAGCTTTTTAAGGAGGGTTTGGTACAATAACTCCGAAGAAATCGGCGAATGCCGAAAAAGGAAGGATAAGGAAATGGATACAAGAGAGCATCGGACAGGCATCGAGGAAATCGAAGCCAAGGGAGGAGAGGGGCATCGGATCGGCATTCTGCTGCGGACGGTATTTTTCGGTATGATACACGCCCTTTGGGGATACGTGCTTAGCGCGGCGGTCCTGCCCTTCGGCGCGGCTCCCTTTGGCGTGGCGCTGCTGGCTGCCGCCGACCGACGTGCGGTCTACGTGCTTGGCGGAGCCTGCCTTTGGGCGCTCGGAAGCGGGGAAAGAGCCATATGGCTTTTGGTATTTGTTGCCGTCGCAGCCATTCGTATTTTGACGAGGCTTATGCTGGATCTTCCTGCCCGCTTTCGCTCCAAGAGGCGAGGAGAGGTGACGCTGGGGGAGGTCATGCCCCATTTCTTTCGGGAGCACGTGGCGCTTCGGATGGCGACCTCCGCCGTGGCGGTCTTTGCCGTTGGTTTGGTTCGGCTTCGTACGGGCGGATATTTGTTTTATGACCTTTACGGCACCGTGCTGTCGGTCTTGATCGCACCCGTGGCGGTTCTTCTTCTGAGCGGATTTTATGAGAGGGATCGGGAAAGCTGGCGCTATCAGATCGGATTTCTGAGTTTGGGGATCCTTCTCTGCTACGGGGCTGCCGATTGGAAATTTTACGGGATCTCGTTGGGGATCTTCGGCGCCATGTTCGCGGCGTTATACGTGAGCCGAAAACGGGGGATTGTGGAGGGAATGGTCACGGGGACGCTTTTGGGAATGGCGATCGCCCCGTCCTTGTCGCCTATGTTTGCCTTCGGCGCGCTGGTGGGAGGGATTCTGTTTCCCTATTCCGTAGGGCTTGGCTCCTTTCTCTCCTTTTTGGCGAGCTTTGGCTGGGGATACTACGTTTTGGGGCTTGGCATCCTTGACGGGGTCTTTGCGGCTTTATTGTCGGCGCACTTTCTTTTCGCGGTATGGGACAGGCTTTTTTTGCGGACCGAGGCAGAGCAGGACAGGGCCTCCGCAGAGGTTAAGGAGAGCGTGCGCGTGGCACCTCCCTTTACCTTGGAGGACAGGGTCCGATTGAATGATTCCATGGAAAGGATCCAAACCCTGTGTCGGGGCTTTCGGGAGCTTGGCGATCTGTTTTATCAGCAGGCGCGGGAGCGGGGACACGCCGAGGAGGCAGATCTCCGACAGATCTGTGACCGCGCCTTCGACGCGTGCTGTACCAGCTGTCCCACCAAGGATATCTGCTGGGGAGAGTGCTTTCGCCAAACCTCTGAAATGATCGGGGAGCTTTCCTCGACGTTGCATCAGCGGGGACGTCTGGAGCGCGCGGACGTGCCAGAGGAGTTGTCTGACCGTTGCGGAAGGATGCCCGATATTCTGGAGGAGATTCATCACAATACCGCCCGATACGAGGCGGAGCTTCTGGCGGCGGATCGAACCGAGATTTTTTCGGAGGACTTTCGAATGCTATCCGAAATGCTTGCCGCCGCTATGACCGACGGCGATAAGGAATACGAAACCGATGCGGCGGCATCGGAGACGCTTTCCCTTGCTTTGGGAGAGAGGGAGTTTTCGGGATGCGCGCGGGTCGTTGGCAGTCGCCGCCGACGGGTATTCATTTGGGACAGTGACGGAGAGAGACTGCGGCGGGAACGGGAAACGGTTCGTCTGATCGCGCAGGAGTGCGTTGGCGTTTCCTTGGACGAGGCTCGGTGGGGAGACGACGATCGGCTTCTGGAGCTGATTCAGACCCCCAATATGATTCCCCGCGTGGCGAGGAGAAGCGTGTGCGCCATGGGAGAGGAGTCGTTTTGCGGAGACACGGTAAAATCCTTTTCTGCCGAGTCGGGCAGGTTTTACGCGCTGATCAGCGACGGTATGGGGTCGGGGCGTGAGGCATCCGCCACCTCGCGGATCGCGGGCGTTTTCCTGAAAAGGCTATTGAGCGCGGAGGGAGGCTGTGAGGAATCCATTCGCTTGCTCAACGTATTTTTGCGGAACAGAGGAAGCGGAAGCCTGCACGAATGCTCCGCCACCGCCGACCTTTTGGAATTGGATCTGATGGAGGGACGGGCATCCTTCTACAAAAGCGGGGCGGCTCCCACCTACGTCTATCGGGAGGGAGGGCTTTTCAAGCTTCGCTCCCGCACCGTTCCCTTGGGGATCCTTCGGGAGCCTGACGTGAAGCGGATCGGCTTGGACGTGGGCGTGGGGGATCTGATTATTATGGTCAGCGACGGAGTGACGCAGGGTCGGGAGGAATGCCCTTGGCTCTACGACCTGCTTCGCAGCCATGCCGAGCGATCGGACGTGGAGCGATTGGCGGAGCTTGTGGTGAAATACGCCAAGGACGAGGGAAGCGGAGACGATATCTCGGTCCTTGTCATGCGTCTTGAGGCGGCGTGAACGATTTTTTGCGCCGAGAGGCTGAAAAAACCGTGGAGGCATTTAAGCCTCCACGGTTTTTTTAGGATTCTTCTTTCTCGTATTCCGAAAGATCGATTGCCTTGAGGGCGGCATCGGGGATTCTTCCCTTAGTCTTTTCGAAATAGGCGATATTGTTTCGCAGCATAAAGGCAAACTGTGCCGAGGGCGAGCGATGCTCCGCTTCGGAAACGTACAGAAGCTTACGCAACAGGTCCTCCGACAGCTTGACGTCTACGTGATAGTTATTTTTCATGACGGTTATTTCTTATTGTTCTTGCGAACGGTTCCGCCCTTATTTCCCTTTTTCTTATCCGAACGGATGAGGAAGAAGGCACCAACGCCGATACCTGCCAGCACGAGAACCATAATCACGATGGCAATGATGGAGGAAAGGGGATTCTTCTCCTCCTCGGGCTCGGTCTCAATGGGCTCGGTGGATTCGACGGGCTCGGTTTCAACGGGGGCATTCTTGGTGTAGGTGACGGTGATCGTCTCGTCTACGGCGCTGCCCGTTACCGTCACGCTGGTCTTATCTGCGGTATAGCCCTCGATGGCGGGGGTGGGCTCGGTAAGGGTTGCGTAGAGGTCCAGCGGCTTCGTAACCGTATTGATGACCGTACCGTCGTCATACTTGTAGGTAATGGTGAT
Source organism: Eubacteriales bacterium (assembly GCA_045656325.1). Classification (GTDB taxonomy): domain Bacteria; phylum Bacillota; class Clostridia; order Oscillospirales; family CAG-272; genus HGM12713. The sequence goes on from JAZOQX010000088.1 coordinate 11,778, forward strand.
ATTGGATTTTCCCGTGGCGTTATCCGACTGCTTTACCGCGATCTTGGTGGGGTCCTCAATGCCGGTCAGCGCGTCTGCGGGAAGCGTGGTGCTGACGGAGGAGCGAACCACTACGCTCGTCAGAGCGTGGCAGTTGCGAAACGCGTTCTTTTCAACGGTCAGGGGCGCGCCCATGATGATAGCGCCCTTCAAGCCCGAGCAGAACGCAAAGGCATTCTCGCTGATGGTCTTGATTCCCTCGGGGAGGAAGATAGCGGACAGGGCGCCGCATCCCTCAAATGCGCCCTTACCAAGAGAGGTGAGCGCGGCGGGGAAGTTTACGCTTGCCAGCTTCGAGCAGTAGGCAAAGCCGTAGTCGCCAATGGCGGTGAGGGTCGAGGGAAGAGAGATCTGCGTCACGTTGGCAAAGCCCCAAAGCGCGTAGGTTCCTACCGAGGTGATTCCCTCGTTGACGACGATCTTCTCGGCGCTCATGCGAACGTCTCCTGCCCAAGGAGCGTTATCCTCGTTGAAATCAACGTCGCCGATGGCGCCTGCTCCCGTCAGGGTAAGGGTCTTGGTATCCTTCTTATAGTCCCACGTAATAGAGCCGAAGGATCCGTTGGCATCATCCGCGTTGGGCGTTGCCTTGCCGCAGGACGCCAGAGCCAGTACGGAGAAGCAGATCACGAGAACGAGACACGCGATTCTGCGAAGTATTGTTTTGTTGGTCTTCATGTTTGATCGAGTTCCTTTCGATAAATTCTTCCCTTTATTTTATCACATAATTTTCATTCTTGCAACACATTTTCAAAAATATTCAAAAAAACCTTGTGCTTATGGTTCCTCTCGTCCCACGAGACGGCAATATTCCTCGTAGGTCGTCAGGATTTTTACGGCGGCAAGGAGGGCGTTGGCGCTCATGCCGTCGGGCAGGGAGAGAGCGCGGGCAAGCGCGTCCCGCTTCTTGGCGCTGTCGGCGTGACCCGAAAGCCCATCCGCGTAAAAATCCGCCTTGGACAGGGGATTTTCCCGAAAGCTTTCGTACCGCCGGGCAGATTCAAAGGGAGCGAGCAGGTCGAAAAGAAGCTGCCGTTCCATTCCCTCCACACCGAGGGTTCCCTCGGCAGAGGGCGCGTCCTTCCGCTTTTCCTTGCCCTTGATCTTGGGAATATAGAGCTGAATGAGCCGATCCTTGGGGATCGCGCCCGTCAGGTGGGAGCGGATCAGCTTGCCCGCTCCGTCGCTGTCGGTCAGGAGAATGATGGGAGAGCTATCGCTCAGTCGGCGAAACAGAGAGAGCTTTTCGTTTTTCTTGAAGATACCAAAGCCGTCGGTGGTCAGAATCTGCGCTTCGCATACCGACAAAAGACGGAGACGGTCGTATTTTCCCTCCACGATAATGGGATAGGGAATCATCAGTTTTCTTTCTTCGTTCATGATTTCTTCCTTGATCTCAGAGAAAATAATCGGCAAGCACCAAGCCTCCCAAGAGGATGCGGTAAACGCCGAAGGAGAAAAAGCCGTGTCGGCGGACGTAATCGGTCAGAAACCGAAGGGTGATAAGGGAAACGGCAAAGGCGGAAAACGAGCCGATCCCCAGCCACAAAAGCTCCTCCCCCGATGGGAAAACGCCCTTTGCCGCGTAGCGGACTCCCTTTAGAAGAGAGGCACCCAGCATGGTGGGAACGGCAAGAAAAAAGGAGAAGCGGGCGGCACATTCCCGCGAGCAGCCAAGGAGTCTCGATCCGCACACGGTAGCCCCCGAGCGGGAGGTTCCCGGAAGGAGGGCGAAGATCTGCCAAAGCCCGATGAGGAAGGAGATCCTCGGAGTCAGCTCCTCCGTGGAAGAGAAGGAGGGGGCGTATGTTTTAAAGAGCCGCTCCAGAAGCAGGAAGAGAATGCCCCAGAGGATCAGCATGGCGGCAACGGCTTGGGCGTTGAAGAAGCGGGAAAAGATCCATTCATCCAGCAGATAGCCCGCAACCGCCGAGGGAAATACGCCAAGGAGAATACAGAGCCAGAGGCGGAGCCTTTGGGGGCGCTCCTCTTTTTTTACAAGGGGAGTCAGATCCTTATACCAGAGGATGATGACTGCCAGAATGGCTCCAAGCTGAATGACCACATCGAAAAGCTCCCGAAACTCCTCGTTCATGGAGAGGGGAAGACGGTCCTCAAGCAGGATCAGATGCCCCGTGGAGCTGACGGGCAGCCATTCGGTGATGCCCTCAAGGACACCCAAAAAAAGGACGCATAAAACAGAAAGCATAGGAATTCCTTTCTTGATGTTCTCGTTTGGAATTCCTGCGTTTTTTTATTCTCCCGAGCGCATGATATCTCCCGCCTTCACCTCGAAGGGGACTCGGGCAAAGAATTTCATGGAGGGGTGAGGGGCAGAGGAAAGGGACATTCCCTCCTCATCGTAAAGCTCGCGTACGCGAAACGCTCTTCCGATCTTATGGGGGGAGATCAGCTCGGCGGCATCTCCCGCCGACACCTTGTTTCTTTGGATGAAGGGATAGAGCCGTCCGTTTTCGTTCTCGACCTCCGCTCCCTCGGGGAGGGGAAGCTCCTCGGCGGGAAGAGCGGTGGCAAAATACGCCTTTTCCCGAATGTAGCCGTTAAAGGTGGACAGATGCGCTTCCTTGGTCGGTTCATCCAAATAGTAGCCCGTGCAATATTCTCGGTGGGACACGCTGTCCAGCTCCCGAAGCAGGGCGGGGTCAAGGGCGTAGCCGTCGGGATTCTGCAGATAGGCATCCATTGCCATACGGTAGGCGTTGGTGACCACGGCGGTATAGTAGGCACTCTTCATACGTCCCTCAATCTTGAAGGAATCGATTCCCGCGTTCATCAGCTCGGGAATGAGGGGGAGGGTACACATATCCTTGGAGGACATGACGAAGGTGCCGAGCTCGTTTTCCTCAATGGGGAAGGGCGTATCGGGACGCTTTTCCTCGGTGATGGTATAGGTCCAGCGGCAGGGCTGGGTACAGGCGCCTCGGTTGGCGTCTCTGCCCGTCAGATGATGAGAGAGCATACACCGACCGCTGTAAGAGACGCACATGGAGCCGTGGATAAATGCCTCCAGCTCGACCTCGGGAGAAAGTCCGTCCCGAATGGCGCGGATCTCGGAGAGGGTCAGCTCTCTTGCCAGCACCAGACGCTTCGCGCCCAACGCGGCGTAGGCTCTTGCCGCCTCGGGGCTGACGATGCTTGCCTGCGTTGAGATATGGATCTCCGCGTCGGGCATGATCTCGCGCAGAGCGGCAAGGACACCGAGGTCGGCGACGATGAAGGCATCGATTCCAAAGCCCTTGACGCGGGAGAGAAAGTCCCGAAGGGCGGGGTATTCCGCGCCGTGGGGCATGGTGTTGAGGGTCAGGTAGAGCTTTTTTCCTCGCTCGTGTACGTAGGAGACTGCCATTTCCAGCTCCTCGTCGGTAAAGTTATCGGCGGCGGAGCGCATTCCGAAACGCTGTCCCGCCAGATAGACCGCGTCCGCTCCGTAAAGGATGGCGGCGCGAAGCTTTTCAAAATTTCCTGCCGGAGAAAGAAGCTCCGGCGCTTTTCTTTGTTCTTTCATATATGATTCCTATGTGATTATATTCGTTTTTCGGGGGAGTTATGTACCTGTGGCTTGCTTATGGCGTTTGGCGTATTCGCGGGGCGAGCAGCCCTTTTTCTTGCGGAACATACGGGAAAACTGGGTGTAGTCCGAGTATCCTACCTCGGCGGCGATCTCCCCGACGGTCATGTCGGTGTGGAGCAAAAGGTCTGCCGCCGCCTCGATTCTTCGGTTGAGCAGATATTCCTTGGTGGACATTCCCGTTTCTTGCTTGAATACGGCGCACAGATATTTTCTCGATATGTGCAGACCCTCGGCAATGTCGTCAATTCGGACCGTTTGCCCGTAATGCTCATCCATATAGGTCATGGCTCTTTGCGCGTACCCCTGTTTCTTGTGCTTTGGGGACAGAGAGTTCAGATATTCCTGCTTGTGGTAGGAGAGAATGATATAAAATACCCCCTGCATATAGGTATTCAGGTCGCAGTCTCCGTGATCTCGGTAGAGAACGTCGTCGATCAGCTCCTCCAGACGATCGGCAAAGGAAAAAGTAAAATACAAGTGGTTTTCATCCAATCCCAGCGCCTTCATTTGACGGCGGGCATCGCTTCCCTGAAACGCGATCCATTTGAATTGCCAAGGATCGTCCTGATCCGATGCCATGGTGTGGGGCGCGCCCGGAACGACCAGGAATCCCTCCCCCGCGCCAAGGGAGCGGTTATTGAAGGTGCCTTTGCCCCCCGTTACGTAGTGGAGCATATATTCATCGGTGTATCGATGGCGAATGACGCGATTGGGGTAGGACTGTTCCTTTCCAAAATAAAAAAATTCAAGACCTCCGCTTTTTTCGGAGAGCGGGGGCTTGGAAAGCACGTCGTCGTAATAGATCTGATCGGAGGAGGGACGCTCAATCCGATCCTCGAAATATTGCTTGGAGCCGTCGGGCAGGTCCCGACGGTATTTCGGATTTTTCATCAGAGACTCCTTTCCCCACCAGGCATTTTGCTCACGCTCATTATACCACGGTTTCCTGTTTTCGTCAATTCAATTCCGACATTTTCCCATACTTTGCAAATATTTTTTTGAAAAAGATGACATTTAGCCATATTTTCGTGTCATTTTGCTCTTGTATTGGAAAAACAGAACCGATATAATGATGGTAGATCGGGCGACGAGGCTTCGCTTCCCGAATCCGAATTTACTTTAAGAAAGGAAAGGTCATTTTTATGGTATTCCCTTATTCTTATCACACCTCTCTCGATTCGCTTCACGTGAATTGCGAAAAAACGAGAGCCTATTTTATTCCCTACGGCACCGAGCAGGGGGCATTGAAGGACAACCGCGCGGAAAGTGAAAATCTTTTGTCCCTTTGCGGAGATTGGGATTTTCATTACTATCCCTCTATCGCGGACGCTCCCGATTTTCTGGCTTCCTCCTTTCGTGCCGACGGCTTTGACAAGCTGACGGTTCCGAGAAGCTGGCAGAGCGTGCTTGACAAGGGCTACGATATCCCTCAGTACACCAACGTGCGCTATCCCATTCCCGTAGATCCCCCTCACGTTCCCGTAGAGAACCCCTGCGGACTATACGTTCGCGACGTGATGGTGGGGGCTTCTATGCTGGAAAAGGAGGTCTTTATCAACTTTGAAGGCGTGGATTCCTGCTTCTACCTGTTCGTCAACGATCGATTCGCGGGCTACAGTCAGGTCAGCCACATGACCTCCGAGATCAATCTGACGGGATTTCTGAAGGAGGGAATCAATACCTTTAAGGTGTTGGTGTTCAAGTGGTGTACGGGCACCTATCTGGAGGATCAGGACAAGTACCGCTATTCGGGTATCTTCCGAGAGGTCTATCTTCTTGCTCGCGACAAGAAGCGCATTGAAGATATTTACGTTAAGAGCGCGCTGTCCGAGGGATTTTCCAAGGCAACGCTGACACTTGATCTTTCAGCGGACGAGGGGCTTGCGTATGACTACCGTCTGCTTGACCCCAAGGGACGGGAGATTGCGAGGGGACAGGCAAATACGGCGGAGAAGCCCGCGATTGTCGTAGACGCACCTATGCTTTGGAATGACGAAACACCCTATCTTTACGCCCTCGTTCTCCATTGCGGCAGCGAATATATCTGTCAGTACGTGGGATTTAAGGATCTTCGCATTGTCAACCGCGTGATCTATCTCAACGGCAAGAAGGTGAAGGCAAAGGGCGTCACCCGCCTCGACAGCCATCCCATTCTCGGCTCGGCGACCCCCATGGATCATATGCTCCGCGATCTTTATATCATGAAGCGGCATAACGTCAATACCGTCCGTACCAGCCACTATCCCAACGATCCGAGGTTCCTCGGACTCTGCGACAAGCTCGGCTTCCTTGTCATAGACGAGACCGATCTGGAGACACACGGCGCGCAGGTGGTCAAATATTGGGATCTCTTCAGCGATTCTCCCGAATGGACCGAGTCCTACAAGGATCGCGTGACCCGTATGTTCGAGCGGGACAAGAACCACGTGTGCGTGGTTATGTGGTCCCTCGGAAACGAGTCGGGCGTGGGAGAAAATCAGAAAAAGATGTATCGCTATCTCCACGAGAGAATGCCCGACTGCATCGTACACTGCGAGGATGCCTCCCGTCGGTATATGTATATTCATCAGAACGGGTATAACTCTCCTCCTCCCGCAGGCACGAAGACCGACTTCCATTACGGAAGCTGCTCCGACGTGATGAGCTTTATGTACTGGGCGCCTAAGGATTGCGAGAATCTCATTCTGAAGAACAAGAAGTGGGATCAGCCCCTTTATCTCTGCGAGTATTCCCATGCTATGGGCAACGGCCCCGGAGACTTGAAGGAATACTGGGATATCATTTATAAGTATGACGCGTTCTTTGGCGGATGCGTTTGGGAATTTACCGATCATTCGGTGGCAACGGGCGAGGATCGCTTCTATCATCCTCACTATACCTACGGCGGTGATTTCGGTGATAAGCCCAACGATGGAAATTTCTGTGTAGACGGTCTGGTTTACCCCGATCGCCGTCCTCACACGGGTCTTTTGGAATACAAGCAGGCGATCAAGCCCTTCCGTGTGACCGAGGCGGATATTTCCGCGGGTACCTTCCGCGTAAAGAATCTTCGTTATTTTACGAATCTCTCCGATCTTTCCCTTTGGTGGAGCTTTACCCAGAGAGGAAGGGTGATTCGCGACGGTGTCATTCCTCAGGTGAACGTTCGTCCGCAGTCCTCCATGAAATATACCGTGGATCTCTCGGGCGTGGATATGCGTCTTGGCGGAGAGCTTTTGATCTCGCTCCGTCAGAACCACACCACCGAGTGGGCAGAGGCGGGCTATGAGGTTGGCTTTGAGCAGTTTACGCTGGCGGAACAGGTCGAAAAGCCTGCCCTTACCAAAACCATCTCCGAGGATCGGCGCGTGAAGGTGTCCGAGGAGGAGCGGGCGATTGTCGTTACCGCCTCCGAGACGGTCTACACCTTCGACAAGCAGAGCGGTCTTTTGCGTTCGCTTCTCGACAACGGCAAAGAGATGCTGGCAAGCCCCGTGACTCCCACGATCTGGCGCGCGCCTACGGACAACGACCGAAAGGTGAAGCTGGATTGGTACGGAGCGGGCTACCACAGAACCCAGCTTGCTTGCCGTTCCTTCGGTGTGGCGGCAGAGAGCAAGGATGCCGTTACGCTGGAAGCGGCGATCACCATGGCGGGCTATACCTTCCGTCCCTATCTCAAGCTGATCGTCCGTTATACCGTTCTTGCCGAGGGCGGCATGGTGGTGGACACCCATGCCGAGCGCACGCCTTATCTTTTCAACAATGAGGAAAAGGGCAATCCTCCCTTGCCCAGATTTGGGTTTGAGTTTATGATGCCCGAGGAGAATGAGCGTCTGCGTTATTTCGGACGGGGCGAGGCGGAGAGCTATATCGACAAGAATCTCGCGTCCCGCAAGGGCGTGTTTGAGACCTTGGTGGGCGATCATTTCGAGCATTACGTAAAGCCGCAGGAAAATATGGCGCATACCGATACCGACTGGGTAGCGGTATCCAACCTGTCGGGACACGGTCTGTATGCCTTTAGCACGGGCAATTCCTTCAGCTTTAACTGCTCTCACTTTACAGCGAAGGATCTGACCGATACCGCTCACGACTACGAGCTGGTTCCCCGCAAGGAGACCGTGGTCAATATCGACTACCGTCACGCGGGAATCGGATCCGCCTCCTGCGGACCGACTCTGAACAAGGCTTGGCGGATGCTTGAGGATGAATTTGATTTCTCCTTCCGTCTGACCCCCGCGTTTATTAACGATACCGATCCTTTTGAGGAATACGGTAGAAAGTAAAATTCCCACAAAAAAGGAATCCGTCGAACAAAAGACGGATTCCTTTTCGTTTTATTGCGGGTAGGCGAAGGTTTGCTCGCCCGACTCGAGGACCGAAAGATAGCGGGCGGCCTCGCGCTTGGCGGCATCCAACGAAAGCTCTCGGTAATTGCCGCATTCCTTGCGGGTGGCACCGAACATTTCGCCTGTGTGGCTTACCGTGGCGGCAAGCGCCTCCTTGAGGGTGTCAAGCACCGCTTGGTTGTCGGCGTTTCGGATCAGCAGATAAAAGCCCGTGCGGCAGCCCATGGGACCGAAATAGATGACCTGCTTCGCGAGAGGTGAGTTCCTCATATAGGTAGCCAGCATATGCTCCATGGAGTGCATGGTGACGTGATCCATCAGATCGTCGGTATTGGGGATTCGGGTACGGAGGTCGTAGGTGGTGATATCTCCGTCAACGCGGGACACGTAGATGCCGGGTACGATCAAATCGTGATCGACGCAAAAGCTGGTGATTCGTTCCATAAGGACTCCTTACGCATAGATTTTTTCTTATTATACTCCATCTCCGTGCCGTTGTCAAGGGGAGGAGAGAAACCTTTGAAGTGAGGAGTCGTTGCAGAGGGTATTCAAGCCTTGGAGAATGAGAACGCGGTCGTAGTCCTCGAGATCCCCGAAATCCTCGCTCCCGCGGTAGCGGGGATCCAGCACGGTCAGGTCAAAATGAAGGGATAAGAAGGGGATCAGGGCATTGGCGTAGCTATCCTTGATCAAAAGCAGGCGGGGCTTTTCACCGTCGGCGGCGGGGTCGGTGACGGTGAGACGGGCGTAGTTTCCTCCAAGAAAAACAGCGTAGTGATCCTTATGATTCAGCGCGTCGGATCGGTAAAAGCCCATCTCAAGGTCCTCTGCCGTTTCGTAGCGGATCCGAAAACGGTCGTCCTCGGGGAAGCGGTACAGAGTGACCGAGTCCGAGGAAGACGATACGCCTCCTGCGGTGGAATAGGAGGTTCCGAGAAAGGAATCGCTGACGGTGACCCGCTCAAAGTAGGATTCTTCCATGGGGGAGTATCCGAGGCTGTCTCCCAAAAGACGGTAGGCCTCGTAGGCGCCGTCGGTGGTCCAGTGGTGGTCGGTCTTGTAATAATACTCGGCCTTTCCTTGCCATTCCTCTATGGGGCAGAGAATGGAAGCCTTTGCGGCAAGGACGGTATCGAGGACGCGGGAGGAATGGGCATCGGAATAGTTGGCGGGCAGGAGGGACGACAGAACATCCGCGTGCCTTGGGACGAAAAAGACCGACACGGGGAACTGGGCGGCTTCCGAAAAGATCCGAACGGCATTCAGATTTTCGGAAAGAACCGAGAGATCGGACACCTCTCCGCGGGGGATCAGATATCCGTCGCTTCCAAACAAAATTCCTTCCCGCTCCCCCTTTCCCATTGCCAGCTCGGCGTAGGTCGAGAGAGACACGAAAAGGGAGCGAAGGGGAAATTGATCGGCGCAAAAGCGGGTAAAGCGAAGGGAAAAGGAGCCGTCCAAGAGGTTCTCCCACCGAATTTCGGGAAAAAGGGTCAGCTCGCGGTTCTCTGTCTCCGAAAAGGAGGCGTGGGGAGACAGAACGAGAGAGAGTCCAAGGCAACAGATCAAAAGGGCGGAAAGCAGGATCAAAAGTATATTTCCCCGTTTTTTCGCGCCCATCATCTTCTCGTCTCCTTATTCGGTGTTTTAGCCTTAGTGTTCCCGATTCGGAGAAAAATAAAAGGGGATCGCAACGATTTGTTGCGATCCCTTTTTGTGCCCTTATTTTTCCACGTGAACGGTTACGATATAGCCGCCCATGTTGTCTCCGCTGAGCGTGTAATCTCCGTGATCGGGGACGTAAACGTCATCGTCTGCGGCGACGTAGTAGACACGGTACTCCTCCCCACCTACGGTAATCTTCAGAGACTTCTTATAGGAAGAATCCTGCAGCTTTTCCAGATAGCGGGAGAGAGTTAGGTTGTTTGCCTTCATGTAGGTTGCGTGGGGAATGCCAACGTAACGGAAGATGCTTTCATCTCCCTCTGCCTTGGAGGCTTGTATGAATCCATATTCATGCGCGTGATCGTAGATCCACTTGTAATCCTCTTCGCCATAGATGGAGTCACTTATGTTTCCGCTTTCAATGAAATAGCCCAACTTAATCGTGGTTGCCGCCTGGTATAGCGTATCGGCTTGAGCGCCCGGACCCACGTTCGCCTGCATAATATACACGCAGTCGTTTTCGGTCGCCGCATAAAACGCCTTCATCATGTTTGCAAACGCCTTGACGGTTTCTGTCGTGGCTCTGAAATTCACCACGTCCTGCATAAAGTAGATTGGGTTTTTCTCATTGTTGTATGCTCGGTACGTTTTGTCCGAGAAGAGAACGGTATTCGGGGTTCCTCCTCGATAGGGATGGCTGGCATCCAAAAGAAGCAGATTTCCCTCGTAGAGGTCTTCAGTATCAAAGGATCCCTTGACGTAACGGGTATCATCCTGACTCCACTCGTCACCACCCGAGGTGTTGCCTGTAATGAGAGCCACGACCGTTCCGATAATCAGGATCAAAGTGGCAAGGATCAAAAGCGCAGACGTTGCCGCAATGAGCAGCATTCCTTTTTTTCTGCGGGTCTGTTGTTCTACGGTTCCGCCGTTAAAGGCATCAAGCAATTTGTTCATCGGGAAATCCTCCTTGTATATTTTTTGGGAAGGGGATGAGGACTCATCCCCTTTTTTTTGGTAAATTACTCGGCGTCCTTGATGGAGAAGTCCATGCGGCCCTTCTTGTCCAGACCCATGTACTTGACCTTGACGGTATCTCCAAGCTTCAGAACGTCCTCGACCTTTTCAATGCGGCGGGGCGCGATCTTGGAAATGTGGACCATGCCCTCCTTGCCGGGAGCGTACTCAACGAAGCATCCGAACTCCTTGATTCCCGTGACGGTTCCCGTGTAAACGGCACCGACCTCGGGCTCGAATACGATGGCATCGATCATTGCCTTAGCTGCTGCTGCCTGCTCACCGTTGACGGCGGCGATGCAGATGGTTCCGTCATCCTCGATATCGACCTTTGCGCCCGACTCGGCAACGATCTTCTGGATCACGGAGCCGCCCTTACCGATTACCTCACGAATCTTGTCGGGATCGATCTTGAAGGAGGTCATCTTGGGTGCGTACTTGGAAACCTCGGCTCTGGGCGCGGGGATCGCCTTGAGAATCACCTCGTCGATGATATAGTCGCGTCCGATATGGGTCTGCGCCAGCGCAGCCTTGATGATCTCGGGGGTCAGACCGTCGATCTTCAGGTCCATCTGAATGGAGGTGATACCCTTGTGAGTACCGGCAACCTTGAAGTCCATGTCGCCGTAGAAGTCCTCAAGACCCTGGATGTCGATCATGGTATCCCAAGAGCCGTCCTCGGCGGTGATCAGACCGCAGGAGATACCGGCAACGGGAGCGGAGATCGGAACACCGGCATCCATCAGAGCCAGGGTAGAGCCGCAGACGGAGCCCTGGGAGGTGGAGCCGTTGGAGGAAACTACGTCAGAGACCAGACGGATGGCGTAGGGGAACTCCTCCTCGGAGGGGAGAACGGGGATGAGGGAACGCTCGGCCAGAGC
>JAZOQX010000089.1:0-2136 GCA_045656325.1 Eubacteriales bacterium
TGAAGGTTCAAGTCCTTTTACCCGCACCAAAAAAGCAGATAGGCAATCGCCTATCTGTTTTTTTTGCGGAAACCAAAAGGACTTGAAGGCGGAGCGGCAGTGAATGACACCGCGGTGCGGTGTCAGAGCCGCGAAGTGACCGAGGAGCGTAGCAAAGCCGAAATCCATTCCTCGGCTTTGCGGTGTCGCGACGAGAAAAAGTACTTTTAGCCGCACCAAAAAAGCAGATAGGCAATCGCCTATCTGCTTTTTTGCGGAATTGAAAAGGAGGGTTTTGTTCGTAAAAATCTGTCACAGATTCTGCGTTTTTTGTCTTGTATCCGCAGAATTTCGATGATATAATAAAGAAAATATTTTTATGACGAGGAAAAAATCATGAAAAAGAAATGGTGGCAGGAAGCGGTTGTATACGAAATTTACTGCAAGAGCTTTTGCGATTCTAACGGAGACGGCATCGGCGACCTCCGCGGCGTTATGTCGAAGCTCCACGTGCTTCGCGATCTCGGTGTCAACTGCATTTGGTTTACTCCCATTTACACTTCCCCGCAGGTAGACAACGGCTATGACGTTGCCGATTACAGAGATATCGATCCCGCCTACGGTACGCTGGACGATTTCAAGGAGCTTTTGGACATGGCGCACAGCATGGGCATCCGCGTCATTATGGATATGGTTCTCAACCATTCCTCGGATGAGTGCTTTTGGTTCAAGGAATCCAGAAAGTCCAAGGACAACCCTTACAGAAACTACTACATTTGGCAGCCCCCCAAGGAGGATGGCTCCGAGCCTAACAACTGGGGCAGCTATTTCCGCGAGGGCAACGGCTCCGCGTGGGAATTTGACGAGACGACGGGCGAATATTATCTGCATCAATATTCCATCAAGATGCCCGATCTGAACTGGGAGTACGAGCCCTTGCGCCGAGAGATCTACGATATGCTTCACTGGTGGCTGGACATGGGTGTGGACGGCTTCCGCTTGGATATCTTTACGAGATTCAAGAAGCCCGCGGGCTTCCCCGATTCCAAAAAGGAGCCAGATCCTCTGTTGGATCGAAACGGATTTGTGGTCGACACCTCTATGTGTACCAACGTGGAGGGCATTCACGATATCATTCACGAGCTTTACACCGAGGTATTTGGTCCCCGTGAATGTATGACGGTAGGCGAGGGCGCGGGCGTTTGGTACGGAAACGCGCTGGATTACATTTGCGGAAGCCGCGAGGAGCTGGACATGGTCTACCACTTTGATCTGGCTTGGAGAGGAAGATACCATATCTCCCCCGCGCATTTCCGCAAGGTACAGACCAAATGGGCGGAGGTCCTCCACCACAACGCATGGCCCGTACAGTATCTTTCCAACCACGACTCCGCAAGGCAGGTCTCCTGCTACGGCTGTGACAGCGAGGAGTACAGGGCGGATGCCGCCAAGCTCTTAGCCGCGCTGATCCACACCACGCCCGGAACGCCCTTTATTTATCAGGGCGAGGAGATCGGCATGACCAACGTGAGGTACGATTCCATTGAGGATTATAACTGCTGCTACACGGTAGGAGATTACTACGCGATGACCGAGTCGGGGGTTTCTCCCGAGGAGGCAATTGAAAAATTGGCACCGAGAAGCCGAGACAACGCCCGTACGCCTTATCAATGGGACGACACCGAAAACGCGGGATTTTCCTCGGGCAAGCCTTGGTTAAAGGTCAACCCCAAGTACACGTCCATCAATCTTAAGGCAGATCTCGGGAGTGAGGATTCGATCTTCGCCTTCTATCAGGCGCTGACCCAAATGCGCCGTGAGGATCCCGCGATCATTGACGGAGATCTCAAATTCCTTCTTGAGGACCATGAGCAGATCCTCATGTATCTGCGCCGATGCGCGCGTCAGACCCTGCTGGTGATCGCCAATTATTCGGGAGAACCCGCCAAGTCCGAGATTCCCGAGGAGATCAAGGAGCATCTTTGGGTCAGAAGACTGTTCAACAAGAAGGATTCTCTTCCCTCCTTGGAGGCAGAGCGAGAGCTTTTGCCTTGGGAGGTGGAGATCTACGAGCTTGCCAGATAAATTTCAAAGCAATAAAGCAAGGGCTCTGCCGATCGGCAGAGCCCTTGCTTTATTGCTTTGAAATTTATCTGG
>JAZOQX010000090.1:0-15271 GCA_045656325.1 Eubacteriales bacterium
TCCCCCTACGATTACAACGTCATAGACCCTATCCATGTCGTCTCCCCCTCTCAGGAAAGCAAGGAAAGGATCTGCGCCTTGGGCTTTGCGCCCATGGAGGTGGCAACCACCTCTCCGTTTTTGATCACCAAGAGGGTGGGAATACTCATGACCTCGTATTTCATTGCCAAGGCAGGCTCCTCGTCCACGTTGACCTTGCAGATCTTATATTCCTCATGCTCGCGGGCGATCTCCTCCAGAATGGGGGCGATCATGCGGCAGGGACCGCACCAGTCGGCGTAAAAATCAAGAAGCACCGTCTTGTCGCTTTTCAAAACCTCTTCTTCAAAATTCGATTCCTTTACGTGAATGATGGACATAACGCGTCCTCCTTTTTTGAATCTTATTATGGGTATTTTTTGATAAATTATTCGATGATTGCGGCGGGAGCAAGCCCCCGCCCTACGGGAGGCTTTTTGGGATCAGTCTGCCAAAAGCTCCTCTGCCAGTCGGGTGATCTCGGCGCGGGTCGCCTCGTTCATTGCCGAGCGGAGGGTCACGGTAGTCCCCGCGAAGATCAGCTCCTTGCCGCCCTCTAACATTCCCCGCATTTTCTTTGCCGCTACGGGCGCCCAGGTTCCGTTTTCCACGAAGGCGATCCTTCTCTTTTGATAGCCCCGCTCGGTCAGCTCGTGAATAAAGTCCCGCATAAAGGGGAAGAGGTCGCCGTTGTAGGTGGTGGTGGCAAGAACCAGCGTCCCGTAACGGAAGGCATCCTCCACCGCCTCGGCGCGGTCGCACCGCGCAAGATCGTTGACCACGACCTTCTTGCAGCCCAAGCGCACAAGCTCGTCGCGCAACAGCTCCACCGCCTTTTTCGTATTGCCGTACACCGAGGTGTAGGCAATCACGATCCCCTCGGATTCCACGCCGTAGCTCGACCAGATATGGTAAAGATTCAGATAGTATCCCAGATTCTCGGTCAGCACGGGACCGTGCAGAGGGCAAATGATCCGAATATCCAACGCCGAGGCGCGGGCAAGCAGCTTCTGGGTCTGCGCGCCGTACTTGCCCACGATGCCGATATAGTACCGTCTTGCCTCGCAAGCCCAGTCCTCCTCCGCGTCAAGCGCGCCGAATTTTCCAAAGCCGTCCGCCGAGAACAGTACCTTGTCCGTCGAGTCGTAGGTCACCATGACCTCGGGCCAGTGAACCATGGGCGCGGCAACGAAGGTCAGGGTGTGAGCGCCCAAGGAAAGGGTGTCCCCATCCTTCACCGCCCTGCGGCGGTCGGCAAAATCCTCCCCGAAGAATTGCTTCATCATGGGGAAGGAACGCTCGCCCGAAACCACCACCGCCTGCGGGTAGGCTTCCATAAAGCGGGCAATATTGGCGGAGTGATCGGGCTCCATGTGCTGAACGATCAGATAGCTCGGCTCTCTGCCCTCCAGCTCCCTTTTCAGATTTGCCATCCACTCCTCGCCGAAGCGGGCGTCTACCGTATCCATCACGGCGATCCGCTCGTCGAGAATCACGTAGGAATTGTATGCCATGCCGTTGGGAACCGCGTACTGCCCCTCAAACAGATCCACCTCGTGATCGTTGACTCCGATATATCGAATATCCTTTGTAATCATAATTTATGTCCTTTCTGTGACTTTTTCTCCATTATATCACAAAAACGACGACTTTTCAAGTAAAAATCCTTGGAATCTTACCGTTTTCTTCGGGAAAGGGAGTGGAGCATCACGTAGCCGCCAATCAACAGAAGCACCGCCCCGCCAAGCACCGCGTATTTCACGCCCGTAGGAACGGAGGCATCGAAGAAGCGGATCTCACAGTCCACCGTTTCCCGAACCAGCCCCGTCACTACGTCGGGCAGCCCCTCCTCCTCCATTGCCGCAAACACGCCGTCAAGAGCGTGCTCCCGCATGAGAGAGGTGGCGTAGGTTCCCGGCAGGAAGGACAGCACCCTTTGCAGTCCCTCGGGGAATTGGGAGATCGGCATATACGCGCCGCAGACAAATCCGTAGGTAGAGCTGATGATCGAGCCCACCGCCGAGATCTGCCCCTGGGTCGAAAGGAAGAAATTCACGAAGCTGGAAAACGCCGTTCCGAACATGACCAAAAGAAGCACGTCGAGGATCAGAAGCAGAACGTCCGCCGCCGAAAGATACCAGCCGATCACCGCCACGTAAAGGAGACACCCGACCGTAGCGGCAAGGCAGATCAAGAGAGTGGTGGCAAGGGTGGCGGCGTAATAGCTCAGCGCCAGCGTATTCCGCTTGACGGGGGCAACGGTCAGATCCCGAAGCACACCGCTTGCCCGATCCTGCACCATGAGCATATTGGAGCAAAAGGCGACGGTGACGCAGGAAACCGCCAAGATCGAGGAGATCATCTGTCCGCCCACGTAGCCGCTGACCACTCGGTCGGAAAGCCCCAGCCCCTCGGGAAGCGTCATGAGAAGACTGTCCCGATAGACGTTGCCAAGGAAGGTGGCGTAAAGCACAAGGAGGATCATGGGGGTGATCAGCGCCGTGAAAAAGAGTCCCTTGTCCTTAAAAAAGAGCTTGATATTCCGTTTAATTAAAGCGCGAAGCATACTCATTTCTCTTCCCCTCCCGTCAGCTTCTTTCCCGTGACCGCCAAAAACACGTCGTCCATCTTGCCCTTGACGATTTCGTAGTCAAGGAACAGCTCGGCTTTTTTTACGATCAGCTCGGTCGCCGCCCGTGTATGCGGCACCGAAAGCCGAACCCCGTCCTTGATGACCTCATAGGGAACGCCCAGCTCCCTTGCCTGCTCCTCGCTCACACCGTAGAGAAGGACGCGATCTCCCGTGTATTGGTTTTTGAGGGTCAGGGGCGAGCCCTCGGCGGCGATCCGTCCGCCGTCCAGAATGACCACGTAGTCCGCATCCGCCGCCTCCTCCATGTAGTGGGTGGTGAGAAAAACAGTCATTCCCTCCGTCCGCCGAAGCTCTGAAATCACGTCCCAGAGAAGCCGTCTCGTTTGGGGATCCAATCCCGTGGTCGGCTCGTCAAGAATGAGGATCCTCGGGCGGTGAATCAGCGCTCTGGCAATATCGACCCGCCGTCTCTGTCCGCCCGACAGCTTCCCTACCGTCCGTCCCAACAGATCCTCAAAATCCAGAAGCCGCGCAAGCTCGGCGATCCTTTTTTCCAGCGCCTCGCCGAACAGTCCGTAAAGCGCGCCGCGGGAGCGAAGATTGTCCCGCACGCTGAGGGCTCGGTCGAGCAGCGAATTTTGGAAGACCACGCCAAGGCTGCCCTTGACCCGATCTCCCTCTTCGTCTATATCGCAGCCGTCGATACGCACCCGTCCCGCGTCCTTCGCAAGCTGTCCGCAAAGGATATGAATGGTGGTGGATTTACCCGCGCCGTTCTCTCCGAGAAAGGCAAATAGCTCTCCCTCTCTGACCGAAAAGGAAAGGTCGCGGACGGCATGAATCTCTCCGAAGGACTTGGAAAGCCCCTCGATCTCTATCATCTTTTTCATATTTTTTCTCCTCTCATGAGCGCGGCGAAGATCTCACTGAGCATACGGCTCACGTCCTCGTCGGTAAAGGCACATTGTCCTTGGGCATACATGACCGCCAAGCCGTGGGCGTAGACCGACAGGTGGTTATAGAGTTTTCTTGCCCGTCCGTCGTCGTCGCAGTATGCCTTGACGGTTCCCCGTACCTCTGCCTCCTGCTCGTATTCCGACGGAAAATAATGGCTGGGCGTTTGATTCTCTCCTCCCGACCGCATAAAAAGCATCCGAAACAGCATGGGCTCCTCCTTGGCGAAGCGAATGTATTGCAATCCGCAGCCCTTGAAGGGGGGATCCATTGCCATGCCCGCCTCGGCATATCGGCGGTAGCACGCCTTTGCCCGTTCCACCACGGCGGCGTGAAGCTCCTCAATGCAGGAAAAGGCGGTAAAAATGGGAGCGGTGGACGTGCCAAGCTCGGCGGCAAGATGACGGGCGGTGAGGATCTCCTCCCCGTGCTTCCGCACCATGGAGAAGCCCACGTCGGCGATTTCTTCCTTGGTATATTTGACCTTGGGCGGCATAGTTGACCTCCTTTAAATAACAAGTGTTATATTACGGGTGTATTATATCATGCAGAAAAAGAAATGTCAAGAGTTTTTTGTGCTTTTAACGCAGGGAAGATTTTCCTGTCCCCCCGTTAAAGGAATTTGTAATAAAGTTTTTGCGGAGCTTTTATCAAAAAGCGACCAATTTCCTCTTCCCAACCAACCACCTACAATTGAGACGAAGTGAGACTAACTGAGACGGTTTGATACTCAAAAATGTGGTATAATGAGGGCGAGAAAAGAAAAGGAGGCAAAAATGACCAACAAGAAGAGCTTTGTGCTTTACGACAATTATTTTCATCAGCTTGAATTTCTGACCATGGAGCAGAGAGGCGAGCTTTTTACGGCGATTTTTGAATACCGCGTATTCGGCGAAGTAAAAACCCAATTATCCCAACTAACCCAAGTGGTTTTCTCCTTCATCAAGGACACGCTGGAACGGGACGCGGATGCCTACAAACAGCGGTGTGAAGCCAATCGGGAGAACGGAAGGAAGGGCGGACGGCCGCCTAAAAAGTCGTCCCGCTCCAAAACCCAAAAACCCAAAAAAGCCGATAATGATAATGATAATGATAATGATAATGGAAATGATAATGGAAATGATAATGATAATGGTATTGATAAGGGGAATGGAATAAACGGGAACGGCGCCGCTATCCCGTCCTCTTCCCCTCCCCCCGTCTCCGACGAGGACTCCGTCCGCCTCTCCGAGGAAGAAAAAACGCGTTTAATTTCCTTGGGAGTGCCTGCGGCGTATCTGAGGGAGCGCGCGGAACGAGCCGCCGCTTACGGGCGGATTCACAACCAACGGGCGGCAGAGGTGCTTCTCTCCTGGTGGCAAAAGGATCAGGCCTCCCGCAAGGGAACGCCGAGAGCGTCGCCCGAGCCACGAGACGTTCAAAAATCCTACGATCTGGACGAATTTTTCGAAGCCGCCCTTGCCAGAGGAATGCGGGATCTGTCGGAGGAGTAAGGGCAAAAAAGCCCCTTGATGGCGGTCCTCTGCCGCAAAAAAAGGAGCAGAACCGAGGTTCCGCTCCCTTAAGTCATGAAATTAGTGGCGATCGAAGTCGATCTTCAGTTGCTCGCTCTGGGTCTTCTTATGTCTCTCCATCAATGCGTGGATACGCTTGACGGGATTCAACAGCTCGCTGATCGTCTCGTCGTGGTTCAGCGTGTCGATGATGTAGGACACGTACTTGCACATATTGACCTCTACGTACCAGTCTCTGGTGTAAAGCTCGGGGCGGCGATATACCAGATTCGTGGTAAAGATCTTATCAAATACGCCGTCCGCGTGCGCCTTGTCAAACTTTTCAAGTCCGTCGGTAAACAGTCCGAAGGTGGTGAAGGCGAAGATTCTCTTGGCTCCCTTGTCCTTCAGCTGAAGGGCTACGTCAATGAGAGACTCGCCCGAGGAGATCATGTCGTCTACGATGATGGCATCCTTGCCCGTCAGATCCTGACCGAGGTACTCGTGCGCCTCGATGGGGTTTCTGCCGTTGACGATGATGGAGTAGTTGCGGCGCTTGTAGAACATACCGATATCCACGCCCAGCACCGAGGAGAAATACATACAACGGTTCATTGCGCCCTCGTCGGGAGAAATGATCATCATGGATTCCTTATCCAGATGAACGTCGGGCACGTGCTTCACCAGCGCCTTGATCATCTGATAGGTGGGCTTCACGTCGTCAAAGCCCGAAAGGGGAATCGCGTTCTGCACGCGGGGGTCGTGGGCATCGAAGGTGATGATATTGGAAACACCCATGGCAACCAGCTCCTGCAGCATATACGCGCAGTCCAAGGACTCGCGGCTGGAGCGCTTGTGCTGTCTGCCCTCGTAGAGCATGGGCATGATGACGGTAATTCTCTTTGCCTTGCCCGCAATGGCGCCGATGATTCTCTTCAGATCCGCATAGTGATCGTCGGGGCTCATGGGAACCTCTTTGCCGTACATTTTATAGGTCACTCCGTAGTTGAACGTATCGCAAATGATATACACGTCGTGTCCGCGCATGGATTCATGCAGAAGCGCCTTTGCTTCTCCCGTACCGAAGCGGGGGCAGTCCGCCTTCACGATAAAGGACTCCTCGCCGCCGTGACGGCGCCATTCCTTGAGATAGTAGTCTACCTGAGAGGCAAACTCCTCACAGCCGCGCATCCCAATTACGCTCAACTCTCCATTCTGTGTTTCCTTCATAAAAACCTCCGACATTCTTACTTAATGGTCCAATGGGAACGGCAGTCTGCCGTCCGCATAGCTTCACCCATATTATAGCATAGATTTCCCGCCGTGGCAAGCCGTTTTTTTAAATTTTTCGTTCTTTTTTGTCGAAACGCTTTATTTCAGCTCCACCACGGTCACGCCGCCGTCGCCCTCTCCGAACTGTCCTTGTCGGAAGGATGCCACCCGTCGGTCGGTCTTCAGGTATTTCCAAAGCGCCGCCTTCAGCGCGCCCGTTCCCTTTCCGTGAACCAGTCTTACGGTATGAAAGCCCGCCAGCTGCGCCTCGTCAAAGTATTTATCCACACGGCTCCACGCCTCGTCGCCCGTCATGCCCCGCAGGTGGATCTCGTCCTTGAAATCGCGGGACACCGACATTCGGTAGCCGCTTGCCGCCGATCGCTTGCCCCCCGCGCTGACCGTCGTCTCCGCTTCCTCAAGAAGCCGAAGGTCGGTGATCTCTACCTTGGTCTTGATGATCCCCGCCTGCACCGTGACCTTGCCCGAGCGGTCGGGGTCCTCGGTCAGCACCGCCTTGCGGTCCAAGGACACGATCAGCACCTCGTCCCCCCTTCGGAGGGCTCTCGGAAGCCGATATCCCTTTTCGTTCTTCTTGACCCGAACGGGATCGTAGGAATCGCTATGGCTTCGCAGATGCTCCCGAACATCCCTTCGCGCCTTGGCAAGCTCCTCCGAGAACCGCTCGGATTCCTGTTTCTTGCGAAGCTGATCCATCTGCTCCATGATATAGTCGGAGGATGCCTTGGCGCTCTCCACCATATTCTGCGCCTTGGCTCTTGCCCGCTCCAACTCCTTTTCCGCCTCGGCAAGTCGGCGGGCAATCTCCCGCTCGCCCTCGGCGCGGGTCTGCTCGTATTCCGCCCGCAGTCTCTCCGCCTCCGCTCGGTTGCGGTCGGCCTGCAGTCTGCTTGCCTCCAGCTCGCCGAGAATGGCATCCAGCCGCTGATTCTCCTCGCTGATCCGCTCCCTTGCCCGATCGATGATCCGCTTGGGCAGACCCAATTTTTCCGAGATGGCAAAGGCGTTGGATTTACCCGGTGTACCCACGATCAGTCGGTAGGTAGGGCGAAGGGTCTCCACGTCAAATTCGCAGGAGGCGTTGCGTACGCCCTCGGTATCCAGCGCGTAGGTCTTCAGCTCGGTATAGTGGGTGGTTGCGGCGCAAAGCGCCCCCGCCGCCCGCATATCCTCAATGATCGCCACCGCCAGTCCCGCTCCCTCCACGGGGTCGGTTCCCGCGCCAAGCTCGTCAAAGAGCGCCAGCGTTCGATCGTTCCGCTCGGCGACCACCGAGACGATATTGACCATGTGGGAGGAGAAGGTGGACAGGGACTGCTCGATGCTCTGCTCGTCTCCCAGATCCACCAGAATCTTTTCAAACACGCAAAGGGAGGTTCCCTCCTCCGCGGGCAGGTGCAGACCCGCCTGCGCCATGGCGGCGAACAGTCCGAGGGTCTTCAGGGTGACCGTCTTTCCTCCCGTATTGGGACCCGTAATGATGAGGGTATCGTATTCTCCCCCAAGAGTCAGTGTAATGGGTACCACCGTTTTTTTATCAATGAGAGGGTGTCTTGCCTTCAAAAGACGGCAGATCCGCTCCTCGGTGAGGGTCGGCTCCACTCCCTGCATTCTCGCCGACAGCTCGGCGCAGCCAAAGAGGAAGGCAAGCTCGGTGACGTTGCGGTAATTGAGAGAAAGGCTGGGAGCAATGGACGCTACCTCTCCCGAAAGCTCCGAGAGGATCCGCTCGATCTCGTGGGCTTCCTTGGATTCCAACATTCTCAGCTCGTTATTCGCCTCCACCACCGCCATGGGCTCCACGAACACCGTGGCTCCCGAGGAGGAGGTGTCGTGAACCAGTCCCTTCACGTCGCCCCGACATTCCGCCTTCACGGGAATGACGTAGCGTCCGTTTCGCTGGGTCACGATATTTTCCTGCAGATATTTGGAGTAGGAGCCGCTGATATAGCGGGCAAGGGTCTCCTTGATCCGTCCGTTGGCGGCGCGGATCTTACGGCGCAGGTCGGCAAGCGCGGAGCTCGCCTCGTCGGAGATCAGCTCCTCGGAAAGAATCGACCGCCCGATCCTGTCCTCGAGAAAACGGTTGGGCAGAAGACGCTCAAAGATCTCGTCCAGACAGGTATCGAAGAGACGGTTGGCGCGGCTATACTCCAAAAGCGAGCGGGCGGAGCGCAGAAGCGCCGCCACGTCCATCAGCTCGCGGGGTGTCAGGGTGGCTCCCTTAAGGGCGCGCTCACAGGAATCCCCCACGTCGGTAACGGTACCGAAGGGCGGCAAGCCCTTGGCATCCGAGAGACGGCGGGCATCGGTTGTCCTTCTCTGTCTCGCCCTCGCCTGATCGATATGCTCCACGGGCGCAAGAAGCCGAGCCATCTCCGCCGCGCCCGCCGTAGGGCAGGCATCCGCCAGCATGGCTCGGATCTTATCAAATTCCAACGTGGTCAATGTTTTTTCGGTAATTTTCATCGTTTGTTTCATTCCTTACTCGAAATCGTTCACGTTCTTATAAAAGTCCAGGGTAGGAAAGCTCCGCTCCAAATGATTGAGCAGATAGACCTCCGCCCCTCTCGAAAAATTCTCCATTCCCTCGTCATCGTTGGCGGAAAACGCCAGCGAGCGGGAAATGGGGGCGGACAGAACGTAGCGGACCGAGGACAGCGCCCAAGGGCTGAGAGGCAGAAGGATATTCTTTGCCCGATATTCGTCCTCGGGGAGGGGGGCGCTTCCGACCTGTCTTTTCCCAAGGCAGTCGGCGCAATAGAGCCTTCCGTTCATTACGTCCAGCCAAAAATCCTCGCTCTCGGTCCCTCCGCATTCGGCGCATCCGCAAAGATTCGGGCGAAATCCCGATGCCGAGGCGGCAAGCCATTCAAACACCGCCTTGATCTGCCCCAGAGGCTTTTTGCCGTCCTGAATACAGTAAAGGCTATTGAGGAGCATCCGAAGAAGCTCGGGGGCGGGTGTACCCTCATCCGAGATCTCTATGGCGATCTCCGACAGGTAGGCTGCCAGCGAGGCTCCCTCCAGATCCTCGGAGATCTTGAAGAAATTCACGTTGGTCGATCCGTCCGATGCCCAGCGGAGGTCGTTTTTTTCGTAATATTCCAGATTGACGTAGTTGTAAAGCTGACAGACCGCGCGAAGCTTGGAGCGGGGGGAGCGTCCTCCCTTTACGATCAGGGAGATCCGTCCCTCCTCTGCCGTCAGCACGGTCAGGATCTTATCGCTGTCGCCCGAGGGTCGTTCCCGCAGGATGACCCCGTCCAAGGTCTTCTTCATGGGTCCTCACTCCTCGTCGCGGTAGCCGAAATTGCTGACGGTTCTGGCGCTTTCCCGCCAGTTTTCCTTGACCTTGACCCAGAGATTCAGGTAGACCTTGACTCCCAGCATCTTTTCCAGCTCCTCCCGGGCGTAGGTTCCGATGAGCTTTAGGGACGCGCCGTTCTTACCCACAAGGATTCCCTTATGCGACGCCTTCTCGCAGAAGATCTCGGCGCGGATACGCACGAGGCTTCCCTCGTCCTTAAATTCCTCGATAACCACCGCCGTACCGTGGGGAACCTCCTTATTGAGGGTTCGCAGGATCTTTTCGCGGATGATCTCGGCGGCGATCTGCCGCTCGGGCTGATCGGTGATCATATCCTCGGGGAAAAACCAAGGGGATTCCGAGAGGAATTTGGCGCATTCGTCCAAAAGCTCGGGAACGTTCTTTCCGCTTCGCGCGCTGATCGGCACGAAGGCGGAGAAGTCGTGCTTCTCGGCGTAGGCGCTGATGGTCTTCGCCAGCTCCTCGCGGTTGATCTGGTCGATCTTATTCAGCGCCAGCACCGAGGGGATCCCGCTCTTTTTTAAGTAGGCGATGACGTTTTCCTCCACGGGAGAGATCTCCTTGCCCGTATCCACCACCAGCACCACGGCATCCGCCTCGCGCATGGTAGCGTCCGCCGCCTTGACCATAAATTCACCCAAGGGATTTTTCGGTCTGTGGATCCCCGGGGTATCCAAAAACACGAATTGCTCCTCCCCGCGGGTATAGATTCCCGTAATGCGGTTTCTCGTGGTCTGGGGCTTGGAGGACACGATGGCGACCTTCTCTCCGAGAATGGAATTGAGCAGGGTCGATTTTCCCACGTTGGGGCGGCCTACAATGGCGATAAATCCTGTTTTTTTCATAGTGATTCTCTTTCTTTTATGATAGGTTTTCTGTTTTGTTTGCGCGGCGGGAGCAAGCCCCCGCCCTACGGGAATGAGGTTCCCGTCATGGGATCGGTCACTTCACCGCCAGACCCATGCCCGCGAGGATCTCTCTCTGCCGTCTTCTCATCTCGGCATCCTCCTCCTCGCTGTTTACGTGATCGTAGCCAAGAAGGTGCAGCATGGAATGTACGCAAAGGAATGCCGCCTCCCGCTCGAAGCTATGCCCAAACTCCTCTGCCTGCTCCTCTGCCCGCTCAAGGGATAGGACGATATCCCCCAGCATCACCACGGGCTCGTCCACCGAGGGCTCCTCGCCCCCCTCGAAATCGATCAGGGGAAAGGACAGCACGTCGGTCGGGGCATCGATCCCCCGATGCTCCCGATTCAGCTCTCGAATCCCCTCGTTATCGGTAAAGGTAATGGACACCGAGCATTCGTTGGAAAACCCCTCGTAGTCCAGCGTCGCCACCACGGCGCGGCGCAAAAGCCGCTTGAGGGCGTAGGTAATCACTCCCTCCCTCTGCTCGTTGGCGAAATAGATCATCACTCTGTCCTTCATTGCTTGTCTCCTTCCCCGCCTCGCTGCCGATCGGCTCGGTATCGCTTGGCTGCCGTTTTCTTTTCTTGCTTTTCCTGCTCGCTCTGCTCGTATTTTTCATAGGCGCGGATGATCCGCTGTACCAGCTTGTGACGCACCACGTCACGGTCGGTAAAGGTGTGGATGCCGATATCCTCCACCCCGCCGAGAATCTTCACCGCCACCGAAAGCCCGCTCTTGTGTCCCGCGGGCAGGTCGGTCTGGGTCAGGTCGCCCGTGACGACCGCCTTGGAATTAAACCCAAGACGGGTCAGAAACATTTTCATCTGCTCGGGGGTGGCGTTCTGCGCCTCGTCCAAAATGATGAAGCTGTCGTCCAGCGTCCGTCCTCTCATATAGGCAAGGGGAGCGATCTCGATGACCCCCTTCTCCAGCTGTCTTTGGTAATTCTCCGCCCCCAGCATTTCGTACATGGCATCGTACAGAGGGCGCAGATAGGGATCGATCTTGCTTTGCAGGTCCCCCGGCAAAAATCCCAGCTTCTCGCCCGCCTCAATGGCGGGGCGGGTGAGAATGATGCGGCTGACCTGCTTTTCCCTGAGCGCCTTGACCGCCATGGCGACCGCCAAAAAGGTCTTGCCCGTTCCCGCGGGTCCGATGCCGAATACGACGGTATTTTTTTCAATGGCATTGACATACTGCTTCTGCCCCGCCGTCTTTGCCTTGATGGGCTTGCCCTTGGTGGTAATGCAGATGCAATCGGCGCCCTGCAGCCCCGCAAGCTCCTCCGACTTTCCCGCCTTGAGGGTGTCGATGACGTAGCCCACCTGCTGCTCGGTGAGGGTTTCCCCCTTCTTTGCCATGTCCTTCATATAGCGGACCGCCTCTGCCGCCATGAGAACCGCCTCCTCGTCCTCGCCGCTGACGAGAACCGCGTCCCCCTCCTCGGAGGAACGGTTTCTCAGGCTCACCGAAAAGGCGCGCTCTACCATGCGCGCGTTCACGTCATAGCTTCCGAACAGGCGGGCGGTCAGCTCGCTGCTCTCCATCCGTACGGTTTTTTGTGTCATTCTCTCTCCGCGGGAGCGATGCTCCCTTCCACTTCTATATTTTTGATTTCTCCGATATCCTCGATATATTCCGCGTCGCAATACAGCACGAACTCGTCGTCCCGAAGCTCGGCGCGCAGGGACTTCCGAACCAGCATTCCCTCGGGAACCTCGCTCTCCATCCGCAGCCGAAGCTCGTAATACGCCAGCTCCTCGGCTGCCTCGGGGGAGCGCTCCGCCCACACGGTTCGGTATTCCGCGTATTCCACCGTGCGGATCCCAACGGGCAGGGTACGATCCTCCCGCAGTCCGAAATGCTCTACCCTCTCTATTGTATCACAAGTGGCAGGTAAATTTCCAGTATTTGCGAAAAATTTTACTTCTTTTTCAAAGAAAATCAAATATTTTTCCACAAGAACCTCCCCCGTATACTCCTTTTTTTCGTAGCAAAGGGGAATATGAATCTCAAATTGCCGCTCGGTTCGGGCGTACACCCGTCCCGAGGCGCGGGAGAGCCGCAAGGGACCGTCCTCCTTGCCGTACACCCCGCTGACGAGAAGATCCCCTGCGGCGACCGCGTCTCCCACCTCCACGACGATCTCTCCCCGAATCTCCTCCATCCACTCGATGATCCCGCCCCACTTGGCGACCAGATTGGAGGCGACCGCCTGATTCTCCTCGGGAGGCGCCTCTCGCTCTCGGATGACCACGTTCGCCACGTTGCCCCGCAGATTGACGCTGATCCACGCGATATCCTCCGAGGCGATGAGCAAGCGGTTTTCCAGCACCGAGGTATTCACCCCTCGGAGAGAATCTCCCACCGAAAGCCCGCACGCAGAAAGCTCGGCGATCACCTCCTCGTCGCTGAGCTTGGAATTTCCCTCCACGCGAATGGAGAATAAGGTGTTTTCCGACCGGACAAACAACCAAAGGCAAAAGGCAAGCCCCAAGACGAGTCCGTAGCGGCGGCGTCTTTCATAGATCCACGCGGGGAGTCCCTTAGGGCTTCCCACCCCGACGGGCAGCCCCATTTTTTCGGCTTCCCCCAAAAGCCGCTTTGCCGTTCCTATGGAGCATCGAAGGGACACCGTCTCCTCCCGAAAGGTAAGTCCGCGGTAAACGAGCCCCCTTCGTCTGCAAAGCTCGCAAAGCCGCGCCGCGTCCTCCCGCTTGGCGGTGACGGTTCGCCAGCCCATGATAAAAAGTAAGGGATGGGGCATACTCATTCCTCCTCAAACCGCACGGAGCGGATCCGTCCGTCGATGCCCACCGCCCCCGCAAGATAGGAGGAAAGAAGCATCCGCTCTCCCTCCACCCGAAGGCTTCCCCTTTTCAGCGAAAGGCGGATCTGCTCGGGGGTATAGTCAAGGATCCCGCAACAGCCGCTGACCGCCAAAAAGCCTCTGCCCCGAATCTCCACCAGACTCTCTCCCGCAAACACGTCGGGAGGCAGATCCAACGCGCGGCAAAGCCTTTCCTTTACACTCCCCCTCTCTTCCCTCTCTCCATGCTTCTTTTCCATTCCCAACCCGTCCTTTCGCATATTTTTCTGTCCCCATCCGTAGGATGTACCAGTACTGCATTTTATGAGGGGGTAGCCCGTACCATGACCGAGCCGAGAGAAAAGCCGACGAAAGCAAGAAGGAGAAGCGCGCTTCCCCTCTCTCTCTTCGGCATCGTCAGCCTGTCCCTTCTTTTTCTTTTTCTCTACGATTCCCAACAAAGCCTTACGCTGGTAAACGAAGGACTGCTTCTTTGCTTCTCGAGGGTGGTTCCCGCCCTCTTTCCCTTTATGGTGCTCTCCTCCATGATCGTTTCCTCGGGGATTCTTTCCCCGCTCTCCCGTCTTCTCGCCCCTCTTTGCCGCCGTCTGTTCGGCGTAGGCGGAGAGAGCGGCTGCGTGTGGATCTTGGGGCTTCTCTGCGGCTTTCCCGTTGCCGCCTCCTCGGGGGTAGAGCTATATCGAAGCGGACGGATCGGCTCCCGCGAGCTTCGCCGTCTTTTGCTCTTTGCCAACAATCCGAGCCTTTCCTTTCTGCTTGGGGGCGTTGGCGCCGCGCTCTATGGGGACGTGAGGATCGGTATTCTTTTCTGTCTCGTTACCCTCCTGTCCTCCTTGATTTTGGGCGTAGGCATCCGCTTTTTCACGGGCAGCGCCGAGGGAGATCCTCCCGAAGCTCTTGCCCCAAGGGAGGAGCCGCTCTCGGTCCCACTGCTCTTTTGCCGCTCGGTCACCTCCTCGGTCAGCGCTCTGCTTTCGGTGCTTGGCTTCGTGGTCTTTTTCTATACGCTGACGGGGGTTCTTTCTCACGTAGTGGGGGGCGCTGACACCGTCTCCCCCTCCTCCGCCCTTCTTCTCGGATTTTTTGAAATGACGGGAGGAATGGCGCGCGCCGCTCTGTGCGAGCCCCCCCTTTCCTATCTTCTGGCGGCGTTTCTCGCGGGATTTTCGGGGCTTTCGGTTCATTGCCAGATCGCCTCGATCTGCGCCCCCGCCCGCGTCTCTCTTGCGCCCTATCTCCTTGCCAAGACCGCGCAAGGCGTTTTGAATCTTCTCCTCATGGGGGTCCTGCTGCGCTTTTGCGGGTTCCTTGGATAAATTCCGCAAGAATTTATCCTCTCACGTAGGGCGGGGGCTTTCTCCCGCCCTACGGTGATGCTATAAAAATAAATAAAATCCGCGGTGGTGCGAAAGCCGTCCGCGGATTTTTTCCTTAGAAAGATACTATAAAATTCAACTTAACACAAGGAATAGAAAGGTGTGTCCCTCTACCCTCTTATCTGCTCACTACGCTCATGGACTCGATCACCACGGGGGTTCTCGGCACGTCCTGCATATACCAGCCGTACATACCCGTGGGAACGACAGCGATGGCATCCAGCACGTCAAAGCCGTCGGTGAGGATACCGAAGCCCGCGTATTGGTTATCCAAATGGGGGGCGTTTCTGTGCATGATAAAGAACTGGGAGGAGGCGCTGTTGTAGGACTGGGCGGTACGGGCCATGGACAGTACGCCGCGGGTGTGCTTCAGGTTATTCTCCACACCGTTGGCGGCAAATTCGCCCTTGATGGTCTGGGAGGAGCCGCCGATACCGTCACCGTCGGGGTCACCGCCCTGGATCATGAAGCCCT
>JAZOQX010000091.1:0-7308 GCA_045656325.1 Eubacteriales bacterium
CATACGGGAGGGCTTCGCGGCTCAGTTCGGATTCGAATCCGAGATTCGCTTGATCTTCGTGGGAGAACCTGTTTCGACCGAGGATTTTATCAAGCAAATCACCGCAGACGAGGATACCGAATCGGAGGCGGAGGGAAAGAACCCCGTCAGCGAGCCGCAACAAAACCATTCTCTTCCTCAAAATTACAAATTTGAATATACCTTTGATAATTTCATTGTGGGAGGCTCCAACCAGTTTGCCCATGCCGCTTGTCAAGCGGTTGCCGCAAGACCTGCCGCCGACTATAATCCTCTATTCATTTACGGACCCAGCGGTCTTGGAAAGACTCACCTGATGAGCGCCGTAGTCAATGAGATCAAGCAAAAAAAGCCTGACGTGCGCGTCATGTTCGTGAAGGGAGACGCCCTGACCAATCAGATGATCGAAAGCCTTTCCAAGCACGAAATGCACAAATTCAGAGAAAAATTCCGTAACTGTGATATTCTTCTTATTGACGATATCCAGTTTATCGCGGGAAAAACCTCTACGCAGGAGGAATTTTTCCATACCTTCAATACCTTGTATGACGAGGGAAAACAGATTATCCTGTCCTCAGACCGTCCTCCCAAGGATATTCCCGATTTGGAGGACCGTTTGGTCACAAGATTCGAATGGGGTTTGATCGCGGACATTCAGCCCCCCGATCTGGAGCTTCGTATCGCGATCATTAAAAAGAAGGCGGAGCAGGTGAATATTGAGATTCCCGATGAGGTTCTGACCTTCCTTGCGGAGAATCTTCGCTCCAATATCCGACAGATCGAGGGAGCCATCAAAAAACTGAGCGCCTTGAGCTTTTTGTCGGGAAAGAGCGTTTCCATGGATCTGGCAAAGGGTTGTCTTTCCGAGCTTCTCGGCGGCGCTGAGCCGGTAAACGTTACCGTGGAAAAGATCTTCAGCGCGGTACAATCAAAATACAACGTTTCCAAAAACGAATTGGTGGGTAAAAAGAGAACGAAGGAGATCGCCTCTGCCCGTCACGTTGCGGTATTTTTGATCCGTGAGATCACGGATATTTCCTTCCCGAGCATCGGTAAGATCTTTGACAGAGATTACGCCACCGTACATTCCTCCTACGAGCAGATCAGTAAAAAATACCAGTTCGAATCCCTCTTTAAAATTGAGATGGATGAGCTGATGAAGGAGATTACGGGTTAATTTTTCTACGACATTTCAACGACTTTGCATAGGTTCGGGATTTTTCCGTGATTTATGGAAAACCCTATGGGAAATGTTGAAAAAAACGCTGTAAATCTTGATTTTCCGTTTTTCGGTGTTATGGAGAAGAATGATTTTTGTCGGATTCTTTTGCTTTTTCGATTTTTCTGTCTACGACATTTCTTCATTTTTCCATAGAGTTCTCTCGTAAAATTTTCCCTGTTGAAAACTCTTCTCAAAAGGTTTCTCTCTCTTCCTTGTTTTTTTACGGCTGCCGTAAAAAAAGAGGGATTTCCCATAATTTTCTCCATCGGGTTTCCTTTGTCAAGCGATGCTTTTCAAGGAGTCTTGAGAACTCCTTTTGCTTGATAGATAAGGGCTTGCGGATTTTTCCATATTTTCCTAAGTCCCTACTATTACTACTGCTACTATTTTATTATTATTTTTATTTATTTTATTATTTTATTTTTCTGGCAAAAAATAACGGATTGCCGAAAGGAGCTATTTATGAAGATCATTTTCAATCGTTCTGCCGTATGTGCCGCTGTTTCTCCTTTGATGTACGCGGTAGCCTCCAACCCTACCATCCCTGCCGTAGAAGGAATTCTCATTGAAGCAAAATATCCCGATACCTGCGTAATGACGACCTTTGATATGGATAAGGGAGTTCGCCTGACCGTAGAGGCGCAGGTCATCGAGGAAGGTTCTTATATTATCAACGCTCAGAAATTTATCCAGACTCTTCGCGTTATGGCGGGAGATGAGGTAACTTTGACAGTTGACAGTAAAATGGTTGCTTGTATTTTTAGCGGACGCTCCTCTCATAAGATGAGCGCTCTTGCGGGAAGCGATTTCCCCTCGATTCCCGATCTTTGCAGCGACCGAAGCTTTATCGTTGGTCAGGCAGTCGTAAAAAAGATGATGAATCAGGTCGCCTTCGCCATGGGTGTAAAGGACACGAGAATGGTTCTCAACGGTACGTATTTCAAGATCAGCGACGATTCTCTTTTGATGGTATCCTGCGATAGCTCCAAGCTGGCAAAATGCCGCGCGAAGACCGAACTGGTTAATAAGAATACCAACGGAAACGCCCATCTTGAGTATTCCTTTATCGTTCCCTGCAAGACCATGAATGAGCTGAATAAGCTGATTTCGGACGATGAGGAAGCGATCATGCAGATCTACGTGACCAGAAAGCATATCGTGTTTATGATCGGAGAAATTACCTTCTTCTCCCGTTTGATTGACGGAGAATATATTGATTACGACCGGATTATCATGGCTGACCATAAGATTCGCGTAAAGGCAGACCGCAGAGAGTTGATTGCCGCGCTGGAAAGAGCCGCGCTCGTTACCGAGGAAAAGATCGCGCACAGCGTTCGCTGCCACGTAAAGCTTGATTTTTCGGATCACCTTTTGAAGATCACTGCCGTTTCCTCCGCAGGAAGCATTTACGACGAGGTAGCCATGGAGAAGGAGGGAGAAGATATTCTCATCGCCTTCAATAACCGTTATCTGATCGATAGCCTCCGTTCCTGCAGCGAGGACGAATTGGTGCTTTCTCTGTCCTCTCCTTGGACTACGATGAATATCGAGCCCCTTCGTTGCTATGAAAGCAGAAAAAAGGGCGAGGAGCAGAACGAGGAGGAAATCTTCATGCTCCTTCCTATTCGTATGAAGGATTGACCTTTTAGGGTTTTATGTACTGTAAAAAAGTAGAGGTTGAAAATTTTCGGAATATAGAGAAGGCAGAGGTTACGTTTTCCGAGGGAGTCAATATATTGGCGGGAGCAAATGCCCAAGGAAAGACCAATCTTTTAGAGGCGATTTTCTATCCCTCTATGGGAAGAAGCTTTCGAGGGGCGAAGACGACGGAGATGATTCGGTTTGGTGAAAAGCAAGCAGAAATCTCTCTGTGCTATCGGGATCGGAAAAGAGATCAAAGGATCGACGTGATGATCTATCGGGAAAAGCTTCGTCAGGTAGAAAAAAACGGGATGCGGGTAGATAAGCTTTCGGATATCGTCGGAAGCTTTCGTGCGGTGCTTTTTCATCCCGAGCATCTGTCCCTCATCAAAAGCAGTCCTCAGGAAAGACGGACATATCTCGATATGGCGATCGGAAGAATCCGCCCCCTCTATATCCACACGCTACAAAAATACAACCATATTTTAAAGCAAAGAAACGCGCTTTTGCGTCATGCCGTTACCGATAAGAAAGCGTTTGACGATACCGTTGAATTGTGGAGCGATCAGCTCGCTGGGGCGGCGGCAGAGCTTTCGGTTATGCGTTACGAATATATTATTCGGGCAAGAAAATTTATTTCGGAAAGCTTTTCGGAAATGACGGGAGAGCGGGAGCTCCCAAGGGTGACCTATGCGGGTTCGTCGGGACAAAGAGAAGCCGAATATGCCGATGCTGAGGGGATCCGAAAAAAATACTTTGAGCTACTCATGAGCGCTCACGACCGAGAAATAGCGATGGGAGCAACCTTATGGGGAATCCATAAGGATGATCTGACGATTGATATCAACGGACACAGAGCGAGGATCTACGGCTCTCAGGGGCAGCAAAGGTCCCTGGCGCTTGCTATGAAGCTGGCAGAGGGAGAGATCTGCCGAGAGGAATACGGAGATTATCCCGTATTTCTTTTGGATGACGTGCTTTCCGAGCTGGATGGGGAGCGCAGAGAATATCTGCTTCATCGGATTCGGGGAAAGCAGGTGATTCTGACGGGATGCGATCCCGACCTTTTAAAGGGAGAGGATGAGGTAAAACGCATTCTCGTTCAAAACGGAAGCTATTCGGAGATCTGTTAATATGTATCTGCACGTAGGAAATCATAAAATGATCCGCGTAAGGGATGTGATCGGAATTTTCGATATGGATCACACCACCGCGTCATCCGTAACCAAAAAATTTCTCAAGGAAAAGGAAAAGCAGCTGCTTGTGGAAATTGCGGCAGTGGAGCTTCCGAAATCCTTTATACTGTTTGAGGAAAACGGGCTTTATAAGATTTGTTTTTCTCCCTTGTCCTCCGCAGCGTTGCGGGGAAGAATGAATCAGACGATTTCGTAAAATCAAAAAGATCAGGAGCGAAAGGTAAGAAAAAGAATGGAAAATAACACCCAGCAGACTTACAATGAAAATCAAATACAGGTTTTGGAGGGATTGGAAGCGGTCAGAAAGCGTCCCGGTATGTATATCGGAACTACCTCGATCCGCGGCTTGCACCATCTTGTCTACGAGATCGTGGATAACTCCATCGACGAGGCATTGGCGGGCTACTGCGATAAGATCACGGTGACCATCAATAAGGGAGATAGCATCACCGTAGAGGATAACGGACGCGGAATCCCCGCGGCGATCCATCCGAAGCAGGGAATCCCCACCCCCGAGGTTGTTTATACCATTCTTCACGCGGGAGGAAAATTCGGCGGCGGCGGATATAAGATCGCGGGAGGTCTTCACAGCGTTGGCGCGTCGGTGGTAAACGCCCTTTCCGAGTGGGTAGAGCTGGATAACTGCTACGAGGGACGAAGATATACCGAGCGTTTTGAGAGAGGACGGGTCGCCAGACCTTTCCGTGACGAGGGAGAAAATCCCCAGCGTCCTCACGGTGTCCGTGTGACCTTTAAGCCCGATCCCACGATTTTCGAGGAAACGGTATTTGAATATGAAATTCTCGCCAACCGTATGCGGGAGCAGGCATTTCTCAACGGAGGAATCCGCATCGTGCTTCGGGATGAGAGAGGTGAGGAGCCGATAGAGGACGAATATCAGTTTGAGGGCGGAATCAAGAATTTCGTCAGCTATCTGAATGAGCATAAGCATTGCGAGCTGATCCATCCCGACGTGATCTATATGCGGGGAGAAAAGGGATCCAGTGTGGCTGAGATCGCGATTCAATATAACGATAGCTATAACGAGGTCCTGATGACCTTTGCCAACAATATGCACACCATTGAGGGAGGAACCCATGAGACAGGCTTTAAATCGGGTCTGACCAAGGTTCTCAACGATTACGCGAGAAAGGCAAAGATCTTAAAGGATAGCGATAAGAATTTGTCGGGCGAGGACGTACGCGAGGGACTTTGTGCTATTGTCAGCGTAAAGCTGGAGGATGCTCAGTTTGAGAGCCAGACCAAGGCAAAGCTCGGAAACTCCGAAATCCGTACGTTGGTCGAAAATACCATGACCATAAAGCTTGCTGAGTATTTTGAGGAAAACCCCGCCTCTGCCCGCGCGATTCTGGATAAGGCGCTTGCCGCGTCCCGCGCACGCGAGGCAGCAAGAAAAGCGAGAGAAATGACCCGCAGAAAGGGACTTCTGGAGGGATCCTCTCTTCCAGGAAAGCTTCGTGACTGTAACGAGAGAAACGCGGAATTTACCGAGCTCTACTTGGTAGAGGGAGACTCCGCAGGAGGTTCCGCTACACAGGGAAGAAATTCCCGCTTCCAAGCCATCCTTCCTCTGCGCGGTAAGGTTTTGAACGTAGAAAAGAGCCGTCTTGATAAGGTCTACTCCAATCAGTCCTTGATCCCCATTATTCAAGCGCTGGGATGCGGCATTGGCGAGGATTTCGATATTTCCAAGTTGCGCTACGGTAAGATCATTATTATGGCGGATGCGGACGTAGACGGATCTCATATTCGGATCCTGCTGCTCACCTTCTTCTTCCGTCATATGAAGCAGCTGATCGATGACGGACATATATATCTGGCGCAGCCGCCTCTTTACCGTGTGTATAAGAGAACGGGAAAGTCAAAGGAATACTACGCTTTCTCGGATGCCGAGAGAGATAAATATATCGCGGAGCTTGGCGGTACCAACGTGGAAGCCGACCGCTATAAGGGTCTTGGAGAAATGGATGCCGAGCAGCTTTGGGAGACAACCATGGATCCCGAGAAGCGTACGCTTTTAAAGGTAACCACCGAGGATGCCATTGCTTGCGACGAGATGTTTTCTCTTCTCATGGGCGATAAGGTAGAGCCCCGCCGCGTATTTATAGAGGAAAACGCAAAATTTGCCGAAAATCTCGATATTTAAGAGGAAGAGCCAATGAAAAAAATTCTTTGTATCGGAAACAGCTTTTCCCGAGACGCGTCCCGATACGTATGGGGAATTTCCCGCGCAAATGGGAAGGAGATCAAGATCGTCAATCTTTATATTGGCAGATGCGATCTCAGCAGACATTACCGCAATATGTTAAGTGAGAATAGTGCATACGCTTTTGACATAAACGGAATGGACAATACGGGAATCCGCATTTCCCTGAAGGATGCGCTTCTTATGGACGATTGGGACGAGGTCACGGTACAGCAGCAAAGTGTAACGGGGACCAATTACGAAAGCTTTCAGCCCTATCTAAACGGGCTTGCGGCATACGTCAGAAAAATGTGTCCGAAGGCAAATCTTTGGATGCTGGAGACGTGGGGCTATGAGGAAGGCTCCCAAAAGCTTTTCACAACGCCCTTTACGACCCACGAGGGGATGTTCCGAGCCTTGGAGGTATCCTACCGCAGAGCGGTAGAGGAGATCGATGCCAAGGGACTGATCCCTTGCGGCGAGGCAATTCGACGGGCAACCGAGCGAGGCGGGCTTCCGATTTACCGTGACAGCTTCCATATGTCCTACGGATTCGGACGTTATCTTTTGGGATTGATCCTTTTCGGTACCTTGATCGGCGGAGATATCGAATCCAACGGATTTCGGGATCTTGACGAACCGATCTCACAGGAAGAGATCGATGCCGCCAAGCAGATTGCGGCTTCTGTATTGACGACCTACGCAAAATAACGACAGGCAGGTAAGAAAAATTGGAAAAAGAAAAAGAAAGCATAGAGTTCAGAGATCAAAAAATCGTGGACGTGGAAATGGAGAAGGAGGTCAAGAAATCCTTCATTGAGTATTCCATGTCGGTTATTGCCGCCCGTGCGCTTCCCGACGTGCGCGACGGTATGAAGCCGGGTCAGCGCCGTATCATGTACGCCATGTACGAGGATCACCTGACCTACGATAAGCCCTTCCGCAAGTCGGCGACGACCGTCGGTAACGTGCTGGGACGGTATCACCCTCACGGTGACTCCGCCGTGTACGATACCATGGTACGT
>JAZOQX010000092.1:0-21899 GCA_045656325.1 Eubacteriales bacterium
CCTGCGAACTGAGCGTCGCCGTGCATTCTTCCGAGCGTGTCGGTCATACCGTAGGAAGCAGGTCCTGCAGCCATGTTATCGGGGTGGAGGGTACGACCCGTACCGCCGCCCGATGCTACGGAGAAGTAGCTCTTGCCGTTCTCGATTGCCCACTTCTTATAGGTTCCCGCAACGGGGTGCTGGAATCTGGTGGGGTTGGTGGAGTTACCGGTGATGGATACGCCGACGTTCTCCAGTCTCATGATGGCAACGCCCTCGGGAACGCTGTCCGAGCCGTAGCACTTAACCTTGGCTCTGTCACCCGTGGAGTAAGCGGTTTCCTTGATTACCTTAACCTCCTCGGAGTAGGGATCAAACTCGGTCTGTACGTAGGTAAAGCCGTTGATTCTGGAAATAATCATAGCGGCATCCTTGCCAAGACCGTTCAGAATCACGCGAAGGGGCTTTACGCGTACCTTGTTTGCGTTCAGAGCGATCTTGATTGCGCCCTCTGCTGCGGCGAAGGACTCGTGTCCAGCCAGGAAGCAGAAGCACTCGGTCTCCTCGGACAGAAGCATTGCGCCGAGGTTTCCGTGTCCAAGACCAACCTTACGGTCCACCGCAACGGAGCCGTTGATACAGAATGCCTGCAGGCCGATACCGATTGCGGCAGCAGCGTCAGCAGTCTTTACGCAGCCCTTCTTGATTGCGATAGCCGCGCCAACGGTGTACGCCCACTTTGCGTTCTCAAACGCGATGGGCTGGGTTTCCTCAACGATCTTATAGGGGTCGATGCCCTTGGCATCGCAGATCTCCTTACACTCATCAATGGAGGAGATGCCGTATTCCTTCAGGACGGCAAGGATCTTCGCCTCGCGTCTCTCATAACCTTCAAAATGTGCCATGTTTGTAATCCTCCTTGATTATTCCTTGCGGGGATCGATGTACTTCACGGCATCAGCAAATCTGCCGTAGGTACCCTTAGACTTCTCATATGCTTCGTTCGGCTCCATGCCCTTCTTGATGAAGTCGGTCATCTTGCCCAGAGATACGAACTCATATCCGATTACCTGATTGTCAGCATCCAGCGCCATTCTGGTGCAGTATCCCTCGGTCATCTCGAGGTAACGAACGCCCTTTGCCTTGGTTCCGTACATGGTACCAACCATGGAACGCTCGCCCTTTCCAAGGTCCTCCATGCCCGCGCCGATAACAAGACCGCCCTCGGAGAAGGCAGACTGGCTGCGGCCGTACACGATCTGAAGGAACAGCTCTCTCATTGCGGTGTTGATGGCATCGCAAACCAGGTCGGTATTGAGCGCCTCAAGGAGGGTCTTACCGGGGAGGATCTCGGCTGCCATTGCCGCGGAGTGAGTCATACCCGAGCAACCGATGGTCTCAACCAGCGCTTCCTCGATGATTCCGTTCTTTACGTTCAGGGACAGCTTACAAGCTCCCTGCTGGGGGGCGCACCAGCCCACACCGTGGGTATATGCGGAGATGTCGGTGATCTCCTTTGCCTGAACCCATTTGCCCTCCTCGGGAATGGGAGCGGGACCGTGGTTCGGACCCTTTGCTACGACACACATCTTTGCAACTTCTGCGCTCATAGCGTACTCGCAAGAAAATTCTTTGCTCATTTTTCTATCTCCTTTGATAAAATTATAAACTCTTTAAAAGGGGCTTGAGTGCCTCGGCATACAGATTTCCGATGAACTCGGCTCCGTTTGCGTTGGGATGCACGCCGTCGCCCGAATAGAACATGGGCTCGGGCTGTACGGGCAACGCCTTTGCGAACTCCTCGTCCAGATCCACGTACACGTCGGCAAACTCCTTTGCCAAGCCGCGGACGATGGGAAGAACTCTCCCCAGATCCTCGCGCATGGACTGCTTGTCCTCACAATCCAGAATGTAAGGAGAGAGCATCATGATCTTCGCGTTCGTCTCCTTACGGATCCGCTCAAGGATCGCGCGGTAGTTCGTCGCGATCTGCTCGTCGGTAGTCGCGATCTTATGACCGCCGTAGCGGTGCCAGATATCGTTAATTCCGATGAGGATCGAAATCACGTCGGGCTCGAATGCCAAGCCGTCCTCCCAGAGGCGGTCAAAGAGCTGACAGGTGCGGTTCCCGCTGATGCCGAAATTGATAAATTCAAATTCGATCTCGGGACACTCTGCCGCCAGCTTCTCCGAGGCGTACTTGGGATATCCCTTTCCCATATCATGATAATTTCTCTTATCACGGCTTGCGTCGGTAATGCTGTCGCCCTGAAAAACGATTTTTATTTTCTTCACAGCGGACACCTCTTACTTAACGATCTCTCCGTAAACCTCGCCAAACGCGCAAGCGGCATTGGACTCGTCGGTATCGATATGCATAGCAAGCGCAAACTTATCGCTAACGCGAACGACCACGTCGCCAAAGGTCAGGGGACGGGCGGTGTTCAGTCTTACCTCCACGATCTCCTTATCGGCAACACCGATCGCCTCGGCATCGGCAGGGGTCATGTGAATATGACGCTTGGCGGCAATGACGCCCTCCTTCAGCTCTACCTCGCCGCAGGGACCTACCAGCTTGCATCCCGCGCTTCCCGCGATATCACCCGACTCACGAACGGGCACGCCTGCCACACCGATGGTGCGGGCGTCGGTCAGCGAAAGCTCAACCTGACTTGCGGGTCTGGTGGGACCGAGAATACTTGCCTTCAAGGAGCCCTTGGGTCCTACGACCGTAACCTTTTCCTCGCAAGCGAACTGTCCGGGCTGGCTGAGGTCCTTCTTGTTGGTCAGGGCGTGTCCCTTGCCAAACAGAATCTCTACGTCCTCGGCAGTCAGATGTACGTGTCTTGCAGAAGTTTCAACGATAAATTTGTTAGCCATTCTTTTTCCCTCTCTTATGGTTCAATCATACTTGCGGGCAGATTCACCCACAATACTTATTATAACACAGTGTTTTTTATTTGTCAATCAAAAAAATCAAACAAATCCGATTGATTTCCAAGGGCATGGGCAATACTATATCCATCTTATATCCTGTGGGAGGAAGTATGGCGCAAAACAGAAATTGCCGCTCGGAAGCGGAAAAGGAAGAAGAAGCGGGAGCTCTCTCCGAGCTGACCGAGCAAATTGAAAAAAACGGCTCGATTGCCGTTCGCAACAAAAGAGAGTCGATTCATTGTCTCTCCATCATCGGACAGATCGAGGGACATTATTTTCTGCCCGAGGGGCAGAAGGCGACCAAATACGAGCATCTGATCCCTCTTCTCGTTTCCTTGGAGGAGGACGACGACACCGACGGCGTGCTGATCGTACTCAACACCATGGGGGGAGACGTGGAGGCAGGCTTGGCACTGGCGGAAATGATCGCGTCTATGGAAAAGCCTACGGTTTCTCTGGTCCTCGGCGGAGGTCACTCCATCGGTGTCCCCTTGGCGACCTCCGCCAAGCGCTCTTTTATCGTCCCCTCCGCCACCATGACCGTCCACCCCGTCCGCATCAACGGACTGGTGGTCGGCGTACCCCAAACCTTTCATTATTTCAACGAAATGCAAAAACGGATCATTTCCTTTATTTGCAACCACTCCAACGCCAAGCCCGACGAGGTCCGCGAGCTGATGATGCGACCCGACGAGATCGCCACCGACGTAGGCTCGATCATCGACGGCGACGAAGCGGTGCGGTACGGCATCATCGACCAGGTCGGCGGGCTCTCCGATGCGCTTGCCGCATTGAGGGAGATGATAAAGGGAAGTTAGTTGAGAATTGGATTTACGGATGCAGGGATGCGGGGATGCGGGTCGCTTTTTAAAAAAAGCTCCGCAAAAACTTTATCACAAAATATGTGTAGAGATACACACCTTTTTATTCCTTGTATTTTATTAAATTTTATCGTTTCTTTCTAAGGAAAAAAATCCGCGGACGGCTGCTGCGCCACCGCGGATTTTATTTCATTTTTTAAAAAAGCGACCTAAATCCTCATCCCAACGAATCCTTATCCAATCTTCATCGAAATACCAAATTCCAAAGCGCCTCGCCGCAGCCCGTGACCACAATGCCAAGAAGCCCTACAAGAACTCCGATCAGCTGGGTGCGGTTAAGCCGCTCCTTGAAGAACAGAGCGCCCGCCACGGTTGTGGCCACCACAATACCGCCATTGGTTACGGGGAAGAAAAATGCGCTGGGGATCAGAGCGGACAAGGCCACGTTCAAGCGCATATACACGCATCCCGTCACGCCGCAAAGGAGAATAAAGAGCCACGCCCCCCGACGGATCGTCGGGCGCTCCTCACCCTTGGCACGGTTCAGGATCAATCCCCCCACGAAGAACAAAACAGCAGACACCGCAGAGGCCGTCAGCATCATGCCGTTGACCTCGGATGCAACGTCGGATTTTCCGAACACCTTGTAAAAAATACCGATCAGACCGCCTGCAAGGAAGGAGCCGAAGCAACAAAAGAACCACTTTGCCGTCAGCTTTACCCCGCTCTTTTTGGGATTGATACACCAAAACAGAGACAGAAGGATCACCGCCATGCCGATCAGCTGAAAGATGCTGACCCGCTCGGAGGCGTACACCACGCCAAAAAAGGTGGCCACAATAAAGGCGCAGTTTGCGATCAG
The DNA here is from genome assembly GCA_045656325.1 of Eubacteriales bacterium. GTDB lineage: Bacteria > Bacillota > Clostridia > Oscillospirales > CAG-272 > HGM12713. The sequence continues at coordinate 4,600 of JAZOQX010000092.1, forward strand.
GGAGGTCAGCGACACAGGCCCCGATGCGATCGATTCATTTTTGAAAAACAGGAAAAGACAGAGTATGCCGCCGTAAATTGCGCCGAAGATCAACGCCCCCCCGCTGATGCTTCGGTCTCCCGAGGCAAAAAACCAGACAGCCATGATCACCGTCCACATAAGACTCATACCGCCGTTGAAAAAGAAGCTGTCTCCCGAATTTTTCACGGTACGGTTTTTAAAAACTCTCAAAATGATACTGTTCAAAGCGGCAAACAGTACCGATACTGTCATCAAACCATATTCCATATTTTTACTCCTTCACCCGTTCGCGGTATTGCCGTGGAGTCATGCAATATTTCCCGGCAAACGCCTTATAAAAATGTGATGCGTCGTAAAATCCGACACGCAGACCGATCTCGGAGATCGGCAGATTGGAATCGTGCAGCATCTCAGCGGCGCGCTCCAATCGGTAGCTCTGCAAAAATTCCCGAGGAGAGCATTGCAGCCTTCCCTTGAAAAGACGGTAAAGATAGGTTCGCTCCAGCCCCACGGAGGCGGCGATCTCATCCACTCCGATGCGCTCGGAATAGTGATCCTCCACGTAAAGGATCGCCCGCCGTACGTATCGGTCGGCGGCATTCGCTCCCCGTCCGTTTTCGGGATTGCTTCGGACAAGGCGACTCATACAAAGCAGAAAATATCCCGTCACGTCGTAGCCAAGCGCTTCATTCTTCTTACCTGCGCCGTGCATGGCATAAAGATCCCGTATCATTTCCTCATCCAAGGGAAAGGAAAAGGTTACGTTTTCCTCATCCAACCCCGCATGATGCACCAAGGTATCGTCATCGGCTCCGCTGAAGGAAACGTATACGTATTTCCATGGCTCCTCGTCGTCCGCCCGATAATGATTCGGAACGTTAGGGGTGATCAGGAATCCCTCTCCCGCCTGAAGCTCGTAGTTTCTTCCCTTCACCGTATAAACGCCCTTCCCCTCCAAAATAAAATGAATGGCGTAGGTCTTTCGTGTTCCGCGAGAGGTGGCATGCCCTCTGTGGCAGATCTGTATTCCGCACTCGGTCACACCCAGACTCTGCCCCGACAGTTTTTTTAAATGGTACCGATCGGTATCGTAGCTCATACGCCCTCCTGTCAACATTTTTACAATGTAACCATACCATATTCCCCAGAAAAAGTCAAGTTTTATTTTCTCTTTGCAACAAAATTACAATTTTTCAACAACACTTTTACATTTTCAAGTCACAAGGAACATGCTACAATAAAGACAGAATCCAAATTCATTTTATCAGGAGGAACCCATGAAGCAAAAAATCCGTATCGGCTTTGTTGGCTGCGGTCAGTTCGCCAAGCATTTCATTCCCCTTTTCAAAGCGCACCCCGCCTGCGAGTACGTAGCGCTCTGCGACACGTTCCGTGATCGCGCAGAGGACTACATGGAAAAATTCGGCTGTAACAGGATCTTCGACACCTTTGAGGAGATGGTGCAGTCCGACGACCTCAACGCCATTGCGATCTTTGCGCAGAGACATATCCACGGTCCCATGGCGATTGCCGCCCTCAAGGCTGGCAAGCACGTGTACAGCGCCGTTCCCATGGCCTCCTCCATTGAGGAGATCAAGGAGATCGTCCGTCTGGTTGGAGAAACGGGTCTGACCTACTCTATGGGTGAGACGGGAATCTACCGCCCCGCCGCCATCTTCTGCCGTCAGAAGTATGCATCAGGCGAAATGGGCGACCTTGTCTACGCCGAGGCGCAGTACCACCACGACATGAAGGGACTCTACCATATCTTCGAGCGTACCGAAAAGGAAGCGTGGAAGAAGGTGGCAGGCATCCCTCCCTTCTTCTATCCCACCCACTCCACGTCCATGGTCCTCTCCGCAACCAAAGCCCGCGCCCTGAAGGTAGCGGCATTCGGTTATGAGGACAAGGTGGATCCCGACATTTTCGGCAAAGAGGGCCAGAACAATTGGAACAACCCCTTCTCCAACTCCTCTATGCTATTGAAGATGAGCGACAACTCGGTAGTCCGCATCAGCGAAAACAGACGCGTGGCATGGCAATGCCCCGAAACCTATATTTCCGCCTTCAACGGTACCAAAGCATCCTATGAATTTTCCTTGGTACACCATAGCTATCTCACCATGGCTCCCGATAAGTACAAGTGCGAATACGAGGACGTCAGCGATCTGCTCAACCCCGCTGAGCTGACCGCGCACAAGGGCGAGCCCGATTTCATCAATCAGTTCGTTCACGGAAAATGGGGCGGAGGAGAGGCGCCCATTCAGAAATCCTCCCGTCTCCCCAAGGAATTTGATACACTGCCTACGGGTCACTCGGGCACGCACAAATTCATGGTAGACGATTTCTGTCAGGCATATATGACAGGCAAGCTCTCCCCCACCAACGCTTGGCAGGCAGCACGCTACAACATCCCGGGTCTTACCGCTCACGAAAGCGCATTGCGCGGCGGCGAGCTAATGGACGTGTATGACTGCGGAGATCCGCCCGCGCACCTTGAGGTCCTCAGCGAGGACCGCGAAGAAAACGAGGCATGGGTATGAGCGGACTTCCCCAGCTGATCATGAAAAAGGCAGACCTCTCCAGTCTCCCTCCCCTCGTCCTGAAGGAGGGCATGGAGCTTTTGTGTCACAAGGAAAACTGCGGCATGGAGGAGATTTGGGAGGAGGTCATTGAAAGCGCGTTTGGCCGCCATTACAGCTTCAGCTTTTTGATCAAGGCGGGAGATTACAAGCCCGAGCACGTGCTGTATCTCTCCTACAAGGGCAAGATCATCGCCACCGCCACCGCCGTGGAAAGCCCCTCCTTCCCCGGTGAGGGCTGGTACCGTATGATCGCCGTCCACAAGGATGCCCAAGGGCTCGGCGCGGGAAAGATCATCTGTCAGGCAGCGCTCCACGCGCTGAGGGAGCGGGGCTACAAGAGCGCCATGCTTTCCACCGACGACGAGCGTCTCCCCGCCCTCTCGCTCTATCTCTCTCTCGGCTTTGAGCCTTATATGTGCCACGAGAGCCACGAGGAGCGTTGGAGCAAGGTGTTCGAGGCGTTGAAACAATAAAAAAAGCGAGGATCCCGCGGGATCCTCGTTCTTTTTCGTTTTACATTTTTTTAATTTTTCCTTTTTTGAACTTCCCGAAATACAGATAGCAAAGGAAACCTCCGCACGTTACCAGCGTCAAGCTCCAGGAAACGGGATAGCACAAGCAGAGCGTTTCAAAAGTGGGATCCAAGGGATAGACCACCGACATCCAAAATACCCGAAACAGAAGCACGCACACGATATTGACCGTGGCGGTAAACGTCGCATAGCCAAACGCCTGAATCACGTGATTGACAATTCCGAAGAGAATACAGACCACGTAAGGAAGCAGCACGTACAGCATACGGACCTGCGCGGCAGCGATCGCCTCCTGATCGTCTCCCACGTAAAGGGATGCCAAGGGCGCTGAGAACAAATATCCAACGACTCCAAGCACCGTCCCCAAGATAAGCCCGATCCCCAGACAGTAAAGGATGGTCTTCTTTACACGATCCTTTTTTCCTGCTCCCAAATTCTGCCCCACAAACGTCGTCGCGGCAGCTCCCCACGGAGAACCGCTCGTCGTTGCCACCAAGCCCTCAATGCTTGCCGAAGCAGAGTTTCCCGCCAGCACCGCGGACCCAAAGGAGTTGGTCGCCGACTGAATTTGCAGATTTGCCAAGGGATACAGCGCCGTATTTAACGCCAAGGGAAGACCGTTAGACATCAATTTTCCAAAGGAAGCGCCGCTGAAGCAGAGCCGTCGGAGGCTCAACCGACAAAGCCCCTCCATGCGGGACATACGGAGAAGCACGAGAACGGCACCCAGTACCCGCGATGCCACCGTCGCAATGGCAACGGCTACCACCTTTTGCGGCAGAATCAGGCAAAGAATAAAATTGAGAACCACGTTAAGCCCGCCCGCCATCATCATATAGTAAAGAGGTCTTTGGGAGTCTCCCGATACCGTAAGGACCGACGTTCCAAAATTGTAGAGCATGATCGCGGGGGCGGAGGCTATGTAGATCCGCATATAAAGAAGCGCGCCCTCCATGCAGTCGGCAGGACAATCGGTGAGGATCAAAAAGGGCTTTGCCAGCACGGTCCCGATTACGGCGGAAAAAATACCCAGAGCAAGTCCCGTAATCATGGCGGTGGAAACCGTCTTTCTGACCCGCTCCTCATCATTGGAGCCCAGAAAACGGGCAAGCACCACCTTGGCTCCCGACGAGATGCCCAAGAAAACGTTGACCAAAAGCCCAAGGATCACGCCTGTCGCTCCCACGGAAGCCACGGCGGAGGTGTCCGCCATTTGCCCCAGCACGATCATATCTACGGCATTGAACAGGTTTTGGATCAATCCGATAAAGATCATCGGAACCGAAAAGCGAATGATCGCCCTCCACAGATTTCCGTTGACCATATCCACGTTCTTGATTCTTGCCATCATCCTCTTCCTTTCTTCAGAGATCTTCCCCCTCATTGTACCACTTATTTGCCAAAAGTCAAGAGAATCCGAAGCATTCCCCGAAAATATTTTGGCTTGCAAACCGACCGATCCTATGGTAAAATAAAAGAAAGAAAAACACAAGGGAGAAACGCATGAAAAAAAGCTTAGGAATCTATCTCCATATTCCCTTTTGCATTCAAAAATGCCATTATTGCGATTTCTGCTCCTTTCCCGACTCGGGCGAGGATCTGATGCGCGCCTATACCGAGGAGCTGTGCCGCCGTATGCAAAAGGAGCTTCCCCCATCCAAGAACTGGCTTGTGGACACCGTCTATTTCGGCGGAGGCACCCCTACCCTGCTCCCCATCGATTGCTTTGAGGAGATCATGACCCTGCTCCGCTTCCTGTGCGATCTTTCCCCCACGGCAGAGATCACTGCCGAATGCAATCCCGCCACGGCTTCACCCGCCTATCTCCGTGCCCTGCGGGAGCTTGGGATCAACCGCCTGAGCATCGGTCTGCAAAGCGTCCATGACCGCGAGCTGTCTGCCTTGGGGCGCGTTCATACCTTCTCGGATTTTCTCTCCACCTACGAGGACGCGAGAGGGGCGGGCTTTGACAATATCAGCGCCGATCTCATGTACGGAATCCCCGACGGAACCCTTGAGAGCTTTCGGGAAAGTCTTCGCACCCTTGCGGCGCTCTCCCCCGAGCATATTTCGGCATACGGACTGAAGATCGAGGAGGGTACCCCCTTCGCCAAGAAAAGAGAGACGCTTCGTCTCCCCCGCGAGGACGTGGAATTTGAAATGTATCAGGCCATGACCGAAATCCTTTCCTCAGAGGGCTATCATAAATACGAGATCAGCAATTTTACCAAGGCGGGACGGGAATCCCGACACAATCTTCGCTATTGGAGACGGCAGGATTACCTCGGCTTCGGCGTTGCCGCCCATTCCTGCTTTGAGGACGTTCGTTTCGGAAATTCCCGCGATATGAAAAAATTTCTCAAGGGAGAGGATATTACCGAGGAACGCGATCCCCTTTCCGAACGGGAAATATTCGAGGAATGGATGATGCTGGGTCTGCGGCTGAGCGAGGGCTTGAACGAAGAAGAATGGACGCGTCGGCTGGGCGCGCCCCCCGAAAGCCTCCTGCCCGCCCTTGGCGCGTGGATCAAGGAGGGATATATGAAGCGGCAGAACGGACGCATCGCATTTACCGATAAAGGCTTCTTCGTCAGCAACGCCATTCTTTCGGAGCTTTTGGAGCTTCCGCAAAAAAACTGTTGACTTTCGGGGAGAAATACGATACAATATAAGTACCGAAAATCATAGATAGGAGATAAACCGACATGGATGAAAATACCTACGAAAACAATTATTTTACTCTGACCGACGAGGACGGCAACGAGATCGACTTTGAGGTCATCGGACAGTACGAAAAGAACGGCGAGCAGTATTTCGCCATGATCCCCGCCGAGGAGGATGAGGGAGACGAGAGCGACATTTTGGAATACGTCATTCTCAAGCTGGCAAAGGAAAACGGAGAGGAAATCCTCGTCACCGTGGACGATGACGACGAGCTGGATGATATTGCCGACTACTTTGACGATCTTTTCTCTCAGGAGATCGACTACGATAACTGATTCCCGCATATAATAACAGAACAAGGAACGCAATTCGTCACACGCATTGCGCTTGTCGCTACCGATAGAAACGTATAAAGCAATGCGTCGGAAGTTTCTTTGCCTACTTTCTTTTCAAGGCAATACGGCATTGCGCTTGTCGCTACCGATAGAGACGTATGAAACAACGCGTCGGAAGTTTCTTTGCCTACTTTCTTTTCAAGGCAATACGGCATTGCGCCTGTCGCTACCGATAGAGACGTATGAAACAACGCGTCGGAAGTTTCTTTGCCTACTTTCTTTTCAAAGAAAGTAGGTCCTGCGGGGTGCGTGATATTCGGGTTTAAAAAACCTACAATTAGAAATTGGAGTCCGAAAACGGAGTCGAACGCGGTTTGCAGGCCTCCCACTCTCCTCCTCGATTGACTTGTCTCGACAGGGAGATTGGACGTTGGAAGCAGTGATGCGTGAGATAGGACACCGCCTTGCTTGTGCAGGGTTTCTCTATTCTCGAATACACGGCTTTGTGGGAATTGAAAAAAGGCTACGCTTGGCGTAGCCTTTTTTCGTTGCATACGGTTTATTTCGTGTGCCTTGCGATAACGGTCTTGATTCCCTCGATAACCTTCTCAATATGGCATCTTTCCCAAGAGGGATGGAGGAACAGAGACACGGTCTGATCACGCAGGCTCTTTGCCACGGGGCAGACCACCCGAGAGTAGTCAGCCGACCTTGGATCGGTGTATTCCTTGGATTTGAAGGGGAACTGCGCCGTACCGAAGCCAACGCCGTCCTGATATGCCTGCTCCAAATAGCTTTCGGGCCACAGGATTCCGCTGCAGGGGATCCCCAGCGAGATCAGCTCCTTGATGAAATCCTTGGCGGGAATGTCCACCACGTCCAGATCCAAAAGGATCGGATACCACCAGTAGGAGTTCCGACGCTCCTCGGTGTTTACGGGAATTGCCTTGATGCCCTTCAAGCCGGACAGCGCCTCGTCGTACATGGCAGCGTACTCAAAGCGGCGGGCAAGGTTCCAGTCGTCAAAGCGCTTCAGCTCGCAAAGACCGATCATGGACTGCATCTCGGTCATGCGGTAATTGAAGCCCACGCGGCGGTGAATATAAGGAAGCTTCTCCTCCAGCGCCAGCATATTCATACGGGTACGAACGTCGTAGCCGTGATCGCGGAAGGAACGGCACTCCCAGCCCAAATCCTCGTTGTTGGTGATGACCATACCGCCCTCACCGCCCGTGGTAAAGTGCTTGGACTGGCAGAAGGAGTAGCATCCCACGTCACCCACAAGACCAACCATGGTATCCTTGTATTTACCGCCGATACACTGCGCGCAGTCCTCGACGACGTAAAGATTATGCTTTTTGGCAATCTCCATAATGGGTCCCATATCCGCAACCACACCGTAAAGATGGACCACCACGATCGCCTTCGTGCGCTCGGTAATGAGCGCCTCAATGCACTTGGGATCCAGCGTGTGATCCTCGGTCACGTCGCCGAACACGGGAATCGCGCCCGCCTGAACCACCGAGAAGGAGGAGGCGATAAAGGTATAGGAGGGAACGATGACCTCGTCGCCGGGTCCTACGCCCAACGCCGCCAGAGCAATGTGCAGCGCCGCCGTACCGTTGGTACAGGAAACGGCAACCTTAGCCCCTGCCCACTTGGCAAAGGCTTCCTCAAATTCCATACCGACCTTGCCCGTCCAGTAGTTGACCTTGCCCGAGCGAAGCACCTTCGCTACCTCATCGGGCACCTCGGGAGCAAATTGAGGCCAACCGGGAAATCCGATCTCCTCCACACCCGAGCCATTCATTACAAGATCTTCTTTTTTAGCCATAATTGTATATCCTCTCTTTTCTGTCACATTCTCGGTTTATTTCCCTGCCTGCATCTCGGCAACCGACGCAAGCACCGCGTCCGCCATGTAGGCGATCTGCTCGTCGGAGAGTCCGTAAAGCGGAAGGTGGGTAAATCTCTTATAGAAGACCTCCTCGCAGTTGGGGCAGGTCTTGGCGATCTCGTCGGAATCGTAGCCCATATCCTGTACGATCTTGAAGCGGTAGAGGGGTCCGAAGTGAGCGATCTGGGTCACGCCCCGCTCCTCCAGCTTCTTTTTGAGCGTCTGAATGTCTCCCCCCGCCTTCTGAGGATCGATCTGCAAAAGATACATATGGTAGGTGGGCTTTACGTCCTCGGTATCCAGCTGCTGGGGAATGATCGCGTCGCATTCGGAAAATCTCCGAGTCAGATACTCCGCCGCCGCCCGTCTCTTGGCAATGATCTCCTCGTTTCGCGCCACCTGCAATCTCAGTCCCAAGCCCTGAATCTCGGTGGTGGAGGAGTTGCCGGGAACAAAGGGATGCTCCTTGCCGGGAATGGGCGTAATGTTATAGAGCCAATCCTTGATGGGGCAGGAAAAATCAAGACCTAAGAAGCGCGCTCTCTTCATGTGGGGGGTGTAGTCGGGAATCGAGGTACAGAGGATTCCACCCTCTCCGAAGGAGGTGATATTCTTCACCTCGTGCATGGAATAGGCTCCGAAATCTCCGATGGTACCTACCATCCTTCCCTTATACATGGCGCCGAACGCGTGCGCCGCGTCCTCAAGGACCACGATATCGTGCTTCTTGGCAAGCTCCAGAATGGGATCCAGATCCACGGGATAGCCGCCGATATGTACGGGAACGATCATCTTGGTCTTCGGGGAGATCTTTCTCGCCACGTCCGCGGGATCCATATTCACCGTTCGGGGATCCACGTCGGCGAACACCAGCTTGCAGCCCACGGCAAGAGGATACGCCATGGTCGCCACAAAGGTAATGGCGGGAACGATGACCTCGTCTCCCTCCTTCAGGTTCGCGTACTTGTAGGCGATCTCAAAGCCTGCGGTGGCATTGGTCACAAAGGTTGCGGAATCGGTCTTCAGATACTCGTTGCACGCCGCCTCCGCCGCCTCTACCTGACTGCCCAAGGACAGCTTTCCGGGAGGGGTGGACAGCGCGTCCAGCTTCTTGACCTGCGCCCATACCGCCTCCAAGGCATCCTCGTATTCCTTTCCCTCTCCCTGCATCAGAAAGCGGATGATCTCCATCAGATCGTGTACGTTGTAATTTTCTCCCACCGCTGCCCACGGTACCTTCGTGGCACCCGTGTTGTAGCGGAAATCCGACGTCTGCTTTGGCATAGTCATTCTCCTTTTTCTTTTTTTTCATATTTCCCGCTCGTTCCGAAAATATGCGATTCTATTTTCATTATAACAGATACCCCTCTTGATTGGAATGACAAATTGAAAAAAGAATTTGAAAAATCGATAGGTGATTTTGTGCGTTTTGTCAAAAAAGCAAAGAAAAAAGAGCGTCCGATGAAGGACGCTCTTTTTTTTTTGCTTCAATTACGCCATGTAAATATACAGTACGACAACAAGAACCACGAACACAAAGGACAAAGCCGTAGTGATGCGGCTGAGAACCTTGTCTCTTGCCTGACTCTTGCTCTTGCCGAAGAAGGTCTCCGCGGCGCCCGCAATCGTACCCGACAAACGCTTATCCTTGCCCGACTGCAGCAGCACGCACGCAATCAGGATCACTGCGATGACGCAGATAATAATGCCCAATACAAGTTCCATGTATTTTCACCTCCGAAAAAAATCACGTTTCCCGCCCAAAACGGGCAGACATATTTTACCGTTTCTTATTGTAACACATTGAGAAGAAAAAATCAAGTGCTTTTTGAAGAAGCCGAAAATTTCTTCCTTATTTCTCCTCGTCATCCAAAAAGATGACGATCTTACGGTTGTTTTCCGAACCGATCGAATTGGTGGAAACACCCTCGATCTCCTGAATTTCGGAGTGAATGATCCGTCTTTCGTAAGGATTCATGGGCTCAAGCATGACGCTCTTCTTGTACTTCTGTACCTTTGCCGCCATTCTTCTTGCCAAGGCGCGCAGCGTTTCCTCGCGCTTTGCGCGATAGCCCTCTACGTCAACCGAAACCTTTACGTAGTCTTCCTTCTTGCCGTCCACTCTCTTGTTTGCCGCCAGGCTTGCCAGATACTGCAGAGAATCCAGCGTCTCGCCGTGGTGACCGATCAGTACGGCGGCGTTCTCGCCGTTAATGGTGATTCTTGCCTCACCGTTCTCTCCCTCGGTCATGGCAACCTCGGCTTCGATGCTCATATCCGCCAAAAGCTTCTCTACGAAAGCCAAGGCTCTCTGCTCTCCGCCCACGGTATAGCTTGCCGAGATCTTCGCGTCGCTGGCACCCAGTCCCAAGAATCCCTTCTTGGCTTCCTCCAGCACCGTATATTCAATCGCATCCACAGAGGGTGCGCCCAGCTCCTTGACTGCCAAGGAAAGCGCTTCCTCCGTGGTCTTTGCGGTGATGATTACTTCCTTTTTCACTGCTCTTCTCCATCCGTAGTATTTTTGTTTTCAACGGATTCGGTCATCTCTTCCGTCTCTTTGGTCTTTTCCTTTTTTTCCTTGCGCTCATCCTTCTTCATGGGCGCGTTGCTCAGAAGTCCGGACTTTCCTTCCTTCTTGGGCTCTTCCTCGGTTCCCTGCTCTGCCATAGCCTCCTTGTGCTTCTGAGCAGCCTCTGCCGTATCCTCATAGTCCTCGTCGTCAATGTGGTGCAGAGAACGGACCGCCTTGCCCGATTTCGCTCCGCGGGGCTTATCCACGCGAGCGTTCATTTCCTTCTCGGCAGCCTTGTAGTCGTCCTCGGTAAAGGCAGGAATGGGCATCATCTTCTTCAGAACCCACTGCTTGCCTACGCCGACAATGCTCTTGAAGATCCAGTATACGCCGACAGCGGCGGGAACGATAAAGGTGATATACACGCTGAAGAGGGGCATGACGATATCCATCACACCGTTGGAGCATCCGCCTCCGTTGGTAGCGGGCTGATAGGACAGCTTGCGGTTCAGCTTCATGCTTATGAAGTAAACCACGAAGGTAAGAACGGGAACCAGCATGAGCCAGTTAAAGTTCGTGAAGCTGGGGGTTGCGCCAAGGTTAATGGCACCGCCGAAGAGGTGCAGGTTGGGAAGCACATCCGCAGAGAAGCCGGGGATATGCTCGAATGCCTCGGGACCCACGTCCTTAATCACGCCGAGCAGATCAATGTTTCTGGCAGCGTCAAAGGTGCGGTCCGCATACTCGGGAAAGCTCTTGGCAACGCTGATGACCGCCTGAATCGTCTCGTCGGAGAAGCCGCAGACATAGGTCATAGGGTCAAGAACAATGTAATAAAGCGCAAAGATAATGGGAAGCTGGATCAGCATAGGCAGGCATCCGCCCATGGGGTTGAAGCCTTCCTTTTGATACAACTCCTGAATCTCTTGCTGCATTTTTTGCTTGGTCGGTGCATCCTCGCGTCCCGCGTATTTCTTGCGAATCGCCATTTCCTTGGGACGGAGTCTTGCCTGCTTAATCGAGTTCTTCTGCTGCTTGATACCGAAGGGCAGAAGGATCACCTCAATGATGATCGCGAAAATAAACAAGGCAAGGATATACTGGTTACCCATGATCCAGTTACAGAACCGAATCACGTAACCCATGGGGATGTTGATAATATCCATCATTTCAACTCACTGTTTCCGCACGCCGTGCAGGAATCCTCTCTTTGTTTTTCTGATCGTTTCCCGTCAGTCGGGACGATCCTCGTCATTGCGCTTCTCTTCTTTTGCTTTCAAAAAGGAAGCCCTTGTTTCCTGTCTCCGTTCCCTTGCGTACTTCGGGATCTTCTTCGGAGGAACGGGGTCGTGCCCGCCCTTTCCGTAAGGGTTACAGCGGAGAATCCGCCACACCGTCAGCCCAAAGCCCACAAAAAAGCCACGTTTCATAAATGCCTCTACGGCATAGCAGGAGCACGTAGGTGTAAACCTACATGAGGGATTTCGTTTCAAGGGAGACAAAAATTTTTGGTATAAGCGTATGAGCCAAACGCAAACGTACTTCATGGTTTATTTCGTTTCGGGGCTGAGCAGCCCCAGCTTGCCAAACGCGGCTTCAAGCTCTCGGGAGACGTCGGTGCTTTTCTTCCCCACGATCGCGCCTCTTGCGCTGATCACGATCAGATTTCCGCACGCGATTCGATCCCGAAGCTCCCTGTATGCCGCCCGAATGATCCTCTTGGATCGATTTCGCACCACGGCGCCTCCCACCTTCTTAGAGACCGAGATCCCTAAGCGGTTGACGAATTTCTTCTCGGGATTTGCCGCCCGCAGCTGCTTCGCCTTCAGATCCCGAAGAACGTAGACCGCCACGGTCCTGCCCACAAAGCGCTTTCCGCTCTTGTAGGTCTTCCCATACAGGTGATTTTCCTTGATGGCAATTTCCTTCATACTGTTTCCGCCTTTCGACTCTTCCGTATGCCGTCATAGTAAAAACCCCGATGAACGAACAACAGTGCCAAATCGGTTCCTGCCTTCCGGGTCATCGGTGGTTTTTATGTTCTGCACATACAGATCTGAAATCAATAGGTCAGTCTTTTTCTGCCCTTTGCGCGTCTTCTCTTCAGGACGTTTCTGCCGTCGGCAGTCGCCATTCTCTTTCTGAAGCCGTGCTCTTTCTTTCTCTGACGCTTTTTCGGTTGATAGGTTCTGAGCATTTACTTGCACCTCCTTGCTTTTGTTTTCGATCCCGGACGGGAATAGTCCGGAATTGATCCGGAAGCGTGTTGCTTTTCAGCCAAAAATACGCTTTTACACAATGACAACATATATTAAACCACAAATCGGGTCATTTGTCAAGAACTTTTTTTATTTTTTAAAAAAATTCTTATTTTTTCAAAATACGAACGTCAAATTTGTTCAAGCTGACCGAACGAACCGTTTCACCCGATTCGAGATCGAGCCATTCGCTTCCCAAATCGAAATCCGAAATCTCCTTGCCCGAATAATTTTCCAAGAAGAGATAGCGAGTCTCCCCGTCGTTTCTCTCATGAACCGTCACAAGCTCAGGCAACGGCGTGTCAATGGGCGCTCGGATCCCAAGATCCGAAAGGATCCTCTCGCAAGCGTCCTCCCAAAACTCGCCTCCGTCGCGGAAGGACTGATAATACGCTCTGCCCTTGCCATACTCGTTGACGGTCAAAGCGGGAGAGGCATCGTAGAAATCACTTTTCATCTCTGCCAAGGACCGCGCGCCTCTCAAATGGATGAACTCGGTATACTCCTTCCCCTCATAGGTCCTTCCGTCCATGGTGATCTTCACCCGATCGGAGGGATAGAGGGTATCGATCTCCTCGTTCCAGATGCCAAAGACCTCCTTGAGCTCCTTTCCGGGGAATCCGCCCAAATGGCACAGATCGGTTCCGTCCACCATGCCGAGCATATACGTGGCGTACAGGGTACCGCCGTTTGCCACGAACTCCTTCAGTCTGGCAATGGTATCCTCGTCGGTCATATAGAGCATCGGAGCGATCAGAAGATCGTACTTGGAAAAATCTCCGTGCGCGGAGACGACGTCTGCGGCAATTCCCTTCTTCCACAGCGCCCCGTGATATTGATATACCGTACTGCTATACCGCCTGTCCTTCGCAAAGCCCTTACACATTTCCAAGCCCCAACGGTTTTCCCAGTCGTAGATCAGAGCCACGCGGGCGCGGACCTCGGTGCCGCAGATCTCATCAATAGCCTTGAGCGTAGCGCCCGTCTCGGCTACCGCGCGAAATACGCGGGTATGCTCCGTCCCCTCGTGATCCACAATGGCGCCGTGGAGCTTTTCATATCCGCCTCTGCCCTTTCGGAACTGGAAATACTGAACGGTATCTCCGCCGTGAGCGATCGTCTGCAAGGCGGACAGGCGATCCATACCGGGACGCTTCAATTTATTATATTCTCTCCAGCTGACCGCTCCGGGCACGCTTTCCATCAGCATATGGGGTCTTTGCCGCATGGAGCGAAAGACGTCGTGCCAGAACGCCGTACAAGCGCAGCCCCTTGCGTGGGTTTCGCTATGCCACGTGGGATAGCTGTCCCATGAGATCACGTCCAGCTCCTTCGCCATTTCAAAGTAGTTGATATCCTCATGCTCGGGCATCATGTTGGTGGTCACGGGCAGGTCGGGGCAAAATTCACGGATCGCGGCGATCTCCGCCTTCATAAAGTCCACGGTCTGATGAGAGGAAAAGCGCTTGTGGTCGAGATTCAAGCCAAGCACGCATTTTTCGGATCGGGGAGTGGGCATCTCGACCTGATCGAAGGAGGTATACGCGTGACTCCAGAACGTGGTCCACCATGCGTGATTCAGCTTCTCAATGTCGTTGTCGTACCGCTTGCGAAGAAACGTCCGAAACGCCTCCTGACAAAGCGGGCAATAGCATTTTCCGCTGTATTCGTTCGATATATGCCACGCCACCACGGCGGGATGCTTGCCGTAGCGCTCCGCCAAGCGCCGATTGATGGCGGCAATCTTTTCCCGATAGACGGGCGACGTATAGCAATGATTATGGCGATCCCCATAATGCTTCCGATGAAGGGTTTCGTCTACCCGAAGGACCTCGGGGTATTTTTCCGCCATCCAACGGGGACGCGCGCCCGAGGGGGTTGCCAATACCACCCTTCCTCCGTTTTCATAGATCTTATCGATGATCTCATCCAAGAAAGAAAAATCGTATTTCCCCTCCTCGGGCTCCAGCGTTGCCCAAGAAAAAATACCGATGCTCATTTCGTTGACGTTGGCAAGCTTCATCAAGCGCATATCCTCATCCCAGATCTCTCGGCTATGGATCCACTGCTCGGGGTTATAATCGCCTCCGTGAAGAAAGTGGGGGAATTTCGGATTGATATACTTTTTCATGGGGAAACCGCCTTTCTCGTTTTTTTTTGAGTATACCATACTTGTCACACAATGGCAAGAGAAAAAAGAAAATTTTTGATTGATTCTTTCTTCTTTTTGTGCTATAATGATAAAAATGACAGAAACCAAAAGGAAAGGAGACCGCCATGGAAATCATTCGTGAGGACGTGTTTCGCAAGCAACTGAAAAAAGGGCTCTCGGGCGGTTATCTTTTTTACGGCGACGAGGATTATCTCAAGGGGTTCGCTCTCCGCGCCGCGCGGGAGGAGTTTTGCTCCGATCCCACCTTCGCTCTTTTCAACCACGTGGAGATCGACGCGCTGGATTATTCCCCCGACGCTCTTTTGGACGCTATGATGCCCCTGCCTATGATGGCGGACAAAAAGCTGATCACCGTCACGGGGCTGAATCTGTCCCGCTTCCGCGCCGAGGAGACCGAGGCGCTGCTGGATACGCTGGCGGCGCTCAAGGAGTACGACTACAACGTGCTGATCCTTTCGATCCCCGCAGGTCAGTTGGACGAGGGAACCCCCAAAAAGCCCTCGGCGCTCCTCACAAAATTGGGGGAATCGCTCACCCTCGTCCACTTCTCCCCCGTGGTAGGCGCGCGGCTTGCCGCTTGGGTGGGAAAGCATTTTGCCCATCACGGCATCACCGCCTCACCCGAGGTATGTAATTTTCTCATCGAATACAGCGGCAGCTCCATGCATATCCTTGCCGCCGAAACCGAAAAGCTTGCTTATTACGCGCTGAGCCAAGGAAGACAAACGATCACAAAAGCCGACGTGGAGGCCGTCTCGGTCCCCGAGCTGGATGCCGATACCTACGCGCTTACCAACGCGGTTTTGGACGGAAACTACGAAAAGGCGTTCCGCGCCTTGGAGGTCATGCGTTTCCGCAGGATCGAGCCCGTCATCGTACTCTCTCAGGTGTCCCGAACCCTTTGCGAGCTTTGCTGGGTCAAGGCACTCCAAAAGGAGGGGCTTGGCGTGGCGGAGATCGTTTCCACCCTGAGATCCCAGCGGATTCCCGAATTTAAGGTCCGCCTGTATCTCTCCTCGGCAGCGTCCAAGTCCGAAAAGAAGCTTCGACGCGCCATGGAGCTTTGCATGGAGGCAGACCGTATGCTCAAGCTCTCTCCCCAAGGCTACCAAGCCATCGAGCGGCTGATCGGCACGCTCTGATCCCCTCAACAAAACACGAACGAAAGGACAGACTATGACACTCAGGGACATTCAAGAGATCTTCCTGCATTTTGAAATCCCCTCTCCGCCCGTCTCCTTCACCGCTAAGCAAAGCGGCAATATCAACCGCACCTACGCGGTCATTACCGCCGACGGCACCCCGTATATCCTGCAACGGGTCAACACCTACGTATTCAAGGATCCCGACGCTCTTATGGAGAACGTATCGAGGGTGACCTCCTTTTTGGCACAAAAGATCCGAAAAAGCGGCGGCGACCCCATGCGGGAGACCCTAAATCTTCTGAAGGCGAGAAACGGAGGCTATCACTATAAGGCGCCCTCCGACGAGGGAATCTGGCGCGTCTACTATTTGGTTACCGACACCGTCGCCTACGATTCCGCCGTTCGCTCGGGCATTCTCTACGAGGCGGCAAAGGCGTTTGGAGAATTTCAGCGCAAGCTGGAGGACTATCCCGCCGATACCCTCCACGAGACGATCCCCGATTTTCACAACACCGCCGTTCGCTACGAGGCGTTCGAGGCGGCCGTGGCGGAGGACGCGGCGGGCAGAGCCGCCGAGGTAGGGGACGAGATCGCGCGGCTTCGCTCCTTCAAGCCCTACGCCTCCTTGATCGTTTCGGGTATTCGGGAGGGACGGATTCCCGTTCGAGTGACCCACAACGACACCAAGCTCAACAACATTCTCATGGATGCTCACAGCGGAAAGGGTCTTTGCGTGATCGATCTGGACACCGTCATGCCCGGCTCTCTGCTTTACGATTTCGGCGACAGCATCCGCTTTGCCGCCAACAATACCGCCGAGGACGATCCCGATCTTTCCCGCGTCTTTCTGCGTCTGGATCTCTATGAGGAATACGTTTCGGGCTTTCTCGCGGGAGTGGGAGATGCCATTACCGAGGAGGAGATCGCCCTGCTTCCCGAATCGGTTTTGATCCTCACCTACGAGCTGGCGCTCCGCTTTATGACCGATTATTTAAACGGAGATAAGTATTTTAAGATCCTTTCTCCCGACCACAATCTGATCCGCACCCGCGCTCAGTTGCGCCTGACCGAGGACATTCGCCAAAAGCTCCCCGTCCTCAAGGGAATCACGGAACAATACACGAAATAACCCAAAAAATTCAGTCGGCAAATCTTTGCCGACGGGGATTTTTTT
>JAZOQX010000093.1:0-13188 GCA_045656325.1 Eubacteriales bacterium
CCCGCGACCTTGGCCATCTGGGCGGCCAGAAGTCCGATGGGCCCCATGCCCATGACGACGACGTTGTCTCCGGGGGTCACCCGCGCCCGCTCCAGAAGCTGGTGGGCTACGATGGCGGCGGGCTCGGCCATGGCGGCCTCCTCCAGAGTCAGTCCGTCGGGGATCTTATGGAGAAGCTTTTCGGGCATGACCAGATAGTCGGTAAAGCAACCGTCGATGCCCCAGCCGATCGAGCGTTTGTCCATGCAGTTCTGAATGTGACCGTTTCGGCAGAGATAGCATTTGCCGCAAGCCTTATTGTGAGGCTCACCAACCACCGCGTCTCCTTTTCGATAGAGCGTAACCTTGCTTCCGACCGCCTCAACGACACCGGAAAACTCATGACCGACGATCACAGGCGGATAATAAGTGAATTGATCGTGGAGAATGTGAATATCGGTTCCGCATATGCCGCCGTAGGCAACGCGAATCAAAACCTCGTCCTCTCCGTAGGTGGGCACGGGACGCTCCTCCAGTGAGAAAAATCCCTCGCCTTTTTGTGTTTTAACCAAAGCCAACATCGGTATTTCCTCCATATTTTATAATTTGCCGTATTTACATTTTAATAAAGATATGTTATAATACAATTATAGCACGACGAAAGTGATAATACTATAAACATATTATCAATAAATATAACTTTTGTATCACTTGTAGGAGAAAAAATGATTTACCTGCCGACGCTTTTGCCTCTGATAGAACATTCAGAGCAGATTTATACCGAAATTAACTATGACAAGCGCCTCACGGGAGTGAACGACATCACACGCGATGGGGATCATATTCACGATTTTTTTGAGATTTATCTGAATCTGAACGGAGACGTTTCCTTCCTTGTGGAGGATCATGTATACCCGATCCACCGAGGAGATATTATCGTGACGGCGCCCAACGAAATCCACCGCTGTCTGTATCACAGTGATTGCGTACACGAGCATTTTTGTATATGGATTCGCGCGCTTCCCTTTGCGACGGATCCCTTGCGAGCACAGTTTGCGAAAAACAAGCTGCTCGTACTCCCCGACGAGGAAAAGGAACGAATCATCGAGGCGTGCTTCGCATTTTATAAAAGTCGAAGCGAAGAAGCGCTTCGTCCGTTTGTTGCGGTCAAGAGTTTTTTTGAGATTCTTGAGATTCTTTGCGCCGACCGATACGATACCATCGAGGCGCAGAGCCTTCCATCGGGCTTTTCGGAGATCATTGAGTATATTTCACAGCACTATACCGAGCCGACCTGTAACGTTTCGCACATTTGCAAAACCTTTTATCTTTCCAAAAGCACGATCTGCCGACGGTTTCGTCAATATTTCCAGACCACACCATCTGATTATATCGAGGCAAAGCGATTTTCCGAAGCGAAAAATCTGCTGGGTACGGGACAGTCGGTGCAAAGCGCCTGCCTGAATAGCGGCTTTTCCGATTGTTCTTACTTTATCATGCGATTCCGAAAAAAATTCGGCATCACGCCATACCAGTATCAAAAGGAATTTTTATAAACGAACGCGTTTGTTCCTTCCATTGCAAAAATAAGACGCCCCATTGGCTATCATTTTTATACATAATATCTGCGTCGGTGAAGCCAATCCATCAATCAAAATCGCGACGTTTCCGTAAACACTTCCCTATCCCCGTTCGCAAGAGCGGGGATTTTTGATATAATAATCTTGTTAAAAAGCTTCCAATTTTCAGGCTTCCAATATTGAGGCTTATAAGGGGAGAAAATGAGCCGAGATTCCAATAAACGTCCACAAAATATAAGAAAAGAGGGTAAGCCGAAGCTTACCCTCTTGAATTTTTTAATTACTCCTCGACCTCGAATGCGTCCTTATCCAGACCGCAGACGGGGCAAGCGAAATCGGCGGGAATATCCTCCCACTTCGTGCCGGGAGCGATTCCGTTGTCGGGATCGCCCTTGGCGGGATCGTATTCATAGCCGCAGGGGCATACGTATTTCATCGGTTTCTCCTCCTGTTTTTCTTTAGATTACCCGATTCTTTTGGGGGTTATTACTTACTCATCATAATCTCGGAGATCAGATCCAAGACCTTCTGGTGGCAGCCGCCGCATCCCGTGGAGCAGTGGGTCACATTCTGGACGTCCTCGAAGGCATCCAGCACCGAATTAAAATCCTTATGTGTGTCCAACGCGTTGGCAATATCCGCGTAGCTTACCTGCTTGCAGTTGCACACCATGTAATTCTCTTGCATTGTTCTCTCCTCCTATGATGATGTCCTTGTTTATTAGCCGAAGTATCTTGCCAGCAGGCCCTCAAACGCCTTGCCGTGGCGAGCTTCGTCACGAGCCATCTCGTGAACGGTGTCGTGGATCGCATCGAGATTCAGCGCCTTCGCTCTCTTCGCCAGATCAAACTTGCCCTCGGTTGCGCCGTTTTCGGCGGCAACTCTCATTTCCAGATTCTTCTTGGTGGAAGCCGTTACCACCTCACCCAGAAGCTCCGCGAACTTTGCGGCGTGCTCTGCCTCCTCGTAGGCTGCCTTTTCCCAATAAAGACCGATCTCGGGGTAGCCCTCGCGGTGGGCGACTCTTGCCATTGCCAGATACATACCAACCTCGGTGCATTCGCCCGCGAAGTTTGCGCGCAGATCCATGAGGATATCCTCGGGAGCGCCCTCGGCAACGCCGACTACGTGCTCAGCTGCCCAAGACAGCTTATTCTCTTCCATCTTATTGAACTTCTCCGCAGGAACCTTGCACTGGGGGCATCTTTCGGGAGCAGCGTCTCCCTCGTGAACGTAACCGCATACAGAACATACAAACTTTGCCATAATAAAATCTCCTTTTAAATTATAATTTATTTTCAATTCTTAGATTGACATTTTTCACAAACTCCCACAAACTCAATGTGGCAGCCTTCAATTTGGAATCCCTCGCATCCGATTGCTTCCGCGGTCATCTCGGTATCCCGATCGGTCGCCTTTACGTCGGCAACCGCGCCGCAGCACCGACAGACCACGTGATAATGCTTCCCAAGGGTAATATCAAAGCGGTCGTTGGCATCGGTCAGCTTGAGACGCTGGATCTTCCCTTCTTCGGCGGCCTCCGCCAACAGTCGGTACACCGTCGCTCGGCTGATACTGGGAAATTTCTCCTGCACCGCCTCAAAGACCATTCCCGCCGAGGGGTGATTGTTCATGCTGCAAAAGACGTCGGAAACAATTCTCTTTTGCAGGGTATTTCGTTGTTGCTTCATAATACTCCGTCCTTATCGAGAATCATTCTTTGTTGTGACTATATTTTATCATACTCTTTTTCCTTTGTCAATAGGTTTTTTAAAATTTTTTAAAAATTTTTTGAGAACAGAAAAAGACCACCGAATTGAATCAGTGGTCCTTTTCTTAATGAAGCAATCTATCCTGTTTTCTTTACTTCCCCAGCATCTCGTTGATCGTCTGCACCGTTTTTCGGACGAGAAGCTCGCCGCCCTCGTGTCCCTGCAATCCGCTGGAAACGTAAGCCGAATAGTGTCCTCCCCGCTCCGCCTTTTCTGTGGGAAGGTATCCCGACGCACCGCAGCAAAGCTGAACGATCATGGTCTGCTTGGCTCGGCTTCTTGCCTTGATCTGATTGCCCCAATCCAAAAACAGCTCGTAGGGATTCGTTGCAATGACGATATCTCCCAAACGAAGAATATGCACCTCAATGGGAGTAAGATCGATATGTTGCTGCTGCTCATAACGGTCAATGTTCCCCGCATAAATGTACATTTTTGCATTATCCGCAAAATTAAAGGATTTGCCCTTGCGCTCCGAGGCAAATTTTTCAATCTCCCGCAAGGAGGCATTCCTTTCC
Organism: Eubacteriales bacterium; assembly: GCA_045656325.1. Taxonomy (GTDB): domain Bacteria; phylum Bacillota; class Clostridia; order Oscillospirales; family CAG-272; genus HGM12713. Next base: position 3,850 of record JAZOQX010000093.1, read on the forward strand.
TCCAACGTCACACGGCGCAACGGCATATCCATATGGATGACCCTGTGATCAAAGGGGGCTTTCTCGGCATAGGGGGTCCGCTCCTCGTATGCCCAAAGGATCTCGGTAGTGATTCTCCGTGCCACACGCGCACACCCCGATTCATCGAACATGGACGGGTCGGCGATCCGTTCCGTAGGATTGGCACGAACGATATTGGGATCCAAAATGGGAGTTTCCGGCTCGACCCAACGAATCAGATCAATGGGACATTGATCCCCTGCCGCCGAACAAAGCGGCAGAAGGAAAATATCGTCTCCGAGCCGCTCGCGAAGCTGCTTTTTCACATCCCCCCAAAAGTCGGCGGACATAGAATTTCTTTGCTGAAGCACTTGAGCGGGACACGCCAAATTGGCGATCACACCCGTCAAGCGCTCATGCTCATCCGCAATAAACATCAGTTCAATGCCGCTGTCGTTTCCGCCCTCCAGCTCGGTAAAGTTCGCGGAGTTGGAATCCCCCCACATAAGGGCGCTTCCGTCGTCGTAGCAGGTACGGCGGCACATTCCCACGGCGGCTCTGCCGAATCCCGAGGCAAAGCGACCGCCCTCTTTTCGGTTTTCCCATGCGGAAAGCGCCGCCTCTGCAATGCGGTCGGCAAAGAAATCAAAGGCATCCCCTCCTCGGAATACGGTTCCGTCCTCGTCAGAAACAACCTCCTCGTAGGAGAGGTCGGGAATCATAGATTGAAGAATGGAAACGGTATTGCCAAGCAGCTCGTCAGAACGGGGCGAATAGTCGGGAGCCGTGTGCGTATGAATGGTACTGACCATCAAGCGCTCCAAGGGAAAATCCGTCCTTCCCTTCATCCGCTCGCGCACCGCACTCAAAAGCACGTGACTGACCGAGATCAAATCGGCAGAGCAAAGGATTGCCTTCTCCTCGCCACACTCTATGGCAAGGGCGGTTACCGTCAAGGGATCGCGCACCTGATCGGTAATTCTTTCGTAAAACTGACCCGCAAGATTGACCTTTTTTCCTTCGGGAACAAGAGAAATCTCACTCCAGCCAAAACAGATGGAATTCATAAAACAACCTCTTTTTTTATTTTTTTTTGATTTTAAGCAAATAGGAAGTAAAATTCGGCAGGATCAAGTCCGAAATCAGACGGTCTCCGTAATAGGTATTTCGTCCCACAAGCTCACAGTCGTGAGTCTCGTCCAACAGATAATATTCTACCTCCGCGCCGTTCTCTCCCGCAAAGCCCGAAAGATCCACCGAAAAGGTTTTGCACTCGGTGCTGTCATCGTCGTTGAAATGCGTCAAAAGAACCGCCGCCTCGTCCTCATTTCTTGCCGCGCAGATATATCCGCCCTCCTCGGCACATTCGGTCTTTACGCAGGTTCCGAGACGGTAAAGGGTATTGAACATGGGGAAAGGATAATAGCCCTTCAGCACCCGACCGATCACTTGAACGTCAAACAATCCGTTCCAATATTCGTTGGGACGGGCATCGTAATACATCAGCATATCAATGGGGCTCGCCTGACCCGTACACATGGTAGCAACCTCAAATGCCGCCGACTTCACCCTTCCCAGCTGACTAAGCCTGTATACCGTATCGTCCATCTCCCAGCTCCGTATGTAGTTCCACTCGTCCATGATGCTTTCCGTATCGGCAAAGCCGTAACGGTCCAAAAGCTCGCGAATGGCACGCCCTCTCTGAACGAACTCATCCGTGGTGCTGTAATAGCAATGCCAGGAGAAGAAATCCAAGGGGGCCTTGAGCTGAGCAAGGAAAAGCTCTGCCCATTCCAGATTATCCGAAAGCCCGGGACCTCCGAACTTCAGGTGAGGATAACGCTCCTTCAGAAGAGTGGCGGTCACGTGGTACAGCTCGTAAAACTGCTCTTTGGTTCCGCTCCATGTGGGACTGACCGATTTGGGATTACCCCAATGGAGATCGGGCTCGCACCAAATCTCCCAATAGGGCATCTTATAGTGGAAGCCGTTTGCCCAGCCCTCGGTATAATGGCGAACGATATGCTCGCAGATGATTGCCCATTTTTGGGGATCCTTCGGGGGGTGGATTCCGTATTTTTTGATCTCGTGCTCGATTCGGTGTCCAAGTCGGTAAAAGACCTCGGTCCCCGCCATGGCGCAGCCGCGAACGTAGGCATCGGTACAGGTGAAATCGTAGTTGTTGGGATCCTCGGGGTCGGCGTCAAAATTCGGGAAAATGTAATAGACGTCGATCACGTGCTCCTGCCCCCAACGATGATAAAAGGAAGCGTCGTGGGTTCTTGCGTAGGGGATTCCCGCATTCTTATATTCATTCAGATTACTTCTGAAGGGATGAAGCTCCCGAATGACAGTCAGGTCGGCATTTTTGAACGGCACGACAGGTCCGTTGTTGACCGCGTGCATCGGCTTCACGGCGCCGATCGCTTGATTGAAATACACCTTCATGATATGTTCCTCCCGAAAAAAAGATTCCTTTGGTATTCCATTTTCATTATAGCATAAGAAAAAGGAAAAAACTATGGCAAAAACACCAAAATATAGAATGTTTTCACCATTTTTCACTTGATGTCCACGATTATTTTCAAAAACGTCCCCTACGGAAAAAGCCGATTTTTGCTTTCTTCGGAAGGTGTCAATCCTTGTCAAAAAAGAGGACAGAGATTGCACCTGCCCTCTCTGTCCTTTTTCAGTCGTCGGATACCGTATTTATTCTTGATTCTTTTGCTTTTTCTTTTCCTCGATCTTACCAAAAATACCGTTGAGGACGTAGACCGACAGAATGATCACACCGATCACCACGAAAATGCACAGCATTCCCTGCCACATATATTGCAGGGACGCAAAGAAACGGCTCATATCTATATTCGAAAACAAATCCATTGTTACGATCCCTCCTTATTAAAGCATAAAGCTCAAAATCAGTCCGCCCGCGATCACCGAGGCGATCTGTCCCGACACGTTCACGCCGATGGAATGCATCAGAAGGAAATTCTGGGGATCCTCCTTCAGACCCATCTTGTGAACCACACGACCCGACATGGGGAATGCGGAGATTCCCGCCGCGCCGATCATGGGATTAATCTTGTTCTTCTTGGAGAAAAGATTGATGACCTTGGCAACCAAAATACCGCCCACCGTATCGAAAATAAAGGCAAAAAGACCAAGCCCGAGGATGAGAAGCGTTGCGGGCTGAAGGAACTTTGCCGCCGTCATCTGGGTAGCAACCGTAATACCAAGGAAGATGGTAATCAGATTGGCAAGAACCTTTTGCGCCGTCTCAGAAAGCGAATTGAGTACGCCGCACTCACGGATCAGGTTGCCGAACATCAGGAAGCCCAGCAGGTCGATGGATTCGGGCGCAACCAAGCCCGCGATCACGGTAATTACGATGGGAAACATAATTCTCGTGGTCTTGGACACGCTCTTGGGCTTGTAGGGCATCCGAATCAGACGCTCCTTTTTGGTGGTCATCAGCTTGATAATGGGAGGCTGAATGACAGGCACCAGCGCCATATAGGAATATGCCGCCACCATAATGGCTCCCGTAATGGTAGACGCATCGCCGAGAAGCTTTTGGGCAACCACGATTGCCGTGGGGCCGTCTGCCGCACCGATGATACCGATGGATGCCGCCTCGGGAAGCGTAAAGAAAATCGATGCCAGGCTAAAGGTAAAGAAGATTCCAAACTGCGCCGCCGCGCCGAAGATCATCAGCTTCGGATTGGAAAGGATCGGTCCGAAATCAATCATGGCTCCGATTCCGATAAAAAGGATCAAGGGAAACAGCTCGTTCTTGATGCCCGCGTCAAATAGCGTCGATAAAGCGCCGTCGTACACGGCGGGAATGTTGACGATGATCGCGCCCAAGCCCATGGGCAACAGAAGCGTTGGCTCCATGTCCTTCTTGATCGCAAGAAAGATCAGGAGTCCGCCAATGAGCCACATCACCACTCTCTGCCAGCCTCCGTCCGAAAACAGATCGAGAACACCCTCATAAAGAATTTCCATAAAAGTCTCCTTTCAATTTATGTCTCTTTTATTATTTACAAAAAAGACTCAATATATGGCTCTGCCATATATTGAGTCTGGTTCTTTAAAGCAAGCCAGATCCGAGGATCATGCTGTTGACTTGCTACGCGCGAGATTCGCGCGCCGCTACTCCCTCAAATTTACCTATATTATATAAAGACTTTCCTCGCTTGTCAATAGTTTTTCAAAAATTTCTTATTTACGGCGGAGGATCATATAAAAAGAAATCCGTGGCAGCGCAGCAGCCGTCCACGGATTTCTACCCTTTAGAGTACACGGTACACCTGATACAGAAAGGTGTGTGATAAGACAACCGTTTGTATTGTATAAAGGTTTTTGCCAAGTTTTTTTCAAAAAGCGTCAAACACCTATTCTCAACTAACTTTTAGTTAAAATAACCCTCTCTGTACAGAAGCTCCGCAATCAGCACAGCGCCGCCTGCGGCACCGCGGAGAGTGTTGTGAGAAAGTCCTACGAACTTGTAATCGTAAATCTTATCCTCACGGAGTCTGCCCACGGTCACGCCCATTCCGCCGTAAATGTCACGGTCCAATGCCGCCTGAGGACGGTTCTCCTCCTCAAAGTAAGTAATAAACTGCTCGGGCGCGTTGGGAAGTCCCAGCTCCTGAGGCTTGCCCTTGAACTCTGCCCACGCCTTCAGAATCTCCTCCTTGGAGGGCTTCTGCTCAAATTTTACAAACACAGCGGCAGTATGACCGTCGGTCACGGGTACGCGGATACACTGGGTCGTAATCACGGGAGCGTCCGCCTTGACGATCTCGCCGTTTTCTACCTTACCCCAAACGCGCAGAGGCTCCTGCTCGCTCTTCTCCTCCTCGCCGCCGATAAAGGGGATCACGTTATCGATCATTTCGGGCCATTCACGGAAGGTCTTGCCCGCGCCCGAAATTGCCTGATAGGTGGTAGCCACCACCTCCTTGATTCCGTACTTACGCAAGGGCGTCAGCGCGGGAACGTAGGACTGAATGGAGCAGTTGGGCTTAACGGCAATAAATCCGCGCTTGGTACCAAGACGCTTTCTCTGCGCCTCGATGACTGCCAGATGCTCGTCATTGATCTCGGGGATCACCATGGGAACGTCGGGAGTCCAACGGTTTGCGGAGTTGTTGGAGACCACGGGGATCTCTGCCTTGGCATACGCCTCCTCCAGAGCCTTGATCTCGTCCTTCTTCATATCCACCGCGCAGAACACGAATTGGCAAAGCTTTCCCATCTCGTCAATTTTTGCCGCGTCCAGCACGGGCATCTTCTTATATTTCTCGGGCATGGGGGTCTTCATCTTCCAACGAGCGCCCACAGCCTCCTCATAGGTCTTTCCCGCAGAGCGAGCCGAAGCCGCCAGAGCCGCCACCTCAAAATAGGGGTGATTCTCAAGAAGGGTCAGAAATCTCTGCCCTACCATACCCGTAGCGCCAACCACGCCAACCTTCATCTTTTCCATGGTCAATCTCCTTTTTCCATATAAAATAAAACGTTTATCAATATGATATCATATTTTTCGCAAAAAATCAACAATTTTTCTCTGTAAAAACGTAGAATGTTTCCGCGCCTTTGGAGGTTCTTTTGTTCACCTGTGATAATTATTGCCCAATCAGCCGTCCGTAAAGCTCGTTGCGGGAAACGCCCAGCGCCTTTGCCGCCGCCTTGATGGCTTCGTTTCGGCTCATGCCCTCCGCCTGATAGTGGGCGACCGCCTCCGCAGGGGTCATGTCGCACACGCCCTCCGTTGCCGTCCGTTGCGGACCTCCACCCTCTATCACCAACACGTATTCGCCGCGCGGCTCCTTTTCCACATAATATGCCGTCGCCTCGGAAAGGGTCATGCGAAGCACCTCCTCGTTGAGCTTGGTCAGCTCACGGCAAAGAGCGATCCGTCTCTCACCGCCCAACGTCCTCGCAAGGTCCGCCAAGGTAGCGCGCAGCTTGTGAGGGGCTTCGTGGAGCAGAAAGGTTCTCGTCTCCCCCGCAAGAGCGTCGAGCCGTTCCCTTCTTTCCTTTTTGGAAACGGGCAAAAAGCCCTCAAAGCAAAAGCGAGCGGTGGGCAGTCCCGAAAGGGTCAGCGCCACGATCATGGCGCAAGCTCCGGGAAGCGAGGTCACGGGGATTCCCCTCTCCACGCAAAGCGCCACCAGATCCTCTCCGGGATCGGAGATGGCAGGGGTGCCTGCATCGGTCACAAGAGCGCAGGATTCTCCCCGAAGAAGCCGTTCGGCAATTTCCGCGCCCCGCTCTCTGCGGTTATGCTCATGGTAGGAAACCATAGGCTTGGAGATGCCAAAATGGGTCAGCAGACGCATGGAATTTCTCGTATCCTCCGCCGCAACAAAATCCACCTCGGAAAGAGTTTTCAGCGCCCGCTCCGAGAGATCGGACAGGTTCCCGATGGGAGTAGCCACCAAGTACAGCGTCCCACCCCTTATTTTATTTTTTTCTTCACGTTCGGTCATCATCTTCTCCAATCCTCACGCCTCCTCTCCTCCCCGCATATACTGAACCGCGAGAAAACTATGGAAAGGAACCGCTTATGGCAATTAAAATTTATATCGATCAGGGACATAATCCCTATAATCCCAACGCGGGTGCGGAGGGAAACGGTCTGAGAGAGCAGGATCTCGTCTATGAGATCGGCATACGCTTAGCCAATCTTTTGCGGGCAAACGGCAACTTTGAGGTCCGTCTCTCCCGCCCTACCGAGGATATCGTCCTCGGCTCGTCCAATGCCGAGAGCCTCCGACTCAGAGTAAACGACGCCAACTCGTGGGGTGCCGACTATTTCATCAGCCTGCACACCAACGCCTCCTCTAACCCCTCGGCTACGGGCGTGGAGGCCTTTGCCTATTCCCGTCCATCCGCCGCCTTTTCCCTCGGGGAGGATATTCTCAGAGAACTCAGTCAGACAACGGGACTTCGCAATCGGGGAATGCAGATCCGCACGGGGCTTTACGTGCTTCGGAAAACCGCCATGCCCGCCGTTCTCGTGGAGCTTGGCTTTATCACCAATCCCGAGGACGCACGCCTCATGCTGGAGGAGCCGCAGCGCTTCGCGCAAGGGATTTATGAGGGGATCCTCGATTATACGGGGGTATAGGCTCAAGCCTTCTCCTCGATCATACGGATAAGATCCTCCTCGGAGATCACGGGAACGCCAAGGCTCTCTGCCTTCGTAAGCTTGCTTCCCGCCGCCTCCCCCGCAACCACGTAGGAGGTCTTTTTCGATACGCTTCCGCTGACCTTGCCGCCCATGGATTTGATGAGCGCGCCCGCCTCGTCGCGGGACATGGTGGGAAGCGTACCCGTCAAAACAAAGGTCAACCCCGTCAAGCGATCCTCCGACGGCTTTGCCACCGAGGAGGTAAGAAGCCCCGCCGCCGCCAGTCTTTCGCAGAGACGGCGGTTTGGCGCGTGGGCAAAGAAATCCACCACCGAGGCGGCGGTAATCGCTCCGAAATCGTCAAGGAGACAGATCTCCTCCGCCGTAGCGTCCATCAGTGCCTCCAGCGTGCCGAAGCGCGCCGCAAGCGCCGCGGCGGCAACCTCGCCTACGTTGCGGATGCCGAGGGCAAACACCAAGCGCTCAAGCCCCGCGTTCTTGGACTGTTCCACGGCATGAATCAGATTTTCCGCCGATTTCTCGCCCATACGGTCAAGCGGAGATAGCTGCTCGGCGCGAAGGGCGTAAAGATCCGCCGCGTCCGAGATCAGATGATTGGCAAGCAAAAGCTCCACAATCTGAGGACCCATACCGTCAATATTCATGGCGTTCTTGGAAACGAAATGCTCAATGCTTCGGGAAAGCTGAGCGGGACAGGCGCTGTTGGTGCAGCGGATCGCCGCTTCCTCTTCCTCGTTGTAGTACACAGGCTCGCCGCAGGAGGGGCATCGCTCGGGCAGAGGGAACTCCCTCTCCTCTCCCGTCCGCTTCTCTGGGATCGCGCGAACCACCTCGGGAATGATATCCCCCGCCTTCCGAACGATCACTCGGTCCCCGAGCATGATCCCCCTCTGGCGGATAAATTCCATATTATGCAGCGTGGCGCGGCTAACGGTGGTTCCCGCCAACCGAACGGGAGACAGTACGGCGGCAGGGGTAAGCACACCCGTCCTTCCCACCGCCAACGTAATATCCTCAAGAACCGTCTCCTTCTCCTCGGGAGGAAATTTATAGGCAACCGCCCACCTCGGGGTGTTGGTTCCCTCTCCGATCTGTCTGCGCTGCTCTAAGCTGTCGATCTTGATGACCACGCCGTCAATGTCGTAAGGCAGACCGTCGCGGGCAGAGCCGATGGCTTCAATCTGCTCGATTACCTCACGAGCGCTGCGGGCGACCCGCCGCATGGAAAGCACGGTAAAGCCAAGCTGCGACAGACGGTCCAGCGTCTCGGTATGGGTCATGGGCGCGCGTCCGTCCGCGTACAACGCTCCGCTTTGAAAATTAAAGATGAAAATATCTAGCTTCCGCTCGGCAGTCACCTTGGGATCCAACTGTCTGAGAGAGCCTGCCGCCGCGTTGCGGGGGTTTGCCATGAGGGCTTTTCCCTCCTCCTCCCGCCTTTGGTTGATCTTTTCAAACACCGCGCGGGGCATATACACCTCTCCCCGTACCGTCAGCGTCAATGGCTCGGGCAAAACCAAAGGAATGGAAAAGACGGTTTTGAGATTGCCCGTCACGTCCTCCCCCGTCACGCCGTCTCCGCGGGTCGCGCCCTGCACGAAGACCCCATTTTCATAAGAAAGGGATACGGAAAGACCGTCGATCTTCGGCTCCACCGAATAGGCGGGAGACTCAACCGCTCCCTCCATTCTGAGCAAAAAATCCTCGGTCTCCTCAAAGGAAAACACGTCCGCGAGAGAGTCCATTCGTGAGGTATGCGTCACCTTTTCGAATTTGTCCAAGGGACGGCCGCCCACGCGCTGCGTGGGAGAAGCGGGATCAAACCACTCGGGATGCTCCTCCTCCAGCGCCTTCAGCTCGGCGTACATCCGATCGTATTCGTAGTCCGAGATCTCGGGATCGTCGTCGACGTAATAGCGCTTGGCGTGATACAGCAGCTTTGCGCGGAGCTTTTGGATCCGTTCCTGCATCTGCATGATTCGTGTCAGTCCTTTCCACAAAAAATGTGCGTTCACGGACGGCCTTGCCGCGTAAACCGTGGGCGCACGCTCTTCTTTTATTATATCAAAAAAAGACGGCTCTGTCAATCGTTCTTTTTCAGTTTTTTTGACAGAATATCAACAAATTAAACAAACTATTCAGCAATATGTAAAAAATCTTTGTTTCATCTTTAC
>JAZOQX010000094.1:0-3997 GCA_045656325.1 Eubacteriales bacterium
AATTCTTCGATCCTTTTTTGGAAAGCATAGAAAAAAAGCATAAAATATTTAAAATTTTTTTCAAAAAACTCTTGCAAAACCATTTTTGATATGGTATAATATTATGCGTTGTGTGCCGAGAGGCATATAAAACAAAAATAGAAGGGTAGTCCGCTGCGTCGCTCTGCATGAATGCCCGGATCTTTAAGGAGGACTGAACATGAACTTACTTCAGGCTTTTACAAACGAGCAGCTTAAGACCGAAATCCCGGTCGTCAACGTCGGTGACACCATCCGTATTCACAACAGAATCAAGGAGGGTAACCGCGAGAGAATCCAGATGTTCGAGGGTACCGTGATCGCAAAGCACGGCGGCGGAATCTCCGAGACCTTCACCGTAAGACGCGATTCCTACGGCTGCGGCATCGAGAAGACGTTCCCCATCCACTCTCCCAACGTAGTGAGGGTTGACCTCATCCGTCAGGGTAAGGTCAGAAGAGCAAAGCTCTACTACCTGCGTGACAGAGTTGGTAAGGCTTCTAAGGTTAAGGAAAAGATCTAAAGCCGAAAAATACAGGACAAGGGTTTGCCTTGTCCTGTATTTTTTTGCCATAACTTCTTGTCAAATAAAATATTTATGTTATAATATAGTTGATAAAATCAAACGAAACGCATTCAGAAAGGATTTTTTGTATTATGGCAACGAAAGACTACAAAAAGCTGCAAGCCCTTTTGGACAAGGGGGGCGAAATTCTTGTTCCCGATGGTGTATATACCATTGATGAAACCCTTGTGATCCACGACGATACCCATTTGGTTCTTTCCTATAACACGGTGATCCGTCTGGCTGACAATTCCGATTGTATTATGATGAAGAACGCCTACCAAGCGGGAGGAGGAGTCAATCACCGTATTTTTGTCGAGGGCGGAACGTGGGACGGCAACAACCTCGGACAGCATTCCGATACCAAGCCCGAGGGAAAGCCCTACTATTTCGGCGTCATTTTCCGCTTTGAAAACGTGGAGGATCTGCGTGTTCGCGACGTGACCTTCAAGGATCCCTGCCGCTATGCCATTCAAATCATGCGCGCCGATCGGTTTACGGTGGAGAATATTACCTTTGATTACAATATGTGCGATCGCAGCATGGACGGCGTTCACGTGCAGGGATGGGCAAGAAACGGCATGATCCGCAATATCAAGGGCGCTACCAACGACGATCTGGTAGCTCTCAACTGCGACGACTATTACGACGACGGAACGGGAAGAACGGTCAGTCAGGGAAATATCGAGAACGTGGAGGTGGACGGTCTTTATGCCGACAACGGCTATACCGCCGTTCGTCTTCTTTCCTGCGGAAGCCGTATGAGAAATATAAAGATCACCAACGTATACGGCACCTACCGTTGCTATGGAATTTCCTTTACCCACCATGACATCGTTCGCGGCGCGCCCGTTTGGATGGACAATATCGATATCAACGGCGTGTACTGCACGAAGCCGCCTCAGGATCCGCCTGTGGACCAGAAGTTTATCGACGGTCTTGATAAATTCAACCGAGTGGGCTGTCACGACAGGTGTGTGAAGTATTATCCCATCATTTGGTTTGCCAAGGGAGTGACATGCGGAAACGTATCGATCACCAATCTTCACCGTGACGAGGATACCGTGACCGAGGCGCATACGATTCAGATCGACGAAAACGTGAGAATCGAAAAGCTGATTCTTTCCAACGTGACCCAGCGCTTCCACAATTCTCCCGAAATGCCCCTGATTCTAAACAACGGACAGGTGGAAAAGCTGATTGAGAGAGAATAAGAATGAAAAAGCCATCGATCCCTTAGGATCGATGGCTTTTTTTTACGGCAGATCCTTTCCGTCTATACAGATAGAAAGACCGTTTTCGGAATCGCTTTTGTTATCTCGAAGGATCAATTCCTTGACGCCCCCTGCTGTGATGGCACGGTTTTTTACACCGATAAATTCGTTGTCGGAGATTTCGATGCGCTCATGGATCTTGGGCGCGTCCTGATTTTCGAATCCCGATACACCGATTTGGATAAATCCATTGGGGACTCCTAAGGCATTGCAGTCCACCAGTTTATTTTTTTGGAACACAAGATTGCGGATCCGTCCCGATTCGTACCAATAGACCGCCAAATCCATCAAGAGCGCGGCGGATTTGCATTGTTCCAGATGATTATGCTCTACAAGAATATTTCCACCTCCCGAGATCCGAAGGTGCGGAAAATGGAAAAAGGTATTGTGATGCAGGTGGAGATTGGGCATTCGGCTTGGGTTTTCCACAAGAATGATTTTTCCCGCGAGGGAGGGAAAGTCACCATGTTCCCAAGCTCCCATCAGACGGATACGATCCTTCTCCTTGCCCTCTATGGCATAGGAATCTACGCGGAATTTGCCAACGATCCCCATATCCGATTGATCAATCAAGCGCAGGAGGTCGCCGTGGCGATAGGGGCAGAAGCCTCTTTGCTCGTGGTGCATCAGCTTTACCGAAAGGGAATCCTTGTCGGCGGAATCCAAAAGGGTATAGATACCGTGGACATTGAGAATATCGTCCTCGGAATGGGTAACGTGACAGTCCGAAATTTCCAAATCTCCGTCACAGTTGACAAAGTGCATAGCGTCAGCTGTAAAGGTAACGCCTCCTACCGATTCGTCGTATTCGGTACGAAGCCCCTTGACCGTGATATTACGGCAAAGCTGAGCGATGATGCCCATTCCCATTGCTTGACGGACGGTGACGTTTTCGATGCGGACGCTTTCACATTCCGTAAAAAACAGAAGATCGTTTTCTCTTCCTCCGTCAAGGAAAAGAGACAGATGCTCCCCCTCCTCATAAAGGCAGGGCTGTGCCCCGTCTACCGAGCGGCAGGTCAGATTTACGCCCCATTCGGTTTCCGTGGCATCCGCCCACATAAAGGCGGTTGGCAGGTGATCGTATCGGGCGGAGCAGTCTCCCGTAAGAAGATAGCGAACACGGATCCGATCCGCAGAGTGGAGAGAAAGGACAGAGGTCTTTCCTGATACCTCTCCCCAAGGTCTGATAAAGGACAGAGAACCGTCTTCTACGTAAAAGGAAACTTTCTTTCGGTCAATCTCCAAGCCAAATCCTTCTTTTGTGACGTTGCGTACGCGAAGAGAAATATGGGGAGAGACGTCTCGGTCAAAATAGATATTTTTAATCGTTACGTTTTGGCAGCGATCGACGGCAAAGGGAAAGATTCTTCCGTGAATGATGAAACGGGAGCCGTTTCCGTCCACGGTAATGCCGTCCATGTCCCGCAGGGAAAACACAATTTTCTTTTCCCCCGCGCTATTGTTGCTGACGGCGTAGAAGATGCGCTCGGTTCCGTCCTCGTAAAAGTGATAGTCTCCCTTTTCGAAACGAAGAATACCACCCCCGACCTGTTTTAATTCAGCAAGAGCGGAAACAACAGAGGGAGTGGCATTTTCTTCGTTAGGGGAGGGAAACAGACAAATCGTATGGGGATTCATAAGTTTCTCCCTATTCATGAAATTACAGCTTCAATCCGTCCACGTACCGACAAGCGGCGAGGGCGGCGACGGCACCGTCTCCCGTAGCGGTGGTGATCTGACGAACCTGCTTGGTTCGGCAGTCTCCTGCCACGAAAATGCCCGCGGTATCGGTGAGACAACGCTCGTCCGCGTCAATGTAGCCGTATTCGTTGAGGGCGGTCACGTTGGTGAAGCATTCGTTCTTGGGGACCTGTCCGATGGCAACGAAGAGTCCGCTGACGGCAAGAGAGGAGATCTCCTCCGTCTTCGTGTTGCGAAGGGTCAATCCGCTCAGCTCCTCCTCGCCTTGAAGCTCGGTGACGACCGTGTCGTAGATCATGGTCACGTTGCTCTTCTTTTCCAGTGCGGCAACCAAGCGTCCCTCGCCCGTCATAGCGGAGAGGTTCTGAATGATGGTTACGTGGGTGCAATACTCACTGAGCATGATCGCCTCCTGAAGCGCGGTGTTTCCGCCGCC
>JAZOQX010000095.1:0-5483 GCA_045656325.1 Eubacteriales bacterium
TTCTCCGTTCGGACGGAGTAATTCAGACCGCTCCCGCCGACCGCATGATCCTGCCCGGCGTTGCCCGCGCTCACCTGCTTCATTTCGCGAAGGCGTTGGGGATCCCCGTAGAGGAAAAGCCCTTTACCTTAGAGGATCTGACGACCGCCGACGAGATCCTCGTGACCTCCTCGGGTACGCTCTGCCGTCCCATACGGGAGCTGGACGGAAAACCCGTAGGCGGAAAGAATTCCGCCCTTCTCAAACGATTGCAGGATACCCTTTACAAGGATTTTATGGAAAAGACCGAAATCGGCCGTTAAATAGAAAAAGACAGAGAACGTTTCGTTCTCTGTCTTTTTCTTTGGGGCCCACACCCCTTATTTCCCCACGCAGAATCGGGAGAAGATCTCGGCAACGATCTCCTCGCCAAGCTCCCGTCCATCCACCTGCCCGAGGGAAAGGAGGGCATCCTCAATGCCCACGCAGCAGAGGTCCAAGGGAAGATTGGCTTGAAGGTCGGAAAGCGCGTCGGAAAGAGCTTCCTTTGCCGCCGACAGGGCGGCATACTGTCTGGCACCCGTCACCACCGCGTCCTCTCCGATATCCAGACTGCCGTCCACGAAGAGCGCGTCGATCATCTCGCCCAGCTTCTCAAAGCCGTCTCCGTCCTTCGCGGACACCGAAAGGCTATGCTCAAAGCAAGCCTCAAGAGACTGCGTCGCTCCACGGGATCCGCGATCGGTCTTATTCCAAAGAGCGATGGCGGGAATGCCAAGCTCCTTGATCTCCCGCGCCAGTGCCGCGTCCTCCTCTCTCGGCTCCTCCGACACGTCAAACACCGCGAGGATCAATCCCGCGCGGCGCATCTCCTCTCGGGTACGCTCGATTCCCATACTTTCCACAAGATCCTCGGTATCCCGAAGCCCCGCCGTATCGCACAGACGCAAAAGGGTCTTGCCGAGGGAGGCAGATTCCCGAAGCACGTCTCGGGTCGTTCCCTCCACGTCGGTCACGATCGCGGCATCGTAGCCGAGAATCCGATTATACACCGAGCTTTTACCCGCGTTGGTCCGTCCGCAGATCACCGTGGGGATTCCCTCGCTGACCGCCCGTCCCGTGGAATAGGTCCGCATCAATCCTCGGATCTCCCCGAGGCTCGTCTCTGCCGAGGCAATCATCTGCTCTCTGCTCATTTCGGTCAGGTCCTCATCGGGAAAATCAATAGCGGCAAAAATAGACGCCATGACCGTACGGAGTTTTTCGTAGATCTCCTCGGTACGGCGGGACAAATGCCCCTTCATACCGCTTCGCGCCAGCGCAAGCTGCCCCTCGGTTCCCGCCTCTAAGAGATTCCCCAGCGATTCCGCCTCGGTCAGCTTCAATTTACCCGAAAGATAGGCGCGACGGGTAAATTCTCCCGCCTCTGCCGCTCTTGCGCCCGCCATCAGGGCGGCGCTCAGCACCTTGCTTGTGACCAAAACGCCCCCGTGGCAGGTGATCTCTACCGTGTCCTCTCCCGTAAAGGAGCGCGGCGCGCGGAAACACACCGCCATTCCGTCGTCCACGGACGAGCCGTCTGGCATCACGATCTCACCGTACACGCATTGCCCGTGGGCGATCTCGGACAGGTCTTTCCGATTGGCGGGACGGAACATCCGCCCGCCGACGGCAACCGCCTCGGCACCCGATATGCGGATCATGGCAACGCCGCCCTTTCCGCGGGGCGTACTGACGGCGGCAATGGTATCTAACAGTTTCATGTTTCTTCTTACCTTCAATTCTCAAATTGAAAAAGAGACGCCGCTTCCGCGACGCCTCTTTCGGCTTTTTTATTCAGCCTCTACGACCTCGTCAAAGTCATCCTCGCCATCATCGAGGAGATCGCACTCGTCGCACTCGTCCAGCAGATCGTCGCAGTCGTAAACCAGATCCTCGCTGTACTTCTTTACCAGCTTATAGATCACGAAAGCGATCGCGCTTGCTACGGCAACGGCTGCCAAGCTGATCACGATGATCTTTGCGTAGTTGGTCTTCTTCTTTCTGAAAAGTCTCATAATCATACCCTCCGTTTATAAAATTGTTATAAGATTTTCACATATCTTTAAGAATAGTATACCATATTTTTTGCAAATTGCAAGGTTTTTTTGAAAATTAATAAAAAATTCAAATACACGAAAAAGAAGCCGACGAATTTTAAAATTCCTCTTTTCAAATCCCAAAAAAGATGGTATAATAGACCCATGTTTTACGAGGGAGGCAAGTATGACCTACAATCAGATCTCTGCCATGCTTCGGGAGGCGGGCATTGAAAACGACCGCGCCGAGGCGACCATGCTGTTATGCCATTTTTGCCATTTGAATCAAGCCGAGCTTTTATCCAGACGAAACGAGGATTTCGACTCGGAGGAGCTGCGCGCTGCCCTTGAAAAGAGATGTACTCACTACCCTCTTCAGTATATTCTCGGCTACTGGGATTTTTGCCGTGAAACCTACCGTGTCACCGAAAGCACGCTGATTCCCAGACAGGACACCGAAAAGTTAGTGGAGCTTGCCGTGCGGCTGATCCCCAAGAACGGACGCTTCATCGATCTATGCACGGGAAGCGGATGCGTTGCCATTTCCAC
The DNA here is from genome assembly GCA_045656325.1 of Eubacteriales bacterium. Lineage (GTDB taxonomy): Bacteria > Bacillota > Clostridia > Oscillospirales > CAG-272 > HGM12713. The sequence goes on from JAZOQX010000095.1 coordinate 2,607, forward strand.
CCTATCTGCCCGTCCCGACTGCCGAGCCGTTGCCGTGGATCTTTTTGAGGATACCCTACAGGTCGCGGGTGAAAACGCCGAGCAAAACGGCGTGGGCGATCGGATCGGATTCCTCTGCCGCGACGTGCTTTCCCCCTCCTTTATGGATTCGGTGGGAGTTTTTGACTGTATTCTCTCCAATCCCCCCTATATCGAATCGAAAAGAGTGGGGCTGCTTGCCGAGGAGCTTTCCTACGAGCCCGAGGCGGCGCTGGACGGCGGAGACGACGGCTTGGATTTTTACCGCGCGATCATTGGTTCCTACGGCGCGTATCTTACCCAAAGGGGCTTCATGCTTTTGGAGATCGGCTGGGATCAAGCGAAGGCAGTATCTGCCATTGCCCGCGAGGCGGGCTTCCGCGCCGAGATCTTTAAAGACTACGGAGGAAACGACCGCGTCGCCTATCTGACCAAGGCGTAGTAAAAGCGCTCCCAAAACAAAGAGTAAAAAACAAAGGAGATAGATCATGAAATTATCAAACGACCAAATTCGCTCGATCACCTTCGGTGCCGCTCGCTTTGAGTGCTGTGAGGCGGGAATCCGTCCCCTTCGCTTCACCGAGGAGGAATCCGAATATTACAAGAATTTTTCTGAGGATTATTACAAAAAATCCTTCTCCTCCGCGGGCATTCGCTTGGAATTTACCACCGACAGCCGCCGCTTTTCCTTTGCCGCAAAAACAACCCCCGGCTCCTCCCGTCCCTTCTGCCACTTCGATCTTTACGTAAACGGCATCTTCCACGGACAGGTTGGCGCGGATACCGCCGAGACCACCGTCTCGGCAGAATGGGATCTCGGAGAGGGAGATAAGGAGGTCAAGCTTTATCTGCCTTGGTCCGCAACCACCACGCTGACCCGTGTGATCCTTGACGACGGCGCTTCTCTCGTTCCCACCAAAAAATCCTGCCGTATGCTGATCTACGGTGATTCCATCACCCAAGGATACGATACCCTCCACCCTTCTTTATCCTATGCGTCTCTCCTGACGGATGCGCTGGATGCCGAAGCATTTGATAAGGGAATCGGCGGCGAACGCTTCCGCCCCGCTCTCGCAGACCTCACTCCTCTGATCGACCCCGACATCATTACGGTCGCTTACGGAACCAACGACTGGTCAGGCTCTCCTCTTGAGGATTTTGAGCGAAACTGCCGCGGCTTTTACGAGACTCTTTCGAAAAAGCATCCAAGAGCGAAAATTTTTGCGATCACGCCGATCTGGCGCGCCGATCACACTGCCCGTACCACCTCCGTAGGAGATTTCTTCCACGTCAAGGAGTTTATCGAGGGGGTCGCCGCTTCTCTGCCCAACGTGACCGTAATCTACGGCTACGATTGCGTTCCCAAGGATCCCAAATATTTTTCCGACGCGTACCTCCATCCCAACGACGAGGGCTTTACCCATCAGTTCAAGGGAATCTACGAGCAGATCAAGCAACATATTTAAATTTGTATTTTAAAAGGGCTGCCTTCAAAAAAGGCAGCCCTTCCGTATTTTTCCTTTCATAAAAAAATTCTCGAAACAAAAACTAAGGGCAGAGATTTCTTACAAGAAAGGAAACGCATATGTATCAAAGAAAACGAAACGGACGCCGATTCTCGATCCGCGTCCTCATCCTTGCCCTACTTCTCTGCCTATCCGCCACGCTGATTCTTCCCGCCGCCGCTAAAAATTCCGTGGCGGGTGATCTGGCAAAAGGCGCCAGAGACGCTGTCAGCGACGTGGGGGATGCCCTCAGCGACGCGGCAAGTGATCTCATGAGCGGAGACGACGGAAAAGTAAGCGACAGCGACGGATTCATCGGCAATGAAAGCGACGAGGCGACCGACACCGAATCCATGGCATCCGAGTCCGAGAGCGACACCGCTCCCATGGAGGACGAGGGAGGCGGCATGGGTTGGATCGCCGTTCTTATCGCGCTAGCGGTTGTCGCCGCCATCATCGTTCTGATCGTGGTACTGATTCCCAAGAAAACGAAGGATTAACCCCCGATTTTCTAAAATTCCCTTTACTTTTTCATGCGCCCATGGTATAATGGAACCAATCACAAAAAAGGAGTGAACACCTTGGGCATTGAAAAAAACACGGTTGACTCAGCCAACCAGATCGCGAAGGAAAATCAGCTTTACGCCGTAAAGCGTGAGGGATCCCATCGGGTTCTCTTCGTTGGCAATTCCATTACCCGTCACGCGCCGAAGGCTGACATTGGCTGGCACGGAGACTGGGGAATGGCGGCAAGCGCTTTGGAAAAGGACTACGTTCACGTGACCCTTCGTCTTCTGGAGGAATCCTTTGAAAAGGTGGATTTCTGCGTACTGAACGTTGCCGATTGGGAGCGGCAGTATTGGGACACCTCAATCCTTTCCCGTTGGCAGGCAGCCCGTGATTTTAATGCCGATATCGTGATCATCCGAGTAGGAGAAAATATTTGGGGCGTTAGGGATTACTTGGATTCCATTGATCTCTATCCCCATTTTGATGAAATGATCCGTTTTTTTGCGTCCAACCCTTCGACGCAGATCATCGTCACCGATCTTTTCTGGGCAAAGGACAAGATCGACGACGTGATTCATCGAGTCGTCAAGGATCGGGGATATACCCTCGTTTCTCTGGGCGATCTCGGAGACGCGGATGAAAACAAGGCGCTAGGGCTTTTCGAGCATTCGGGTGTCTCCCATCATCCCAGCGATCTCGGTATGCAACGCATCGCCGAACGGATCGCCGAAAAGATCCAACTGTAAAACCTCAAAAAAGCCGAGCCAATCGCTTCCTTGAAGGCGATTGGCTCGGTTTTCGTTTATCGTTCGATCTCTTCCATAATATAGGCTTCCAGAATATC
>JAZOQX010000096.1:0-4685 GCA_045656325.1 Eubacteriales bacterium
CCAGATAGTTATGTACCAGCGCAAGGCAGCGGTCAAGATCGCCGTCCTCGGTTAGATAATTGATGCAATCCAGCGTGCTGACCACGGCGCCCACGGTGCCGTATAGCTCAAAATCTCGCATATCCTGTTGCAAAAACAGAATGCCGGGGGTATTGATGGCGCGTTCATATGCCTCGGATAGCATCTCCGCACTGCCGTCCACGCCGATCATATCGTAGCCCCGTTTCGCAAGCGCGCGGGTCATACGCCCCGTTCCGCAGGCAAGGTCCAAAACAAGCTCGGGCCTTTTTTCTAAAAATTTGTCGAAAAGCGTTTCAAAAAAATCTGCCCACGCCTCGTAGTCCAGCTCGCTATTGAGACGGTCGTACACCTCGGCAATGGCATCGTAGCCCTCATATGCGCTCATTCTTTTTCTTCCTTTATCTCCAAATACTCGTATATTTTATAAATATCTCCCGCTCCCATAATCACCACCGCGTCGCCCTCTCTCGCCTCGCGGGAAAGAAGCCGCGCCGTTTCTTCGGGGGAACCGCCATAGATCGCCCGTTCCCCAATACGCCGAGCAAGGATCTCGGAGCTTATGCCCCACTCGTTTTGCTCTCTGGCGGCGTAGATATCCATGAGAAGGACGCGATCCGCCCCGTCAAAGGCGCGAGCAAATTCCTCTAAGAGCGCTTGAGTTCTCGAATAGGTATGGGGCTGATAGACGCAGAGAAGCCGTCCCTCCGCCAAGCCTCTTGCTCCCCCAAGGGTCGCTTTGATCTCGGTGGGATGATGTCCGTAATCGTCGTAGACCAGCGCGCCGCTCTCAAGCCGTCCCTTTTTCTCCATACGGCGAGACGCCCCCTGAAAATCGGACAGTCCGTCGGCGATCTGCCGAGGGGTCAGACCGCAACAGTCGCAGGCGGCGGCGCACGCCAGAGCATTATACACGTGGTGCCGTCCCGTCACCGCAAGCGTTACGTGGCAGAAAAAGCGTCCCCGCTTCAGAATATCGAAGGAATAGCGTCCTCTCTCCTCGGACAGTGCCGTAGCAAGGAAATCCACCGCGCGGTTTTCTATACCGAAGGTGATCTCCTCCCCTTCATATCCCTCCAAGGACAGAAGCACGTTTTCGTCGTCACCGTTGACCACGGCGCAGCCGTTGGCTCCCGTTTTGGCGGCAAAGCGTCCGAAGGAAGCGCGGATCTGCTCCATGCTTTTAAAATAATCCACGTGATCCATTTCCTCATTGAGGATCACGGCAACGGTGGGATTAAAATCCAAGAAGGAATCCATATACTCGCACGCCTCAAAGACGAAATCTCCGCCTTCTCCGAGGCAATACGCGCCTCCCATTTCGTCAAGCTCCGCTCCCGAAAGGACCGTGGGGCTTTTTTGCGCCCGCAAAAGCGTATGGGCGCACATGGAGGTGGTAGAGCTTTTTCCGTGCATTCCCGACACGCCCACGCGGCGGGGGAACGACATCATCAGGTATCCCATATAATCGGAGCGGGAAATACAGGGGATCCCCTGCTCCTGCGCGTATCGGTATTCGGGGTTATCCCTTGAAATGGCAACGGTATAGACCACCGCGTCGTATCCGAGAAGCTGCTCCGCTCTATGCTCGTAAAAGACCGAGATCCCCTCACGCTCCAGCCGCTCGGTCAGATCGGTTCGCATACGGTCCGAGCCGCCCACACGAAAGCCACGGCGATGGGTCAGATGCGCCAAAGACGACATATTGATCCCGCCGATGCCGATAAAATACACGCTTTTGGCGGTGGCGAGAAGTTCCTCAATCCGCGCGGCGCCGTAATGGGTGTTTTCGATTGCCATAATTCTCTCCTTTTTGCAGAGTTTACCCGAAAAAAACTCGGTTGTTCACAGAAAAAACGCAAAACTATTGTATAACCGTCAAATAACTACTGTATAATAGTATCAGAAAATTTGATTCCAAAAGGAACCTACGGAGGTAAAAAATATGCAAATCACAGACATCAAAGTCAGAAAGCTTTTTGACGACGGCCCCATGAAGGCGGTGGTTTCGGTGACCTTTGACGGTCAGCTGGCAGTACACGACATCAAGGTCATCAATGCCCGCGACAAGTATTTCATCGTCATGCCCAGCCGCAAGAATCCCGACGAGACCTACCGTGACATCGTACATCCCATCAACGCGCAGTTCCGCAACATGGTGGAGTCCGAGGTCATTGCCGCCTACCACGCCGAGTGCGAGGCTGCCGCGGCGGCGGTCAACGCGTCGGACTTAGACACGGCAGACGTGGAACAGCCCGTATAAAAAGCCCTTAGAAGAGGCGGTTGCTTTAGACCGCCTCTTTTTTCATTGTATCAGTCTATGCGCTCAAAGCCTTCCGTGTGACAAAAGCGCCCGATCCTTTTCAATCATCAAAAGACCGTAGGACGGCACTCCGTCCGCGGGTCTTCCAAGGCTCCCCGGATTCATGACCCACATACGCCGTTCCAGAAGAATACCGCCCCCAAGATCGCTTCCCGCGGGAAGATATCGCTCCTCTCTTCGGTGGGTATGTCCAAACAGAAGCACGTCCGCGCCCCGTCTTGCCGCATAGGCAATGGCGGCATCGGCACCGTATTTGACGTCGTAGGGGGTATATCCGTGGAGCATCAAAATACGAAGCTCCCCAAAGGCAAGCATTCGCTCCACGGGAGCGTCGGATGCCGAAAACAGGTCGCAGTTTCCCCGAACCGAGATCGGCATCAAATTTGGCTCCGCAAAGGAAAGCTGCTCCACGTCCCGAAGACCGTCGCCGAGAAACAGCACCCCATCGGCATCCTTATGGCGAAGGATCGCCTCCCGCGCCCGATCGGGTCTTCCGTGTACGTCCGATAGGACCAGCAGCTTCATACCGCCGCCGTCTCCTTGCGTCTCACGACCTCCTTGCGGCAAGCCGATCCCGCGGGAATCAGGAACCGAAGCCCTGCGGGGATCAAGGACACGTGAAGCTCGTCGTAGCGAATGACCTCGCCGTCCACGCTGACGTTGGCTCCGTGATCGAACACGATATCGATTCCGTCTACCTTTTTATGAATCAAAACCTTTTCAAAGCGAGGCTTGGAAAGGTGCGTTCCCTTTTTATAGCTTCCGACCATGGTGACAAATTTGGTACGGGACATATTATCTACCACCAGGGAATCCAGCTTGCCGTCGGTCAGGTTTGCCTTGGGGTTCGAATGAAAGCCTCCGCCGTAGTAGGAGCCCTTTCCGCAGGTCACGAGAAGGTACTGCTTGTCCTCTGCCGACTCCTCCTCACGCCGAATGGACTTTACGGCGACACCCGGCTTTTTGATCAGGGTTGCCACAAGCCCCGCGATATACGCCATTTTCAGCGGGACCCACGATTTTCTTTTCAGCTCGGCGGTTTTTACAACCACCTCGCAGTCAAAGCCCGTATTGACCATATTGATGGCAAAGCGGTCGTTGCAGCGCATCACGTCAATGGCAAGCTCCTCGGAATCGAGCTGAGCCGCGATATCGAAGAATTTCTCGGGCTCGGTGAAGTTTCTGGCAAAGTCGTTTCCCGTACCAGACGGAATCAGACCCACCGCCGCGCGGGCTCTGTTCTCCGAGCCCATCACGCCCGTTACCACCTCCGACAGAGTTCCGTCTCCGCCGCAGGCATAAAAGCGGTATTCCTCCTCGCCCGTCTCCAGCGTCCGCTTTACGTATTCGGTAGCGGCACCGATCCCCTCGGTCATATAAATTTCAAAATCCACGCCCCGTTCCGCGCAAACGCGTTCGATCTCTGCTTTGATCTCGGACACGGTCTGTCCTTTTCCCGCAAACGGATTTAAAATAAAACAATGCTTCATGAATCTCTCCTTATGCACCAAGGCGGATATTTTCGCGTATGTTCGCATACATAGTAATTATAGCATAAAAAAACTCCCTCGTCAACCGAGAATTGAAGGTACCTTTTGAAAATCTTTGCATACAATTTGAGTAAGAGCCCCTTTCCCTGAAAAACATTGATCGGGAGGAACCGAATATGCAAATTGACCGTAAAGCCTTGGATCAGCTTCTCTCCATGAACGACCGACAGCTGAAGACCGTGATTCAGCATCTTGCCAAATCCAGCGGCATTGATCCTCGGGAGTTCAACATAGACCCCTCCAGCATTGAAAGCATCCGCAGAGCCCTTTCCACCGCCAGCGATCAGGACCTTGCGCGCATCGCGGAGCAATACGAGGCAAATCGAAAAAGGAGAGGATAAGCCATGGACAGCTTTGAACGATCGGAGAAGGAGTCTGCTCCTGCCTTGGCGGATGCCATCGAAAAAATCATGGCAAATCCCGAGCTGATCTCCGCGGTCGCCTCGGCGCTGGGGAAGGCACCGCCCCCCTCCAAGGAACCGAAAGCGGCTGACCCTATCCCCCAATCGGAGTCTGAGACGGTATCTGCCACTCCTCAGTCTCAGCCCGATCTCAGCTCCGCCCTTTCCCTTCTCCCCCTGCTTTCGGGGCTTCAAAACGGAGGTCCGAAGCCCCCCGACAACGACCGAACCCGTCTGCTCTGCGCCCTCAAGCCCTACGTCAATCCCCACCGAAGAGACACCATTGACACGCTGCTCCGATTTTCGGGAATGTCCGAGCTTTTAAAGCTCCTGCACCCCCATGAATAACCCAAAGGAGATCGCCATGTACGCACGACAACCCCTTGACCGAAG
>JAZOQX010000097.1:0-10556 GCA_045656325.1 Eubacteriales bacterium
GGTATAGCCCCGTCCCTTGGGCTTGTCGGGCTGGGAAAGAACGCCCACGATCTCGTGTCCCGCCTCGATCAGCGCCTTTAAGGAAAAGACGGCGAAATCGGGCGTACCCATAAATAGAATCCTCATAAGACGCGCTCCTTATTCGTTTTCCATGCGAATGGCGCAGTCGAGATAGAGTTTGCCGTCCAGATGGTCGAGCTCGTGGCAGAACGCCTTGGCAAGGAGTCCCGAGCCCGTGTAGTCCACGATCTCTCCCTTGCGGTTCATGGCGCGGACCGTCACGTGCATGGGACGGCGGGTGACACCCCATCTGCCCGGCACCGAGAGACAGCCCTCCTCTCCCTCCTGCTCGCCCGAAAAGGCGATGATCTTGGGGTTGATCAGCTCAAAAAGTCCCTCGTCGGGGGTTTCGATGACCACGATTCGACGAAGCACGCCCACCTGAGGGGCGGCAAGCCCCACGCCGTCGGCGGCGCGCATGGTTTCGATCATGTCGTCGAGCAGAGTCAGAACTCTGGGGGTAACGCTATCGATGGGACGGCTGACCTTTCTGAGCGTCGGGTCGCCTACCTTAAGTATTTTCAGTTTTGCCATAAGCTGCTCCTTGTATGTTTTGGATTGAAAATCGGAATCCCTCAAAGATTCGCGGGGTTGAAGTCAATGGAAAGGGTAAGTCCCCGAACCGACGCTCGGGAAAATTCGCAAAGGATCTCCGAGAACATGGCGCGGGTACGCTTGGTGAGCTTGCACTTGACGATCATACGCATACGGTATTTGTTTTCCACCTTATAGACCGATGCCTCAAAGGGACCGAAGACCACCAAGGGCAGGTCGGAATAGGGTCCGCTCTTGGCGCGTTGGATCATGTCGGACAAAATGGCGGATGCCTTCGCCAGCTCAGTCTCGTTGCGGGAGGTGAGCATGAGGGAGGCAATGTCACAGAAGGGAGGGAAGGTCAGCGCCCTCCGCAGGCGGATCTCGGCTTCAAAAAACGCCTCATAATCCTGCTTGCAGGCAAGACGGATGCACTCGTGATTCGGATTGGCGGTCTGAATGATCGCCTCTCCCGCCCTCTCGCCCCTGCCCGCCCGTCCGATGACCTGCGTCAGCATAGAGAAGGTCCGCTCGGCGGCTCGGTAGTCGTCAAGATAGAGAGAGGAATCCGCCAAAAGGACACCCACTAAGGTCACGGCGGGAAAATCGTGTCCCTTGGTGACCATCTGCGTGCCGAGAAGCACGTCTGCCTCGTGACGGCGGAAGGTACCCAGCATTTCCTCGTAGGAATAGCGGGAGGCGGTGGTGTCGGTGTCCATGCGAAGGACCCTTGCGTCGGGAAGCAGGAAGGAAAGATCCTCCTCTACCCGTTGGGTACCGAAGCCGATACGGGAAAGGTGTACGCTTTGGCAGGAGGGACAGGTCTTCGGCAGGGGCGAGCGAGTGCCGCACCAATGACAGCGAAGCTCTCCCTCCTCCCCGTCCTTCCTCGTATGATAGGTCATGGATACGCTGCAGTGGGGGCAAAGGATCGCCTCTCCGCAGCTTCGGCAGCTGACGAAATTGTTATAGCCCCGACGGTTGAGAAAGAGGATCGACTGATTTCCCTGCCGTTGGTTTGCCAGCAGCCTCTCGCAGAGCAGGGACCCTAAGGGGGATACCATGCTCATGCCGCCCCTCTCGCGCATATCGGCAACGGTGACCTTGGGAAGCGTCGCTCCCCCGTATCGGTTTTTCAGCTTGATCAGGGTATAGACTCCCGTGGTCGCCTTATGATAGCTTTCAAAGGAGGGGGTGGCGGATGCCAGAAGCATCAACGCCTTGTGATAGGCGCAGCGAAAGCGGGCGATATCCCTTGTGTGGTATTTGGGGTTCATTTCGGATTTATAGGTATGCTCCTGTTCCTCGTCCATGACGATCATGCCGAGATTGTCTAAGGGAGCGAAGACGGCGGAGCGAGTGCCGATGACCACGTCGGCGCCTCCCGATCGGATGCGGGCGTAGGTGTCCAGCCGCTCGCCTGCCGACAGCCCCGAGTGAATGACGGCAACCCGCTTGCCGAAGCGGGAGCAAAAGATATCAAGGGTCTGGGGGGTCAGTGCGATCTCGGGAAGAAGCACGATGACGCTCCTATTCTTGGAAAGCACGTGCTCGATGGTCTTGAGCATGACCGAGGTCTTTCCGCTTCCCGTGACTCCGAAGAGAAGCGCTGCGCGCGGCTCCTCGGTATCGGAAAGAGCGACAAGCTCCTCGTAGGCGGCGTTCTGCTCCTCGTTCAGCGTAATCGGCGGGGGAGAGGGAATCTCGTCCCGCAAAAGACTGCGGTCCACGGTTCGCCGTTCGCGGCGGATCAAGCCCTTTCTCTCCATGGCGGCAAGCTGGGAGGAATTGACACCGCACTTCTCGCAAAGCTCGCTTTCCCGATGCTCAGCTTCGGAGGACTCCAGCAGATAGCGAAGAACCACCAGATGGGCGGCGGAGCGAAGCTTCAGCTCCCGATCCGCTCCCTTCCAAATCGCGTCGGCGCGGGCGAGATCCACGGCAAGAGAAACGATCCGCTCGATCTTTTCTCCGCTTTTCCGAAGCTCGAAGTCCCGCGCGATCAGCCCGAGGGACAGAAGCTTTTTGATGGCGGAGTCGGTCTGCTCGCCAAATCGGCTCTTTAATAAATCAAAGCGGACACCTTCGTGTCTTCGGATCAGCTCCCAGACAAGAAGCGCCGCCTCGTCAAGCTCGCGAAGCCGCTCGGGAGAGGGGACCGTCTCCGTGGTACGGTAGATCTCCTCCAGATAAGAAAGGGCAGACGAGGGGACCATGGCGCGAACGGCATCGCCTACGGTACAAAGAGTCTGCTCCTTCATGAAAAAACAAAGGGAGGACATTTCCTCGTTCAGCGACACGCCGCGATCGCACACCGAAAGGATCGGCTTGCAGCCGATCTCCTTGTTATCGGGTTCGTCCTTCAGGGATACCACAAGCCCCATGCGCTTTCGGTTGGCGTTCCCGAAGGGAACCATGACGAAATCGCCCACGGCGATTTTGCCGGAAAGCTCGGGGGGAATGAAGTAATCGAAGGCGTTGTCGAGAAAATAAGGGTTATCCAAAAGATGGATCCCCGCGTATTCGGGCATAACCTGTCCTCCTGAGAATGGATTGCGAAGTATGGCGACGGGGGCGGTGTAGGGCGGGGGATTGCTCCCGCCGCCCTATGCTCCATCAGTTTTCCTCGGTGTCTGCCCCGGCGAGAGTCACTGCCGCATCCTCGGCTGCCCCGTCCTCTGCCGCATCCTCGGCGGGCGCCTTTACGTCGTCCTCCTCCTCGGGCTTGTGAACGATGACGTAATCTCCCGCGTGAATACGGGTGATGGCGTACTTGACCGCCTTTTCATCGCGGTATTCCTTGTTGATCATGTTGATCAGATTGCGGTCAACCTCCTTGTTGCCCGTGGCTGCCTTTTCGGCGGCATCACGCTGTCTGACGTACTCGTCGGTAATCAGACGGGCGCACTTGGCGGTGGCAAGCGCCAGCTCGTAACGGTTAAATTCGTCCTTCGTAAGCTCTTGAATGGTAGGGTACAGCATAAATTTCTCCTTTTTCTGACAATGATATAAAAATTTTATTCTTGTTTATGATATCCCGCATGGCGGGAGACTATGCGCCGCGTTACGAATCAAAATAATGATCGAGGGGCGCGCGGTCACGGCGCAGGGCGTGTGCCTCGGCGCGGACGATGGCTCGGATATCCTCGGCGGCATCGGTATCTCTTCCGTCTTGGTTCAGCACCACGTAGTCGTAAAAATCGGCAATGGCGATCTCCTCACGGGTTCTTTCCAAACGGTTTTGGATCTTCTCCTCGGTTTCGGTTCCCCTGCCGCGAAGCCGTTGCTCCTGAACGGCAAAGGAGGGGGGAAGCAGAAGAATCAGCACCGCCTCGGGATACAGCCGCTTGACGTTGGCGGCGCCCTCCACCTCGATCTCCAAGATCAGATGCTTTCCCGAAGCCAGCACCTCCTCGGCCTCCTTGAGGGGCGTGCCGTAGAAGTTTCCGCAGTATTCGGTGTATTCCAGCATCCTGCCCGCGTCAATGCGGGAAAGAAACTCCTCGCGGGTAATGAAGTGGTAGTTCACACCGTCCACCTCTCCCGGGCGCGGCGCGCGGGTGGTAGCGGAAACCGAGTAAACGAAATCTCCCGTTTTGAGAAGGTGGGCGTTTACCGTGCCCTTGCCGCTTCCCGCGGGACCTGAAATGACGATCAGTAATCCTTTTTCCATAATAGACGGGCTCCTCCTTATTCCGCTTCTTCCACGTCCTCGTCCGACGCTCCCTCGCCCGAATCAAGGCGGTTGGCGATGGTCTCGGATTGGATGGCGGACAGAATCACGTGCTCGCTGTCGGTGATGATGACCGAGCGGGTCCGTCTGCCGCAGGAAACGTCAATGACCCGTCCCGTGTCCTTGGCATCCTGAATCAGACGCTTGACGGGAGCCGAGTCGGGGGAGACGATGGTGATGATACGGTCGGAGGCGACCATGTTTCCGAAGCCGATATTGATGAATTTCATGTCGCTTCTCCTTTACTCAATGTTCTGAATCTGCTCGCGGATCTTTTCGATCTCGCACTTGATATCCACCACCAGACGGGCAATGTCGGAATTTTGACACTTGGAGCCGATGGTGTTGGTTTCTCGGTTGATCTCCTGCACGAGGAAGTCCAGCCGTCTTCCTACCGGCTCGGAGGAGGCGAGAATATCCGAAAAGCCGTCGAAATGGGAGCATAGGCGAACCAGCTCCTCGTCAATGGCAACGCGGTCGGCGAAGATGGCGCACTCGGTAAGGATGCGGTTTTCGTCAAAAACGATACGGTTGTCGGAGAGCATCTCCCGAAGCTTTTCCTCCAGCCTCTGCCGATAGGTGTCGGCATCCGTCTCGGAAAGCTTCTCGATCCTGCTCACGCGGTCGCGGATCCCGTCGAGCTTCTCCGAAAGATCGCGGCGGATATTTTCACCCTCCCGCTCTCTGGCGCTGAGGAAACGGGCAAGAGCGGCATCCAATACCACGCGAAGGTCCGCCCAATCCTTGTCGGCATCCTCCTCGGATTTCTTCACGAGAAAGAGGTCCTTGTTCTGCGCCACGGTCATGACGCTGATATCGTCGGTAAGACCGAAGCGGTCGCGGAGCGCGCGAAGGGACTTGATATACGCCTCGGCGTAGCCCTCGTCGAGGGCGATCTCCACGTCGGGGGAATCGATCACGTCAATGGTAACGAATACGTCTACCTTTCCTCGGGATACCGAGGATGCCTGCAGGTAAGGCTTGATCCGCTCCTCCAAAAAGGAAAAGGCGCGGGGCAGCTTTACCGAGCAGTCGAAGAAGCGGTTGTTCACCGATTTGATCTCCACGGTGATATCCTTGCCGCCGATCGTTTCTCTGGCTCTGCCAAAGGCAGTCATGCTTCTGATCATACTACAAATTCTCCCGATTCTTTAAAAATAATCCAACAATTTAATTATAAACTTTTTTTCGAGGCTTGTCAACGGAATTTTCGATTTTATGGAGGTTCATACAAAATAAGATTATATATTTTCGTTTTTTTGACGTTTTGGACAGAGGGAGGGGGAGAAAGGAGAGAAGCCCGTGACCGAGAAAGGGGATTTTTGCAAAAAATAAGGGGAGAAATAAAAAAATTTGCGAAAAGCTCTTGCAATTCCCATGAAAATTTGGTAAAATAAAGTGTAAAACTATGCATACGGCGATATGCACGACAATTTATTTTGGAGGAAAATAAAAATGGTAGTAGCAGGCGATTTTAAGAATGGCATTACGTTCGATATGGACGGCAACGTGTATCAGGTTATCGAGTTCCAGCACGTAAAGCCCGGTAAGGGAGCGGCGTTCGTTCGCACCAAGATCAAGAACGTCATTACGGGTTCCGTGATTGAGAGAACCTTCAGCCCCACCGACAAATTTGAAAACGCGTATATTGAGAGAAAGGAAATGCAGTATTCCTACAACGACGGAGATCTGTATTACTTCATGGACATGGAGTCCTTCGATATGGTTCCCCTCAACAGCGATAAGCTGCCCGACAGCTTCCAGTTCGTAAAGGAAGAAATGCTCTGCAAGATCCTTTCCTATAAGGGCAACGTGTTTGCCGTAGAGCCTCCCACGTTCGTGGAGCTGGCAGTTACCCAGACCGACCCCGGCTTCGCAGGCAACACCGCCACCAATACCCTGAAGCCCGCAACGCTGGAGACGGGTGCCGTGATTAAGGTTCCGCTCTTCATCAACGAGGGCGAGGTCCTGAAGATCGACACCAGAACCGGTGAGTATCTGTCCCGCGCGTAATTTGGACGGGAGGAATCGAACATGACTGAAATGACGTTGAACGAAAAGGCATCCTACATTAAGGGCTTGGTTGAGGGCATGGAGCTTGATACCGCCAAGGGTGAGGGAAAGGTCATTGCCGCTCTTCTGGATCTGGTTTCCGATATGGCGGTAACCATCGAGGAGCTGGAGGAGGAGATCGATACCCTGTACGACTACTGCGAGGAGCTGGATGAGGACCTCGGTGAGGTCGAGACGGTTCTCGTGGAGGACGACGAGTGCGACTGCGACGAGTGTGACTGCGATTGCGACGATTGCGATTGCTGCTGCGACGAGGACGAGTTCTTCGAGATCGAGTGCCCCTCTTGCGGCGATACCGTGTATCTGGACGGAACCATCGACCCCGAGGAGCTGGTTTGTCCCGCTTGCGGCGAGAAGTTCGAGTGCCTTGTTGCCGAAGAGGACCTTGAGGCTCTGGACGAGGAATAATCGCGAGGATGCGGGGGACGCGGGGATGCGATTTGTCGCTTTTGAAAAAGCTCCGCAAAACTTTATCACAAAATAGGTTTTAGAAACACACCTTTCTATTCCTTGTGTACCGTGTAGAATATTGTTTTTTTAAGGTAGAGATTCTCGGTGCCTTTAGCGCCGCCGAGAATCTCTTTTTTTATTTTTAAAAAATTAAAATCCGCGGTGGCGCAGCAGCCGTCCGCGGATTTTTTCCTTAGAAAGAAAGTATAAACATTTACCTAACACAAGGGATAGGAAGGTGTGTAACTCTACACATATTTTGTAATAAAGTTTTTGCCAAGCTTTTTTCAAAAAGCGTAAAAACCTATTCCCAACTAACCATTCCTCGAATACAACTCGCAAAGGGAGTTAAATTTTTCAGGATCGAGGGAGCGGAGCTGATCCTCGGTAATGCGGTAGCGCCAGTTGTTGGAGGCTTTGCCGGGGGTATTCATGCGGGTGTCGGCGCCGTAGACGAGGATATCCTGAATGGGAAAGATCGCCAGATCGGCGTGGCTTGCCATGACGGTTTTGAGGATCATTTCGCAGCCGAGGCTCCAGTCGTCCTTGGCGGCGTTGCAGTAATTGAATACGCGAGTTCGGGCGGCGGGATCACATTCCCAAACGTAGCCGAGGAGGGTGTTGTTATCGTGGGTACCCGTATACGCCACGCAGTTTTTGACGTAGTTATGGGGGCGGTGAGGGGAATCTTCCTCGCCCAAAAAGCCGAATTGAAAGACCCGCATTCCGGGGAAGCCGCTATATTTCAAAAGCTCGGTCACCTCGGGGGTAATGTCGCCCAGATCCTCGGCGATCACAAGGCGATCCTTGGCGACCTCTCGGATGGCGTTCACCAGCGCCCTTGCGGGACCCTTGACCCATTTCCCCTCCTTGGCGGTCTTTGCCGAGGCGGGAATGCTCCAATAGGATTCGATGCCGCGGAAGTGGTCGATACGAACGCCGTCAAAGAGGGTCAGCATATATTCCATGCGGCGGCGCCACCAAGAGAAGCCGTTCTTCTTCATGGTGTTCCAGCGGTAAAGGGGATTGCCCCAAAGCTGACCGTCCTCGGAGAAATAATCGGGGGGACAGCCCGCTACCGCCAAGGGGTAGCCCTTGGAATCCAGTTGAAACTCGGATCGGTTCGCCCACACGTCAGCGCTGTCTGCCGCCACGTAGATCGGAATATCGCCGATGATCTCGATGCCGCGGCGGTTGGCGTAGTCCTTGAGCGCCATCCACTGGGTGAAAAATTCGTATTGAATGAATTGCCAAAGCGCCAGCTCCTCGCCGTCGGGGACGGATACCGTCCACTCCTGCCAAGGAAGATCACGGTTTGCCTTCTTGAGGGCGAGAAATTCGGCGGCTCTTTGAAGCTCGGGACGCTCTGCCAAAAAGGCGGAAATTTCTTCCTTCTTCTCCTTGCTCACACGGGAGGCGGCAAGGGCGAGAAGGGAGAGGCGCTCCTTGGAGAGTCGGTCAAATTCGCAGAGATAGGGCGACCCTTGACGGGCGCTTGCCAGCTCCGCCTCGGTCAAAAGCCCTTGGCTCCTCAGGGTGGGGAGATCGATAAAATACGGATTGCCGCCAAAGGCGGAATAGGATTTATAGGGGGAATTGTATTCGTCGGTCATACAAAAGGGGAGAACCTGCCATTTGGAAAAGCCGCATTCGGCGAGGAAATCCACGAAAAATCGGGCTTCCCTTCCGAAGGAGCCGCAGGAGTAGTCTCCGGGGAGCGAGGATACGTGCATCAGCACGCCGCAGGATCGGTTCATGAGCAGTCCTCCAGTTCGGGTAAGAATTACAGTCCCGTCAGAAATTGAGCAAAGGCAATGATGACGGGCATGGTTGCCAAGGAAAGAAGGGAGGTGGTTCCCACCGCCTGCGCCGAGTAGCCGGGAGAGATATCGTAAAGCTCCGCCAGCATGGAAACCACCGTTGCCGAGGGCATGGCGCTGACCGTTGCCGCGAACAGGATCCAAGTGCGGTCAAAGCCGAGGAGCCACATGAGCGTCACGATGGCGAGGGGAAGGGTCAGAAGCTTCACAAGGGAGAGATAATAGATCTTGGGGGAGCCGAGAATCTGCCGCCACGTGCGGGTCGCTAGCAGCGCGCCGATGATCAGGGTCGATACGGGGGCGCAAAGAGAGGCGATGAAGGAGAGCGCCTGCATGAAGGCAGGGGAGCAGGCTCCGATGACACCGTTCACGCCCGCGGGAAGGTGGGGCAGAAGAAGCCCCTTGCAGAGAAAGAGCAAAATGCCGATGGCGCTGGGGATCGTGCCGAGGTTCAGGAAGATCTTTTTGGGTGTCAGCTTGATATCCTTGCGCTTTCGTCCGAGAATGGACAGTCCCAAGGACCAGAGAAGCAGATTGAAGCTGACCACGAAGAAGGCGCCCATGAAAGCACCCAGCGCGCCGAAAAGGGACTCAAGGATCGGGATGCCGATAAATCCCACGTTCCCGAAGACGGTGGCAAACTCGGAGATCTTCCTCTCGTTCACGTCGCGGAAGCGAAAATAGAACAGGTAGGCGATCAGGGAAAGAAGGAGGTGGAACACCAATCCAAAGCCCATGATCTTGAAGCCGAGCAGAAGATATTCCTCGGTGTACTCCATTCGCACAAGGGAGTAGACGATGAGGGCGGGCTGACCGAGGGTGATGATGAGACGGGAAAGATTTTTGGAGGCGACCGAGGTGATAATGCCCACCTTTCCCGCGAAATATCCCACGGCAAGCATGAGGAAGAGGGCGGCGATCAGGGAGAAAAAGGGAAAGAGATCTAAGGAGCCGTTCATGTGCTTGCCTCCTTCAGAGAATCCAGCTTTTCCTTGATTTTCTTCATGTCCACGAGCATCTCCTCCTTGCGGCGGGGATCACGGAGCAGCAGAGCGGGGTGATAGACGGCGGTGATGAAGAAATCTCCCCGCTCGAACCACTCGCCGTGCTCCTTGGTGATCTTGAAATCGGGCTTGATGAGACGCATGGCGGCAATGCGACCGAGACAGACAATGATCCTCGGACGGATCAGCCGCACCTGACGGCGCAAAAACTCCATGCAAGCGTCCTCCTCGGCGGGAAGCGGATCCCGATTCTTGGGGGGACGGCACTTGAGGATATTGGCGATATAGACCTCCTCGCGGGGCAGATCCACCGCAAAGAGATATTGGTCAAGGAGCTTGCCCGCCCGTCCCACGAAGGGCGTGCCTGACAGATCCTCCTGCTCTCCGGGGGCTTCTCCCACGAAGAGAACGTCTGCCGAGGGATTGCCCGTTCCGAATACGCAGTTGGTTCGGGTTTTATGAAGCTCGCACCCTTGACAGGAGGCGCAGTCCTCCATCAGGGTCTTCCATTCGTTGGTCATGATCGCTCACGTTCCTTCCGTTGTAATTCTTCTGCACTCCATATAGTACCGCTTATCCTCGGCGTGACCCATGGAGAAGGTTTTTCTCGGCAGAGCACCGTCCGAGATCACCGTGGAGAACAGCTCCTCCTTGGCCATGCCCTCAAACAGAAAGGCGATGGCATCGGGACGCGCCGCCAGCTCACGGGTGGTGTCCTCCCCGTGGATGTAGTCGATGTACGCACCCTCGGGGGCGGTTTTCATGTACTCATCCAGAAAATCCTGAACCGTACCCACGGGCAGAGCCACCACGGGGGTGGGGATGGTCAGTGTACCGCTGCGGTCACCGCTGACCCACGTCACGGTCTGGGGGGATGCTTTC
>JAZOQX010000098.1:0-4064 GCA_045656325.1 Eubacteriales bacterium
GGCGGTGAGGAACCCTCCTTTGCGGGAAGATTTTGCGAGCTGTTCGAGGACGACACTCGCCACGATTGATCCGAATCCATCAAAAAACCATATTCCCTCCCTTGGGAATATGGTTTTTTCTTTCCGTATTTTTCAAGGAACTTCGACAAAATTTCTTGACTCCTTCCTCAATTTGTGGTATACTAAGATCGTTGAATATTATCAAACCGAAAAGGAGATTTCTATTATGATCCGTCATCTTCTGGAACCCTTTGATCTCTCCAAGAAAGAGACCGAAAGAATCCTTGACCTTGCCTCCTCCATCGAGGCAGACCCCGCCCTTTATCAGGACGTTGCTGCCCGTAAGCGTATGGCTACCCTCTTTTACGAGGCAAGCACGCGTACAAGGCTTTCTCACGAAACCGCCATGCAGAAGTTGGGTGGCGACGTGATCGGATTTCCCTCCGCCGACGTTTCCAGCGTCAGCAAGGGTGAAACCGTGGAGGATACCGTACGGGTCATTCAGGTATACGCCGATATTATCGCCATGCGCCATCCCACCGCGGGCGCACCTATGCTGGCGGCAAAATATTCGAGCATTCCGATCATCAACGCGGGAGACGGCGGAAATGAGCATCCCACCCAGACCCTTTTGGATATGCACACCATTCAAAAGCGTCTCGGCCGTCTTGACAACTTCACCATCGGCTTCTGCGGTGACCTCAAATACGGAAGAACCGTTCACTCCTTGGCAAAGAGCCTGACCCGCTATACGGGAATCAAGTTCTACTTTATCTCCCCCGAGGAGCTGAAAATGCCCAAGAGCTGCATCACCGAGGATATGGACTACGTTGAAACCAACAGCTTAGAGGATGCCATCGGAAATCTGGACATTCTCTATATGACCCGTATCCAGCAAGAGCGCTTCGCCACCCCCGAGGAATATCTGAAATTCAAGGGTGTCTATATTCTGGACGGTGAAAAGATGAAGCTGGCAAAGCCCACCATGGCAGTCCTTCATCCCCTGCCCCGCGTAGACGAGATCACCCCCGAGGTAGACGACGATCCCCGTGCGGCATATTTTGAGCAGATCAAGAGCGGACTCCACGTCCGTATGGCGCTCATCATGGCGCTCCTCAATCTGAAGGATCCCAAAACGGGCGATTTTATTCTCGATCAAAATTAAACCTAAAAAAGGAAGAAAACGCGGGCGTTTTCTGCCTTTTTGATTTACATCATGGTCAACAGGCGATCCCCCATCATATCCCCCGCCTCGGGAATCAGACAGCTATGATAGCACAGAGAGGTTTCGTAGAGGTCGTAGTTTTCATCAAAGGCTTCCTTTGTGGGAACATAGCCGCAATAGTCATTGCAGTTTTCCACCACAAAACAATTTTCGTAAGAAGACTCCTTCTTCAAGCGCAGACCGTGATTCACAAAAATCTCACCGGGAAGCGCGTAGATACACACGTTTCCGATCTTAAATGCCTGCAGCCAAAGATCCTTATACTCCGCCTCGTTATAGGCTTGGTAATAAACCAGATTTCTCGCTCTCATCAGGCTTCCGTTGCTCTGGAAGATATTCGCAACCGCTTCCTTGGTTTCGTCCGCCGTGATCTGACGGGTGGGAATGCGAATCTTCTCCTTGGCGACCCGAATCTCCTCCCCTACGGGCTTGGCATTTGCCATCGCCTCCTCGGTCTTCTCCGCCAAGGCGCGACCGATCTCACGATAGGTGTCATCCGTGGGCTTTGTCACACGGTCGTTATTGATATGGTTAATATCGCCGCAGCAGCCCAGCGTAAAGAGACTGACAAAGTCCTCGCCGTACTTTTTCTTCAACTCCTTGGAAAGGATGGACGAAAAGTCTCCCGTGTAGCTTGTAATCCGTCCGCAGCAGCACTGGTGCAAGGCAAAATTGATCACCGCGCCCATAGGCTTGTCTCCGTCATAAAAGGTCAGTGCCGATACGGAGGGGTCAATGCCTGCCAGCTGACGCTCGACCTTTATATTTTTTCCGCCAAAGGTGCCCGCCGTTCCGTCCTCATAGACGTAATCGCGGTTAAAGGAAACACCGCACAGCTCCGAGGTACCATAGGTAACGGTGGCATTCTTCAATCGTAAGTAGGCAAGGATCACCGCATCGGCAGTCAGTCGGAAGCAAACGTCCTTGAAGGCGGCATCCGCATAGCATCCGATCTCGGGAGAGTCGCAAATAGACGCGCCCCAATGGGTATGGTTGGAGGAAAGACAGATCCGCTCGGCGGGAATGCCCGTATACTCGAATACACGCTTCGTAACGGCATCGTGCATATCGGGAGGAAGGGCGCAGCTATCAATCACAACCATTGCCGCCACCGATCCTTCATGCTCGGTTACCACCGCCTTGGCGTACAGACGGTCCTGCACGTTGGTTGCCAAAACCTTTTTATAGTGTCCCCACATAAATCCGCCCAAGGGGGGCGTAATATCACATTCATAGAAAGCCGCTCTCATCTCAAAACTCCTTTGATATCTCATATTCGACGGTTGATCCGTCCTCTTTATTATACAATAAATTCCTCGGATTTTCAAGAGAATTTAAAAAAAAGACAGAGAATCCGAAAAGATTCTCTGTCCTTAAACTTTAGAAATGATAGTCGGGACGGATGATCCTGCCCGTTTTGGCAGACTCGACGATCGCAAGGCAAGCCGCCACGGTCTTGGCTCCCTCGTATACGGTCATCTCAATCCTCTCGTCGTGGATGAGGGCATCCGCAAAGGCGCGAAATTCCTCTGCAGCATTGTGGTTGTTAACCTCAACGGGAATCATTTTCGGTACGGACGCGCCGTGACCGTCCTCGTTCATACGGTAAACCTCCATCGTCTCCGACTTGTTGTCAAAAATCAGCGTTCCCTTGGTTCCGTAAATGCAGGTACGCATGGTATAGCCCCTCTTGCAGCCCGTGGATACGAACACCTTTCCCATGACCTCCCCGGGAAATTTCATAATCGCAAGGTTCGCGTCGTCATATTCCACGTAAGGAAGCATCTTATGAGTGCCGTGAGCATAGATCTCGCAGGGATCCGAGCCTACCAACCAACGCAAAAGATCCACCGCGTGGCAGCCGCCGCCGACCACACCGTTACGAACGGGATCCGCTCTCCAGTTCTTGGGATTCTTTTCGAACATTCGAACGTAATCGTGGGCGTACTCCGATTCCACGAAATACAGCTCACCGATAGTTCCGTCGTCAATATATTTCTTTGCCTGAACGAAGGAAGGGGTAAAGCGGCAGATCTGTCCGATCATGAATTTGCACTCGGGATGCGCCTCCACCGCCGCCACGATGGCGCACATATCCTCTCTCGTCAATGCCAAGGGCTTCTCGCACATAACGTGCTTGCCTGCGGCAAGAAGTGCCTCCACCTGCTCTCTGTGCTGCTGATCGGGGGTGGCAACGATCACCGCGTTGATCTCCTTATTGCGAACGATATCAAGATAATCGGCGGTACGATTCTCCTCGGGAATTCCGTTCTCCTCTCCAATCGTCCTCAACCGCTCGGGATCGGTATCGCAGATCATACCGATTCTCGCGCCGTACGCGATGGCACCTTTCAGATGCAAGGCACCCATGCCGAGGCCGATCACACCGACCACCAAATTTTCAAGCTTCATTTTTATCTCCTCCCTTTCGGATTTTTCAAGTCCATTATATCAAATTCAAGCCCCAAAAACAATGATAAATCCATAATATTTGCTTGAAAAATTGATAAAAAAAGCAGATGCCGTTTGGCATCTGCTTTTTTTATTAGAACAAAATAATGAGGAACTGGGAAACCAGAACCACGACGATCAGGGCGATGGGATAGGTAGCCGCATAGGCTGCCGCCACGTCCTCGGTTCCTGCCGTATTGATCAGCGTTCCCAAAGCGGGCGTACTGGTCATGCCTCCCGTGATCGAGCCCAGATTGTTGAGCAAGCTCAGCTTCAACACGTACTTTGCGAAGAGGAAGCCAAGGATCATAGGAACGATGGTCATGAGGATTCCGTACACGAAGTACATGGGGTCGAAGTTTGCCACAAACTCCGCGCCGCCGGGAAT
>JAZOQX010000099.1:0-6928 GCA_045656325.1 Eubacteriales bacterium
TACCCTTTCTTTCCTTGATCGGGGGATCCAATCTGCTTTTTTACGGGGGTTATGGCAAATGAAAAAACCCGCAGATGCGTTTCCGCATCTGGGGTTTTTTGTATGTAGCTTAGCAAACGCCCTGCGCCTTCATTGCCTCGGCAACCTTTACGAAGCCCGCAATGTTCGCGCCGGCAACAAGGTCATCGCCAAGACCGTACTCGTTGGCAGCCTTCACGGAGTTCTCGAAGATATTCTTCATGATGATGTGAAGCTTCTCGTCAACCTCCTCAGCCGTCCAGCTGTAACGCATGGAGTTCTGAGACATCTCAAGACCGGAAACCGATACGCCGCCTGCGTTTACTGCCTTAGAGGGAGCAACGATCACGCCGTTTGCCTTCAGGTACGCAACAGCCTCGTTGGTGGTGGGCATATTGGAAACCTCAACGTAGTACTTGACTCCGTTGGCAACGATCTGCTCTGCCTCCTTTACGTCTACCTCGTTCTGAGTAGCGCAAGGCATCATGATATCTGCCTTTACGCCCCAAGGCTTCTGACCCGCGAAGAACTCAACGCCGAACTTGTCAGCGTAGTCCTGAACGCGGTTGCGGCAGGATGCGCGCATCTCCAGCATGAAGTTGATCTTCTCGTCTCCCGAAACACCGTCGGGATCGTAGATGTATCCGTCGGGACCCGAAATGGTCACGACCTTACCGCCCAGCTCGTTGATCTTCTTGACGGTACCCCAAGCCACGTTACCGAAGCCCGAAACGGCAAAGGTCTTGCCCTTGATATCGTCCTTGAAATACTTGAGCATCTCAACGGTATAGTAAACCGCGCCAAAGCCCGTTGCCTCGGGACGAATGAGAGAACCGCCGTAAGGAAGTCCCTTACCCGTCAGAACGCCCGTAAACTCGTCGCGCAGTCTCTTGTACTGACCGAAGAGATAGCCGATCTCACGCGCGCCAACGCCGATATCACCCGCAGGAACGTCGGTGTCTGCGCCGATGTACTTCTGAAGCTCGGTCATAAAGCTCTGGCAGAAGCGCATGACCTCTGCGTCGGACTTGCCCTGAGGATCGAAGTCGGAGCCGCCCTTACCGCCGCCCATAGGCAGAGAGGTCAGGGAGTTCTTGAAGGTCTGCTCGAAGCCAAGGAACTTAATGATCGACTCGTTGACGGAGGGATGGAAGCGAAGTCCTCCCTTGTAGGGACCGATGGCGCTGTTAAACTGGATTCTGAATCCGCGGTTTACCTGTACATTGCCCTTGTCATCTACCCACGGAACGCGGAACTTGATGATTCTCTCGGGCTCAACCATTCTCTCCAGCACGCCGCTCTGGATGTAATCGGGACGAGCGTCGATAACGGGCTCGATGGACTCGAGAACCTCCTTTACGGTCTGGTGAAATTCGGGCTCGTTGGGATTTCTCTTCACAACGCGCTCCATCAGCTCATTCAAATACTGATTCTTAAAGCTCATGTTTATTACCTTCCTATAAAAAATTTTTCGAATCAAAATGAAAGTTCGGACGTTTTTTCTTGCAAAACAAGGGTTTTCGCCCGTCTTCACCCGCTTATTATATCACAGCGCGGGGCTTCTGTCAATAATTCTCCATAAATTTTCTCTCTTCTACAAAAAATTCTTTGCCCTTTTTTCCCTTTTTTCTCCCTACGTAAAATATATGCGAAATCCTCCTTGCAAGTTTCTTTTTTTAAATTTCAAAATTCCAGCAAGGAAAAAGCACCCACGGCTACGATCCTTATCGCTTGCCATGGGCGCTTTTTCTATACAATTATGCAATTAGAATGAACGAATCGAATCCACGGGCTTCTTCTTTGCCGCATTCCATACGGGCAGGAAGGTGGCAAGAATTGCCGTAAGCACCGCGATTGCCAAGATAATCAGTATCGAGACGACACCGAACACAAAGATGGACGCGCCCAGCGCGGAGCCGACCTCCACGTTCAGCACCTGACAGAGCAACGCGCTTCCGACAATGGAGAGAAGCGAGCAGATCGCCGCGATCACCAAGGACTCGGAGAAGAAGATCTTGAATACGTCAAGGCTTCTGGCACCAACGGCTCTGAGGATTCCGATCTCTCTGCGCTTTTGCGAGATGGATACCGAAATGAAATTAGAGAACAGGAGGATCGCAAATACCGCAAGGACCAGACCTACGTAGAAGAAGATCTGAGACAGATCCTTTACGAAGGAGTCGATTATCTGAAGATTGTCGATATAATTTCCTACCAGACCTATTTTACTGTCATCCGCCGAAAACTCCTCGTTGGCGTAGATTCCCCACAGATATTCGGTCTGGGCAGTGCTATGGTCGTAAGGAACATAGAGCTTGGTATAGACCGCTCCCTCCTCGTCCTGATACTTGGTGCTCGCCTCGTTATAGCTCAATCCCGATTTCTGAATCACCCAGTACTCGGCGGACACCTTGTCGCTAAAGTACACCGTATTCACCCCGTGGTGATCCTGCGTATTCGTAGGAATGAGGAAACCCACCACGGTATAGCCTACCTCCTCGGTAAGAAGAGTCTGACTGTGACCGGAAGACAAGGAGAATTTCAGCGTAAGATCTTGGAAGAACTCGGAATACCCCTCCAAAAGCTTCCGCAAAAGCTCCTCTCTTTCCTCAAGGGAGTAGATCTTGACGATGGGCTCATTCGTATCCGAATAGGTGGTTTCCTGACCCGATTCGATCAGGTTTAGCGTTGCGTTGACCCGATCCAGATCGTCCCTCTGTTCCTCATATTTCCCGATGACCTCGGAGAGGGTATCAAGGGTTACCGCAATGCCGTCGGGCAGGTCAATAAACAAATTTCTCCTTTGTTGTGTATACTGCTCAAGCTCGTTCAGATAATCCTGCCTGCTTATGATGTAGTCATTTCTCCACTGATACCGTTCTTCATATTCGGGCGTTCCCGATTCCATCTGCGACAGCATATGGTCGAGGGCTTGGATTTCGGAATTGATCCTGTCCAGCTCATCCTGCACCCAAACCATGTTATTCTCAATGTCATTCACCTGGCTGCTGATATTATAGAGAACGTCGAGCTTCTCATTCAGTTTGTCCCGCTTGCTGTAAACACGATCGGAGATCGACTCGGAAAGCAGGGAGAAGCAAATGATGACCTCATCGTCCGCAAGGGAGGTCTTTCCGTCCACCAGACTCATATACGCGGAGGACGCGATGCTTGAGAAGGGGTGATAATAGGTCATAGAGCCGCTGCTCTGTACGTAATCAAAGGAGCTGCCGCTGTTCATGCCAACGTCAAAGATCATCTCCCTTTTCTGATTTCCCGAATTGGAATTTGAGGATTCGCCATCGTCAATATACGCGTTTCCGTAACGGTTGCTGTTTCCTTCCGCGAAAGAGCCGTATATATTCCCGTAGCGATCGTCAAACCATTCAAGTCCCTCCTCCGACACGCCGATCAAAAGCTCGGCACCGTCGCTCAGCATGGTTTCAAACTCCCACTGAAGAGAGTAATCCTGATTGAGATTATCCTTCAGGACGTCGAATCTTTGATCGATCTCTCCGCTGTCAAAAATTCCCGTCACCTTAAATTCATAGCCGTCGATCACAATATTCCTTCCGATCAGATCGTTCCTGCTCGCAAGATTGATGACCGAACCGTTTTTATCGGTGGTCTTGCACTCCATGAGCATATCGGCGAAATACGAGGAAACACAGATTTCATTTTTGCTCGTGGGATAGGTTCCCGTCAGATTGCGTCTCAAAAACGCGTTTTCGGGCATATACGCGGCATTGGAAAGCGTGCTGATCCAGTAAGGGGAGGACGCTTGACGCAGCGTGATCTGGGCATTGATCTTGATCGCGCCGAACGAGCCCTCTCCAAAGGTGTCGCCGATCGCCTCGATCTCATCGGAGGTGAATCTCGCGGTGCCGCTGTCTTTGAACGTTCCCGTAAGAGTACCGTTCTCATAGTAGGAGTTTTCGATCAAGTATATTTTATCGAATACGACGAAATCATAATTCGAATCCTTGAGAGTCTCCTTGAACATATCCTCGTTGCTATACAGCATCAGGGTGGAAAGAACACCGAAGAGAACGAAGGATATCACGCAAAGAAGAATGGTGAAAAACAGACGAACGGGCTTGGTCTTCAGCCCCGAGATACCGATCTTCGCGGCGTGCCTTGCGGGCAGCTTGGAGCGGATAAACCGACTCTCCTCGGGCGTGTAGGTCTTCCCCTTCACTCCGCCTTCGTCCGTCTCCTTAAATACTTCCTTTTCCCCGTTTTCGGTAATACGGTTCACCTTCTTGAAGTTTTGAACGTCCCGATCGCTTCCCGCGATAATCACGTCTCCCGCATTCTGCTTGATCATGCTCTTAATGCGGTCAAACTCATCGTCGGTCAGGTCGCTTCCCTGTCTGATACAGAGAATGTCGCCGATGGCGGTCACGTTGGGAGACAGCTCCTCCTGCTTTTCCTGCGTTTTCGTTACGTCGGAAAGGATCTTTCCGTCCTTCAATTCGATGATACGGTCCGCGTAAAGCTCGGCAAACTCGCGATCGTGGGAAACCACGATGACCAGCTTATCTCGAGAGAGCTTCTTGAGGGTGTCGAATACCTGCTTTCCCGTTCCCGAGTCCAAGGCTCCCGTCGGCTCATCCGCCATGATGATCTCGGGCGCCTTCACCAAGGCTCTGGCAATGGCGATTCTCTGCTTCTGACCGCCCGACAGAGTATTGGGCTTTCGCTTGGCGTAGCCCGTCAGATCCACCTGCTCCAAAAGCTCGGCGATCGCCTTTCTGTCCTTGGGTTTTCCTTGAAGCTCAAGGGCTAAGGCAATATTGTCCTCCACCGTAAATTCATTCAGAATGTTGTATTCCTGAAAAATAAAACCGATAAAGGTATTTCTGTAACTGTCAAAATCACTTTGAGAAAAATTCTTGCTGCTTCGTCCCTTTACGATGATCTCTCCCTCGGTGGGCGCGTCCAGACCGCCGCAAACGTTCAAAAGCGTTGACTTACCGCTTCCACTCTTTCCGAGGAGGAACACCATTCCTTTTTCGGGAAATCGCAGAGATACCTGATCCAAGGCATGAGTATCGGTGCCGTTCTTTTGCTTGGACTTGTATATCTTTGATAAATTTTTGACCTCTAACATATTTCACCTCCAAAAAAATAAGCAGTCACAAGGGCTTGTAGACTGCCAAACGTCTATGAAGTCCGATGACCGCTTCGTGCTGCTCTCATTATACCAAAATTACGGGTCCCTTGTCAAGAATTTTCCAAAAAATTTCAAACAAAAACGCCGCCCTCTCCCTTATGGGATCAAGCGGCGTTTCTTCTTTAATTTAACGCTTATTGGGGGAAGCGCTGTCGGAGCCGTCACCGACCAGCCCCAGACGCTCCGCGGCATCCTGTCTCATTTTGTATTTGAGGACCTTTCCTGCCGCATTCATCGGGAAGCTGTCCACAAACTCAATATACTTCGGAACCTTATGCCGCGCCATGCTGGCCTTGATGTACTCGCTCATCTCCTCCACCGTGACACTGCCTGCCTCCTTCAGAATGATGCAAGCCATAATTTCCTCGCCGTATTTTTTGTCGGGAACACCGATGACCTGAACGTCCTTGGACATGGGATGGGTGTAGATAAACTCCTCGATCTCCTTCGGATAAATATTTTCGCCGCCGCGAATAATCATATCCTTCAGACGTCCCGTGATCTTATAATTTCCGTTTTCGTCATAGCAAGCAAGGTCTCCCGAATGGAGCCAGCCGTCTGCGTCGATGGTTTCCTTGGTAGCGTCGGGCATTTTGTAGTAGCCCTTCATGGTGTTATATCCCTTGGCGCAAAATTCGCCGTTGACACCGGGACCTACGTCCTTACCCGTTTCGGGATCGATGATCTTACACATAACGTGGGGGAACGCGCATCCAACGGTCTCGGTACGAACGTCCAACGGATCGGTCCACGAGCTCATGGTATTGCCCGGAGCACATTCGGTCTGACCGTAGACGCTGACGATTCCCGTCATGTTCATTTCATCGGGACGGGCGGCGCGCTTCATCAGCTCGGGGGGGCATCCCGATCCTGCCATAATTCCCGTTCTCATATGGGAGAAATCGGTATTGCGGTAGTTCGGATGGTTGAACATGGCGATAAACATGGTCGGAACACCGTTGAAGCAGGTGATCTTCTCTTGATTGATACAAGCCAAGGAGGACTTTGCCGAGAAATAGGGCATGGGACACATGGTCGTACCGTGGGTCATAGAGGAGGTCATCGACAGGGTCATACCGAAGCAATGGAACATGGGAACCTGTATCATCATTCGGTCCGCCGTGGACAATCCCATGCGGTCGCCGATACATTTTCCGTTATTCACCACGTTATAGTGGGTAAGCATCACTCCCTTGGGGAAGCCCGTCGTACCCGAGGTATACTGCATATTGCAAACGTCGCTGGGCTTGACGGCGGCAGCCATGCGGGCTACCTGCTCGCGGCTGACCAGCTTATACCGAGACATTGCCTCCTCGAAGGTCAAGGATCCCTCTTGCTTAAAGCCCACCGTAATAACGTTACGTAAGAAGGGCAGTTTCTTCGCGTGGAGAGGCTCGCCCGCAACCGTATCCTTCAGCTCGGGGCAAAGCGCGTTGATGATCTCCCTGTAATTCGAGTCAAGACAGCTCTCTATCATGACCAGCGTGTGGGTATCGGACTGGCGGAGCAGATACTCCGCCTCGTGGATCTTATACGCCGTATTCACGGTAACAAGGACGGCTCCGATCTTGGTCGTCGCCCAAAAGGTGATATACCACGCGGGCAGGTTGGTCGCCCAAACCGCAACCTTGGAGCCTGCCTTTACGCCCAAGGACACCAGCGCTCTGGCAAAGCGGTCCACGTCCTCACGGAACTGCGCGTAGGTACGGGTATAATCGAGGGTCGTATACTTAA
>JAZOQX010000100.1:0-10729 GCA_045656325.1 Eubacteriales bacterium
ACGTACCATGCAGCTCAACCCCCACGGCGATATGGCGATCTATGAGACGATGGTTCGTCTCACCCGCGCCAACGGCGCGCTTCTCCACCCCTTCGTGGACTCCAAGGGAAGCTTTGGTAAGCAGTATTCCTCCAATATGAAATTCTCGGCATCCCGTTACACCGAGGCAAAGCTGGTCGTATTCTGTCAGGAGCTGTTCAGCGGCATCGACAAGGACGCGGTGGATATGGTAGACAACTATGACGGCACCCTCAAGGAGCCCACTCTTCTGCCCACCACCTTCCCGAACGTCTTGGTAACGCCCAATACGGGTATCGCCGTCGGTATGGCATCCTCCATCTGCTCCTTTAATCTGGGAGAGATCTGCGACGCCACCATCGCCCTTTTAAAAAATCCACGTCTTAGCATGGATCGCCTCCTTGATATCCTGAAGGCACCCGATTTCCCCGGCGGAGGATATATTCTTTACAACCGCGAGGAGATGCGCCGCATTTATGAAACAGGCTCTGGCTCGGTGCCCATCCGCGCGCGCTACCACTACGACAAGGAAGAAAACTGCATCGAAATCACCCAGATCCCCTACTCCACCACCATCGAGGTCATTCTCAAAAAGGTAGCGGATCTCGTGAAGGACGGAAAGATCAAGGAGGTCACCGACTTCCGCGACGAGATCGACCTCAGAGGACTGAAGCTGACCCTTGACCTTCGCAGAGGCACCGATCCCGACAAGCTGATGAACAAGCTCTTCCGTATGACCACGCTGGAGGACAGCTTCAAGTGCAACTTCAATATTCTGGTCAACTCC
Organism: Eubacteriales bacterium; assembly: GCA_045656325.1. Classification (GTDB taxonomy): domain Bacteria; phylum Bacillota; class Clostridia; order Oscillospirales; family CAG-272; genus HGM12713. The sequence continues at coordinate 806 of JAZOQX010000100.1, forward strand.
TCCCCAAGACAAATGGGAGTCATGGAGATCCTCACGGAATGGATCAAGTTCCGTATGGAGTGTCTGTCACGGGAGCTGCGGTTTGACCTGAACAAAAAGAAGGACAAGCTGCATCTTTTGCAGGGTCTTGCCAAGATCCTTTTGGATATCGACAAGGCAATCAAGATCATTCGTCACACCGAGCTGGACGAGGAGGTCGTCCCCAACCTGATGAAGGGCTTTGGGATCGACGAGGTTCAGGCAGAATTTGTTGCCGAGATCAAGCTTCGCACGCTCAACAAGCAATACATTATCAACCGCATCAAGGAGATCGAGGGTCTGCAAGCGGAGATCGCAAAAATCGAGGAGATTCTCGGCGACGAGCTGAAGCTCAAGGCGCTTATTGCCACTCAGCTTGCCGAGATCAAGAAAAAATATGGTCAGCCCCGCCGTTCTCAGCTTCTCCATGCCGACGATGCGCCCGCCTACGTGGAGGATAATACTCCCGAGAACTACAACGTCCGCGTCTATATGACAAGAGAGGGCTACTTCAAGAAGATCACCCTCCAGTCGCTCCGTGGAAACGACGAGCAGAAGCTGAAGGAGGGAGACGAGATCCTCTTTACCGAGGACACCGACAACCTGTCCGACCTCATCTTCATTACCGACCGCTGTCAGCTCTACCGCGCAAGAACCGCCGACTTTGACTGCGTGAAAGCATCCTCCATGGGTGATTTCCTTGCCGCCAAGCTGAACATGGACGAGGGTGAAAAGCCCGTCTTTATGCGGGTACAAAAGGGCTATCCCGCGGGAGAAAGCTTCGTATTCATCTTTGAAAACGGAAAGGGTGTCCGTGTGCCCGTGTCTCAATACGAAACCAAGGGCAACCGCCGCAAGCTGGTGGGCGCGTTCTCCTCTGCTTCTCCCATCTGCGGTGTCTTCTATGAGCAGGAAAAGCATCCCTTTGAGATCATGCTGATCAGCAACGCCGATCGAGCCATCATTCTCAAAACCTCGCTGATCCCGCAAAAGGCAACGAGAACCTCGGGAGGAGTGACGCTGATGACGCTCAAAAAGGGACAAAAGCTCCGCGCCGCAACCAGTCGATTTGAGGACAAATACGACGTATCCAAGGGATACAGAAAGCTGAAGATCCCCGCCTCGGGTCAGCTTCTTGCGGACGAGGATCTGACGGCGCAGCAGCTTACCCTTGATATTAAATAACGGAGGAACAGAAAATGTCTCAGAAAAAAACGCGTTTGATCGCAAAGATCGTTTGCCTCGTACTGGCGGGACTCATGGTACTGAGCGTAGGAACCTACATTTTCTACGCCATAGCGGGTCTGCTTTAATCTAAATAAAATCCGTCGGTAACGCTTCGGCTACCGACGGATTTTTGTATTGGGGGAAACGGCTTATTGCTTCACGCTTGCCCAGTCCGCGAGGAATCTCTCGATTCCCTTATCGGTCAAGGGATGCTTGGTCATATCCACAAACACCTTGTAGGGGACCGTGGCAATGTCACAGCCTGCCGCTGCTGCCTGAATCACGTGAAGGGGATTTCTCGTGGAAGCCGCAATGATCTCGGTCTTAATTCCCTGCTTCTTGAAAATGTCCGAAACCTCTGCGATCAGATCCATTCCGCAGAAGCCAATGTCGTCCAATCTGCCGACAAAGGGGCTGACGTAGGTTGCGCCTGCCGCTGCCGCCAGAAGCGCCTGTCCCGCCGAGAAGATCAGGGTCACGTTGGTCTTCATGCCGAGAGCGGTCAATCGGCTGACCGCCTTGAGTCCCTCCACGCACATGGGGATCTTAATGACCAGATTGGGATTTCCGATGGTTTCGTAAAGCTCCTTCGCCTCCTCGACCATCTTATCCGCCTCCAACGAGATCACCTCCGCGCTGATGGGTCCGTCCACAATGGTACCGATCTCCTTGACGGTCTCAACAAAGTCCCGTCCCTCCTTGGCAATCAGCGAGGGGTTGGTGGTAACACCTGCCACGATGCCCATTTCCACCGCTTTTTTAATGTCCTCCACGTTTGCCGTGTCGATAAAAAATTTCATTGTCAAAATTCCTCCTTCTTTCCGTCTTGACATTTCGGAAAATTATGCTATAATTATATCATCAAGCGCATTTGAACGCAATATGCGGCGGTATTTTAGATAATTACGCAAAAACTTTACAAAATTACGCAAAAAGAGGAACAATATGAGCATTACAAAACGACAAGAGGAGATCCTTGAACACCTGAACGAGCACACTTTTTTGACGGTAGAGCGGCTTGCCGAGCTAACCTACACCTCCCCCTCCAGCATCCGAAGGGATCTTGCAAGGCTTCAGAATCTTTCGCTGATCAAACGAACCCACGGCGGAGCGTCGATCTTCAACGCCATCAATCAGGCGATCCCCTTTAACAGCCGTATCTCCAAGAATATTACCGAAAAGCGGCAGATCGCCAAAAAGGCCGCCTCGCTGCTTCACGACGGACAGTCGGTCATGTTAGACGGCTCGTCTACCGCGGGCTTTCTGATCCCCTACATTGCCAAGCACAAGGACATGATGGTATTTACCAACAATATGCTCACCGCCATCAACGCCGTCAATTACGGGATTCCCACCCATTGCATCGGAGGATATTCCGTAGACTGCTCGGCGGTGCTTTCGGGTACGCAAGCCTACCGCACCATTGCCGAGCTTCAGCCCGACATTCTCTTTTTTGCCTCCAAGAGTCTGAGCAGGCGCGGCGTGATCTCCGACCCCGTTGCGGAAGAAAATTATCTCCGATCCCTCATGCTGACGCACGCGAAGTTTTCGGTTTTTCTGTGTGACAGCGAGAAATTCGACTCGGAATCCCTCTACGTACTGACCGAGCTGGATCAAATCGATGCCTGCGTATTCGATAAGCCCTTCCCCGAATTAAAAACAAAATGCAGGATTCTTGTCTGACTCAAAAAGAATCCCTTTCGCAAAAAACACGGCGTATCTCGAGAGAGATATGCCGTGTTTTTGCATTTATTTCCGCCAATACTATGACGTTTTTATCTCGCAACAGAGTAGCAATAGCTACCACCCGTAACGGTTTCGGTAAATCCGTTGGGCAAAACGATCTCTGCCACGGCTTGCTCGGGAACGGTAAACTCAAAGCAGATGCGATCCGCGGTGTAATACCAATGGCTCTCCACTCTGCCGCTGACGGTATCGATGGCGCATTTGGCAAAGCCCAAGCGCTCTACGGGATGGGGCGCCAAGCGGATCGACTTGTAGCCCGCCTCCTTGATCTCCACGCCGCAGAGCTTTCCGTACATCCAGTCGGCAACCGCGCCATAGGCGTAGTGGTTAAAGGAGTTCATATCGGTGGACCAAAAGCTTCCGTCCTCCTTGATGCTGTTCCAATGCTCCCACATGGTCGTCGCGCCGTGATTCACGGAATAGAGCCAAGAGGGATTCTCCTCGGCAAAAAAGAGCTTGCAGGCGTAATCGTTTCGTCCGTTATCGGTCAGGGCATGAAGAACGTAGGGCGTTCCCAAAAAGCCCGTGGTCATCTTTCCTCCCCACTCGTCGATCAGCTCGCAGAGCTTTTCCACCAAGGCGGGGCGCTCCTCCTCGGTGCAAAGGTTAAAGTGAAGGATCAATACGATGGCAGTCTGCGTCATTCCCTTTCGCACGGAATCCGAAGGCTTCTTGCCCTCTGGAGCCACCTCGGTCAGAGGCAATTCCTCCTTGGGCATTCCCTTTTCCATAAAGTAGCCGCGAAAAGCGTTTCGTACGTTTTCGTAAAGGATCTTGTATTCGGTCATATCCCTGCCAAGAGCCTCTCCCGCGCGAACCAAAAGATCGGTGGAATAGGCAAAAAAGGCAGAAGCAATCAGGTCGTTGGAGGTAGCCCCCACGTAGGAATCCTCTCCCGCGTCCATGGCAAGCCAGTCTCCGTAATGATAGCCGCCCAGCCACAGATATTCCTCGGGACCCGCATGGTGCATATATTCCACCCATTTTCTCATCATCTCGAGATTGTCCTCAAGAATCTTTTTGTCGCCATACGCCTCGTACATCGTCCAAGGCACGATGGTCGCCGAATCGCCCCAGCCCGCGCCGATACGGGTTCGGTAAAAGCCGCCCCAGTTTTCGGGACAAACACCGCGAACCGAGCCGTCCTCGCCCTGCTCCAGACGCATATCTCCCAGCCACTTTTCGAAGAATTTCCGCACGTCGTAGTTGATGGCGGCGGTACGGCAGAATACCTGCGTGTCCCCCGTCCAGCCAAGACGCTCGTCTCTCTGAGGGCAGTCGGTGGGAACGTCCAGATAGTTGCTCTTATGTCCCCAGATCACGTTATGATACAGCTGATTGATCTTCTCGTCTCCGCAGGCGAAACGTCCCGTCCGCTGCATCTCGGAATGAACCACGATGGCGCGGAAGGCTCCGAGATCGATCTCCTGATCGGGATATTCGTCGATACGTACGTAGCGGAAGCCTTGGAAGGAATACGCGGGCTTAAAGAAATCCTCCTCTCCGCTGAGAACAAAGGTTAAAAGATTCTTGGCGGAGCGGTAATTCGCGCAATAGAAATTCCCATCGCTATCCAGCACCTCGCCGTGAGAAAGAACGACTCGCTCGCCTCGCCGTCCCTTGATCGCCAGAGAAACGTAGCCCGTCATATTCTGTCCGAAATCAAGCACCTTCTCTCCCTTGGGGGTGGTGATCAAGGAAAGGGGCGCGATCCGCTCATTCTCCACGATATCGGGTCCGACCTGAGGAACCACGTGAAATTCGTGTTCCCCCCGAACCGCAAGCCCTACTCGTTGGGCGATCAAGGTCTTATCCACCGTCTCTCCGTCATAGAGATCGGCAAAGGTGACCTCATGGGTCCATACCTCCCAATCGGTATCGGTTGCCACGGTATCGGCACTGCCGTCGGTATAGGTAACGACCAGCTCCGCCATGGCGCAAACGTCATCGGAATAAAGGCTCTTATCTCCTCGGTACCCGATTCGACCGACTCCCCAACCGGGGGCGACCACCACGGAAAGGGTGTTCTCGGTCTTTACCTGCTCGGTCACGTCCAAGGTTTGGTACTGAATACGGTAGCGGTAGCTGGTCCAGCCGGGAGCAAGAACTCCCTTACCGAGCTTTTCTCCATTGAGAAAGGCGTTATATACCCCCACGGCGCTGACGCAAAGAACAGCAGAAGCGACCTCTCCCCGTACCTGAAAGCTTTTTTGAAAATTAACTGCGGCACTGCCCATATTCACGGGCGCCTTGATCCATTGTCTCTGATTCATCACTTTTTTCTCTCTTTTTTCGCTTATTTTTCAAGCCACGCGGCGCACTCGGATTCCTTCGTGTAGGTCTTTCCCGCCGAGGAATAGTCAACGAGACGAACCACACCGCCGTCTGCCTGCTTTAGATTGATAAACATTCGGGCATCGGGAATCTCCATAAAGAGTCCCTCGTTCTTCTCATATACCACGTATCCGTCCTCATCCAAGGCGGGAGACACGCTGTCGTGGAGATTGTCTCCCAGTCTCGCGTCCTTCGCGAGAACAACGGGACCGATGGCATACGCCGCATATTTGTCGGCATCGGGACCGTCCGCATAGGGAGGCAGGATGCGCCGCATACGGTCGTCAAAGCAAAGGGTGATCTCGTCGCCTGCGAGGAAGGCACGCTTTACGGTCACGTAGTGTCCGTGAAGCGCCAGCTCTTCACCGCAAACGGTTACCACGGTTTTCTCGCTCCACTCGGGGATTCGGAAGGAGACGGCGCCAATGGCGGGATCCCATTCCTCTACCGTCACCTTCACGTCGGTGGAATAGGGATAATTCGTATTCACAAGGAACGTCGCCCTCGCACCTGCCTTGGTGGTCACGCGCAGTCTTCCGTCAATATAATACTGGAAGCAAAGTCCCTTCTCATCCTCCATGACCGAAATACGGCCCATGATTCCCATGCCTGCCGCTCCGATACAGGCGCAGCAGCCGTAGAAGGTATGATCCTGAAAGAATTTTAAGCCTCCTATCTTTCTGCCTCTCGTATCCGCCGTCAAGGGACTGTAGCTGTCAAAAGGCAAAAAGGTATAGCTGGGAACCCAATTCTTCTCTTCTCCGTCCATGCGCTCTCCGTTCAACTCGGGCGGCACAACGTGATGGGTATTGAACGCGCCGAGGTAGGCGTTGACGAAGGACTGCTCGATGGCATCGGCAAAAACACGGTCCCCCGTCAGACGAAGAAGCTGATGACAGATTTTCATCCACGTCACGGTGACGCAGGTCTCCTGCATAATGACCGCGCCCGCAGGCTGGGTCTGCATTTTTGCGGAGTTGTCAAACAACTCGTGGGTGCATCCGCAGCAGCCGATCACGGTCACGTCGGTCTTGAGAATCCGATAACCGAAGCGAATGGCGGCTTCCTTGTATTTCTCGATCCCCGTCACACGGTAAAATTCGATCAGTCCCTCAAAGCAGGACATCATCTCGTACGCCTTGACCTGCGCGTATTCAAAGGGCGCCTTCTCGTCGGCATATGCCGCCTCGAACACGTTCTCGTCGCTGCAGGCGCCCGAGGAAACGATATGCTCGGCAAAATCCAGATATTTTTCCTCGCCCGTCAAGTTATACAGACGCACGTAAGGCTCAAGGATGGACGCGGAATTGAGTCCGCCCCAATGCGCGGTTGCCTTGACAACCGAGATCTTTCCCTCCTCCTCGGGACCGATAAACCTCATGATATAGTCGGCGTGCTTCTTCATTGCCTCCACGATTTGTTCGGCAAGCGCCTCGTCGCGGCAAATGGAAAGATAGTACTGCAATCCGAGAAGCACGTACTTTCTGCCCCACAGATCCCAGCCGTTAAATTCATATTCCTTACTGTAGGTGGTAATGCGGCCAAGCTCGTCCTGCGTGGTCAGCAGGTCCTTCACGGAATCGGTCAAAATGTCGTAAAGATCGTCGTCCTTGGAATAGGCGTACACCAACGCCGCTCCGCGCATCATCTTGCCCCAGTATTCGCTTCGCCAGCCGTTGTGATAACGCGCTGCCTTTTTGTCGTCCACACCGTAGATACGGAACTGGGCAACGAACTTTTTCCAAAGCCACAGGTCAAAGAGCTGAGAGCGCTTGACGAAGCCCGTGTCCTTTCCAAAAAAGCTTTTGGGCGAAAATTCGTAATCCAAACGGGCAACCACCGACATTTTGTCGTTTTTTCCGTTCTCTCCGCCGCTCAGATAGCGTTCCCTTTTTCGTTCGGTCATCATAAATCCTCCTTTATAATTCGGTGAAATTCATACAGCTTCATTATATCAAATTTCCGCTTGCATTTCTATTCTCTTTTTTTACTTATTTGTCGCATTTTTTTACATTTCCATTGTATCAAAAACAGAAGGAATTTTCAAGCCTTTTATAAAGAAATCCGTGGCGGCGAAGCAGCCGTCCACGGATTTCTTTCTTAGAGGAAAAGCGATCTCTTCTCCGCTTCTCAGCAAGCCCCTTATTCAAACTCCACGTAGCGGATCGCGTAAGGAGGAAGAACCGTCTCCTCCGTGAGAGGCTGAACGTCATAAAAATCTCCCTGAAGGTCGGTCGCCTTGACGATCCCCCTCGAAAGCTCCGCGCCCTTGACCGAAAGGCGAACCCTACGCTCCTCGTCCCTGTTATTGACCAAGACAAAGGCGCGCTTGCCCTCTCCTCTTGCCGCCATGGCGAAAAGATCCTCGCACTCCGTCTCGGAGAAGCACTGCTCACCCATGCGGTACATTTGACCGAAATAATAGAACGCGTAGTAGGTTCCCGTCACCTTGTGCGTAAGGGGACTGAAGATCCCGCAATAGCCCGAACGCTCCGCCGCGTCGTAATACATACACATATCGGTGGGCGTATTTTGCAGGGCGATCATCATGGCAAGCACGTTGGCGGGATCTCCCGTCACGCACCCGCGGTTTCCCTTGGAGGGATTCCATTCGTTCAGAAAGACCTCGCACTCACCAAAGCCGTGCGCCTCCAGCCTCTCCTTGGCGTGGCGGGCGTAGATCACGTTACTGTGTACGTCCGCGTAGCTATGCCACGAGAAGAAGTCCATCACGCTTCCATGCTCCTTGGCGTACACCAAAAATTCCTCAAAAAACTCCAAAAAATATTCCTTTCTCGGAGAGGAATTGGCGGCCTTGATAAACACGTTGTTCAGGGCGTAAAAGCCGCAGGAGGCATATCCGCCGATCTTCAAATGAGGGAATTTTTTCTTCAAGTGCTTCGAGGTGATATCGTACAGTCGGAAAAACTGCTCCTTGGTTCCCTTCCAGCAGGGGTTGTCCTTGATCTCGGGGGCGTTATCGGGCTCGTTCCAGATCTCCCAGTAATCCAAGTTCATATGGAAGCCGTCTGCCCAGCCTTCGTTGTAGTGGAGAATAATATGCTCGCAGATCCGCGCCCACTTGGCGAAATCCTTGGGGGGATAAATGTTGTACGCCTTGATATCGTGATAATTCTCAATGGTCGCGCCCAAGCGATAAAACGGCTTGATTCCTTTTTCGTTCATACCCGAAAGAAGAACGTCGGTAAAGGCAAAATCGTAGGATGCGGGATCATTCTCATCGGCATCAAAATCAGGAAATACGTTGGCAATGTCTACGTAACGGGAACCGCCAAACGCTCCTCCCGTATCGTGCAGACGGGCGTAGGGCACGTACGCCTCCGCCAAGCGATCCAATCCGCCGTAAAAGTCACGGGGAAAGCTTTGCACGTTGTTGACGGCGTGCATTCTTTTTACCTCTCCCACCCTTGCCTCAAAATTAATAGAAACGCAATTCATAGCACTCGCTCCTTTTCTTTTTTATCCTCTTCATTATAGAAAATTATTTTGTCTTTGTCAAGAATTTCCTGCAAAAAAAACTTGAAAATAAAGAAGGACTTTGGTATAATAAGTGGGAATGCTTTTGTTAAGGACGTATCGCATGGAACTTCTTTTTCCCACCGTCAATCAAATGATCTTTCTTTTTGCCTTTATCCTTCTCGGATTTGCTCTGGCAAAAACGAAACGGCTTCCCCGCGAGGCTGCCGCCATTCTTTCCAAGCTGGAAAATATGATCTTTATTCCCGCCTTGGTTATGGGTACCTTTCTTAAAAATTTCACCAAGGACACCTTTTCCTCGGCATGGAAGATTCTTCTCTTCAGCTTCGTATTGGAGCTGCTCGTCATTTTCATGACCATCCCGATCTGCAAGCTGTGCGCCAAGGATCGCTTTACGCAGAATATCTATACCTACGGGCTTTCCTTTTCGAATTTCGGCTTTATGGGAAATGCCGTGGTCGCGGCGATCTTTCCCACGCTCTTTACCGATTACGTCATCTACACCCTTCCCATGTGGACTCTCATCTACGTTTGGGCAGTCCCCTCGCTCCTGATGGATCCCGCCGAGGGAAAGGTAACCTTAAAATCTCGCCTAAAGCCCCTCATAAACCCCATGTTCGTCTGTATGATCCTCGGTATGATCATCGGAATTTCGGGGCTGACCCTTCCCTCCAGTATTCTTTCAGTCATTGAGGTCTCCGGCAACTGTATGTCCCCCATCGCCATGCTTCTGACGGGCATCACCCTCGGCAGCATCAGTCTGTCGGGTACGCTCAAGCGCAAGAGCATCTATACGGTAACGGCGCTTCGTCTCTTGATCTATCCTCTGGCGGCGCTGGGGATCTTCGCGCTCCTCTCGGTTTGGTGGCAGATTCCCGACGTATACGTAATCTGCACGGTCTGCGCCCTTGCCATGCCGTTGGGGCTCAATACCATCGTGGTTCCCGCCGCTTACGGCAAGGACACCTCCACCGCCGCCGGCATGGCGCTGGTATCCCATGTGCTTTCGATCGTCACGATCCCCGTGATCTTTATGCTGTTAAAAACCGTTCTTTAACGGAAAACCCCCCGCTCCGATGGGGGCGGGGGGTCTTTTTTTTT
>JAZOQX010000101.1:0-8181 GCA_045656325.1 Eubacteriales bacterium
AATAAGTTTCGGTACAATATCGTGCTTCCGGGCAATGCGGGCAAGGCGGACGAGGAGATTGCCGCGCGTCTGACGAATCAGATTGAGAACTATACGGGAGCATTGGCGGAAACGATTTACGCAACCAAGACGAATTATCGCAAGAGTACGTACAGTATTCTGATCGGTGACGTGGGATATCCCGAGTGCGAGCAGGCGTATATGGGACTTGGACAAAGCGAATACGCCGTACGCGTGGTAGGCAACAAGATCGTTTTGGCGGGTCATTTTTCCATTACGCGGGAATATGCCTGCGAGATTTTGATTCAGGAAATGAACAAGTCAATGAATACGGAGAAGAAAACCATGACGCTTTACGTTCCCGATTACTGGCAAGGAGCCGAGGATCGATTTTTTTTTGATTTTCCCCAGTTTACCGACGGTAGGGAGGAGTTGTTTATAGACAACGAGAACCAGACTCTGATGTTTGGCTACGTACAGGTCACCGCCTCGGAATTTGCCGCGTACTGTCAAAAATTGGTTTCCGTCGGATACGTTCTGTGGCAGAAAAATGAGATCGGAGAGAATCTTTTCCGTACCTATCGCAACGGTGAGAAGGAGCTTTGTCTGTCTTACTATCCTTCCGAGGATAACGGAACCATGCATCTCTTTGCGGACGAGCATAAGGAAACGGCAAGGATTCCCGATGCCGCTTCCGACTATGAGAAGGTCAGAGAAATGACGCTTTATAACATATCCTTCGATTACTCTCAAAAGTCGATAGAGGACGGATATGGAATGTGCTACGTGATCGCGCTGGAGGACGGACGGTACGTCATCATGGACGGCGGACACAATGCCTCCAGCGGAAGTCGGGCGGATGACAGACTCTATCAGTGCTTGGCGGAGAACAACGAGCATCCCAGCGGCAGGATCGTGATCGCCGCATGGTTTATGTCCCATCCTCACGGAGATCACTACGGAGCCTTTGAAAGCTTTGTTCCCAAATACGGCAAGGACGTGACCTTGGAATGCTTCGTTGCCAATCCCTATTCAGAGAAAATGAATACCGAGGGAAGCTGGTTTACTTACACCATGCCAAGGCTTTTGCTGCAGATGAACGCTCCCTTGGTGAAGCCCCATACGGGACAGATCCTTACGTTCTGTAACACGAAATTTGAGGTGGTCTTTACCCATGAAAATCTCTATCCCAAAACAAATTTTGGCGCAAACAACGCATCAACGGTGCTTCGTATGTATCAAAACGGACATACGGCGCTCTTTACCGCGGATGCCTCGGGGGCAGCAAGCGAGTTGATGATAGAGCTATACGGAGACACGCTGAAAAGCGATATCTTTCAGGTCAACCATCACGGTCACAGCGGCGGAAGATGGGAACTTTACGATGCGGCGACCTATGAGGATTCCTACGTGCTTTGGACCTGTCCCGAGGAATATTTCTATTACCGAACCCTTGGTGAATTTATTGAGGGAAAGAGTAGTATTTCTACAGGAGTGTTGAAGCCCAACAGAGATCTTGCTCTTAAGGTAGGCTTCGATCGGAACTTCTACGCCGAGGGAATCGTGGAGGAGTTTACCTTCCCAACAGACGGCAAGGTGACCGTCTCGGAGGAAAGGGATCATACGAAGGATCCCAAAACCTATTCGTTGCCCTGAAGCGTGAGGGACTCGTGAAAACGAGTCCCTTTTTCTCTTGACGGAAAAGAAGAAAATTGGTATAATAATAGGGAATAAAACGAGGAGGGGCATTGTGCGGTACGAACGGGTATTTGAGGCAGAATTTGTAGAGCGTCTCAATCGCTTTGTGGCAAGGGTACGGCTTTTTGGCGAGGAGGTGATCTGCCACGTGAAGAACACGGGTCGCTGTCGGGAGCTTTTGCTTCCCGAGTGTACCGTGTATCTGGAGGATTGCCGAGGCAGAGGAAGAAAGACCGACTATGATCTGATTGCCGTCCGTAAGGGAGAGAGACTGGTCAATATTGACAGTCAGGCGCCCAACAAGGCCGTGGCGGAGTATCTTTCCGTAATGTTTCCCAATGCGACGCTGATTCGCCCCGAAACCGTCTTTGGCTCCTCTCGGTTTGACTATTACGTGGAGACTCCCGATCAAAGGATTTTCTTGGAGGTGAAGGGGGTTACGCTTGAGGAGGACGGGGCGGTTCTGTTTCCCGACGCTCCCACGGAGCGTGGCGTGAAGCACGTTTTGGAGCTGATGGCTTGCCGAGAAAAGGGGTATGAGGCATACGTTCTTTTCGTGGTACAAATGTCGAGTGTCAGATGCTTTTACCCCAATGATCGAATGCATCCCGCCTTCGGTGACGCTCTGCGGAGGGCAGCGCAGGCGGGGGTCAGGATCATGGCGGTGGAATGTGAGGTAACGCCCGACACCATGCGTTTGACGAGGGAGGTTCCCGTGTTTCTTTCCAAGAGGGAAGTGGAGGATTTTTTTGATGAAGAGAAGCATTAAGGCAGAGGGCGAGGAGCTGGAATACGAGCTGACCTACAAGCGGGTGAAGAATCTGAATCTTCGCGTGCGATCGGACGGCTGCGTAGCCGTTTCCGCGCCGTACGGCGTTTCTCTTGAACGGATCGACGGCTTTGTTCTCTCCCAAAGGGATATGATTCGGCGCGCCAGAGCAAGGATCGTCGGCTCGGTGCCTTACAGAGAGTTTTATTTGGGTGAGGGTGGAAGGATTCCCATATTTGGACGGGAAAGGGAGATCACCGTGAGTCGGGGAGAACGGGTTGGCGCCGAGCTATACGTGGAGCGGCTTGCCCTGACAGTTCCCGACGTAAATTCCGAGGAACAGATCCGCAGAGCTTTGCGGGAGGAATTGGGCAGGCTCTCCCAAAAAAGTATGCCCGTGGTCCTTGAGGAGGCGGCAAAGCGGTTTTGCGGATACGGTATCCCAAGACCCACGCTTCGGTATCGGTGCATGGTGGGAAAGTGGGGGAGCTGTCTCTCTGCGTCGGCGGAGATTACCTTTAATAAATTTTTGGTCTGCGCACCGCCCGAGTGTATGGAATACGTGGCGACCCACGAGCTGGCGCATCTGTTGGTGGCGGATCATTCTCCCGAGTTTCATCGGTTAATGGACGGGCTGATGCCCGATTGGCGGGCGAGAAAAAAGAGATTGGAGCCTTATGGCTATTTGCTTCGATTGCTTTAAATTCTGTTGACAACCGAGAGTGACGGGTGTATAATAAATCGACCCGAAAAGGGAATCGATCCATGGAGATTGTTTGAGTATGAGTATGGTTTTGTGGATTGCGGGAGTCGCCGTGGTTCTGTTTATCGCTTCGATCCTGTTTTGTCCTGCCATCATGGTACGGACGAGCAAAAAAGGAGAGATACGGTTTAAAAGCGTAAAAATATATCCCTTTATTCCTCTGACCGGCGCCCTCGTGATGCTTTTGGCGGGCGGTGTGGGGTTTGGACAGGTAGCGGGATCCTTTTTGGAGGATTCCTCGGTGAATCCTATACGGATTCTGGTTCTGTTTTTATCCATGACGGTATTTTCGCTGGTTCTCGATCAAACGGGATTTTTCGGCTACGTGTCGTCGGTAATTCTCCGACGGTCGGGCGGAGGGCAGTATCGGATCTTTATGACCCTTTACGCCGTGATCTCGCTTCTGACGGTGTTTACCTCCAACGATATCGTCATTTTAACCTTTACCCCTTTTATTTGTTACTTTTGCCGTTCGGGAAGGATCAATCCCATTCCGTATCTGATTATGGAATTTGTAGCGGCAAACACGTGGAGCCTGTTTTTCTTGATCGGGAACCCCACGAATATTTACATATCGGGCGCTTTCAATATCGGATTTTCCGAGTATCTCCTGACCATGGCGCTTCCGACGGTTGCGGCGGGGTTGGTTTCCCTTGGCTTGATGCTTTTGCTGTTCGGAAGGCATCTGAAGGGAAGGATTCAGGTGGATACGAAGGAGGAGCCGATCAACAACCGACCGCTTATGTGGCTCTCTCTCGGGCATCTGGTTGGCTGCGTGGTGCTTTTGGCTCTGTCGCAGACCCTTGGCTTTGAAATGTGGCTGATCTCCCTTTGCATGGGGATCTCCTGCGTTGCTTCCACGCTCGTTTGTCTTCTTCTTCAAGGGAAAGGGCTTACCGCTCTGAAGGAGGCGGTAAAGCGAATGCCCTTTGAGATCATTCCCTTTGTGATCGGAATGTTTATTCTCGTTCTCGCGCTGGAGCTGTGCGGGGTGACCGAGTGGATCGGAAATGCGCTATCGGGGGATGGCAGCGCCTTCTCCTACGGAATTTTGTCTTTCCTTGCCTGCAACGTTCTCAACAATATTCCCATGAGCGTTTTGTTTAGTAAAATTCTTGAGGTGGGCGGAAATTCAGCACAGATCTTCGCCACCATCGTCGGCTCCAATATCGGCGCGTTTATTACGCCCGTGGGCGCTTTGGCGGGGATCATGTGGTTCAATTTACTCAAGCAGCATGGGGTAAAGCTGTCGGTCGGACGCTTCGTGATCTACGGACTCCTCATAGGGGTTCCCGCGCTTTTAGCGGCGGTGGCGGTTCTTCAGTGGGGCTTTTAAAAGATTTTTATAAGAAAATTGAAAATTTCTGTTTACAAATTTATAAAAATGTAGTAAAATAATATGTGGAAAATCCTGCATCGCGCAGGGGTTTGACAGTAAGATTTGGAAAGGCGTAAGACGTATGGAAAATATGAGTCCCAAGTATAAGCGAGTTCTTTTGAAGCTTTCGGGCGAAGCGTTGGCGGCAGGCGCGGATGGAATTTTGAATTTTGATTTTATCGCTTCCATTGCCGACGTTTTGAAAAAGTGCCGTGATGCGGGTGTGCAGATCGGAATTATCGTCGGCGCGGGAAACATTTGGAGAGGCAGACAGGGCGGCAAGATGGATCGGGTACGGGCGGACAGCATGGGAATGCTGGCGACCGCGATCAACGCGCTGGCGCTTCAGGATACCTTTATTCAAAACGGGCTTGATACCAAGGTCATGACTGCCGTGGAAATGCAGACCTTCGCCGATCGCTACGTAACCAGAGATGCGGTCAAGGCTTTGGAGGAGGGGAAAATCGTCATTTTCGGCTGCGGCTTGGGCTCTCCCTATTTTTCTACCGACACGGCGGCGGTTCTTCGCGCGGCGGAGATCGAGGCGGACGTGGTGCTTATGGCGAAAAATATCGACGGAATTTATTCCGCCGATCCCAAAAAGGATCCCTCGGCGGTTCGTTATGACGAGCTGACCTATGCCGAGATCCTTGCGAAGCAGCTGAAGGCGCTTGACCTTTCGGCAACTACCTTCTGCATGGAAAACGACATTTCCGCTTATGCCTTCGAGTTGAAGGATCCCATGAATATTTACCGAGTGATCATGGGCGAGAAGATCGGTACTGAAATCCATCGATAAAAATTTTGATTATATACATACGGAGGAAGGATTTATGAAGCTCAATACCAAGGATTTTGAAGAGAGAATGAAGAAGGCCATTTCGGTCTATGAGGAGAATCTGGGATCGATTCGCGCGGGACAGGCAAACGCCGCGGTAATCTCCAAGGTGAACTTCGAATATTGGGGCGCTCCCACGCCGATTACTTCTATGGCAGACGTGAGAGTGGCAGACGCAAAGACGCTGACCATCTCTCCCTACGACGCAACCACGCTGAAGGAAATGGAAAAGGCTCTTTTGGCTTCCGATATCGGTATTACCCCTACCAATGACGGTAAGGTAATTCGTTTGGTTTTCCCTCAGCCTACCGAGGAGAGAAGAAAAGAGCTTGTCAAGCAGGTGCAGAAGTCGGGTGAGGACGCGAAGGTTGCCATTCGTAATATTCGAAGAGACGCCAACGATCTGTGCAAGAAGATGAAGAAGGACGGAGAGATGACCGAGGACGAGCAGAAGGCCTCCGAAAAGTCGATTCAGGATCTGACCGATAAGTATATCAAGGAGATCGACGGAGTAACGGCGAAGAAAGAAAAGGAAATCATGCAGATCTAAATCTGAACCTGAATACAGGGCGGGTTTTTAGCCCGTCCTGATTTTATAATCGGAGGATCGTTTTATGGCGAAGAAACAGGTAATACAGGATTGTCCGATCCAGCACATTGCGTTTATCATGGACGGAAACGGACGTTGGGCGAAGAAAAGGCTGATGCCCAGGGAGTCGGGACATAAATTCGGAGCCGATGCCTTTCGAAAGATTCTGCGCTACTGCGGTGAGATCGGAATGAAGGCGGCTACCTTTTACGTGTTTTCCACCGAAAACTGGAAGCGTCCGCAAAAGGAAGTGGATTCCCTTATGTCCTTGCTTGAGGATTATTTGGACGAGTGTATGGTGGAATTGAAGAAGAACGATGCCCGATTTATTTTTCTCGGCGACCGCTCACCCTTTTCGGAGTCCATGCGTCAAAAGATGGCGCAGATCGAGCTGGATTCCAAGCACAACCCCTATATCGTCAACATTGCGTTGAACTACGGGGGAAGAGATGAGCTTGTTCATGCCGCCAACGCGTTGATCGCCAAGGGCAAGGAGAGGATCACGGCGGAGGATATTTCCTCCGAGCTGTATACCAAGGAGTCTCCCGATCTGGATCTTATCGTCCGTACGGGAGGAGATTATCGCATTTCCAATTTTCTGCTGTGGCAGGCGGCGTACGCGGAGCTTTATTTTACCGATACGCTTTGGCCCGATTTTAAAACCAGCGACGTAGACGAGATCGTCGAGAATTTCAAAAAAAGAAACCGTCGGTTTGGCGGAGTATAAGGAGAGAAATAGGATGTTGACACGAGTATTGACCGGCTTTGTGGCTCTTTGCGTGCTGATTCCCGTATTGATTTTTTCATGGACCCCCGCTTTGCCGATTGCCCTTGCTTTGGTGGCTGTGGTAAGCCTTTACGAGCTGTTTAAGTGTATCGGAATGCACAAGAGGGCGGCGGTGGTCATTCCCCCCTATCTGTTTGCGATCGCTTCTCCTTTTTTGATCCGCTATATGGAAAACCGCATACAATTTGCCCTGATCGCCTTTATGGCTGCCGCGCTCTATCTTTTGTATCTGTTTCCCCTTGTGATTTGGTCACACGGGAAGCTGGCGTTTGGCGAGGTGCTCACCTCCTACGCCCTGACCGTATACATCATCGGAGCGCTTTTGTCGATTCTTTATATCCGCGATTTTCAGGAAAGCGGAAAGTACATCTACCTTTTGATCTTTATCGGTGCGTGGGTGACCGACGTGTTTGCTTACTTTACGGGATTCTTGATTGGAAAGCATAAGCTCATAGAGGACGTCAGCCCCAAGAAGACCATTGAGGGAAGCATTGGCGGTATCATATTCTGCGCTCTTGGCTTTGCGATCCTCGGACTTGTGGTAGACCATTGGTTTGGACAGAATGCCAATATTCTTTTCCTTGTGATCTGCGGTGTGATCGTGTCGGTGGTTTCTCAGATCGGCGACCTCATCATGTCGGTTATCAAGCGTCATTACGGGATCAAGGATTATGGAAGACTTTTCCCCGGACACGGAGGAATGCTTGACCGCTTTGATTCAATTTTGGCGGTATCTCTCGGTATGGGCGCGATCTGTATGTTCGTGACCCTGACGGGAATCCAGCTTATGTAAGGAGCATCGTTCATCATGAGTGACAGAGATAACAAAAAGGTTCTTGCCGTGCTGGGCTCTACGGGCTCTGTGGGAGAGCAGGCGCTTGACGCGGCGGAGCAGCTTGGCATGGAGGTGGACGCTATCAGCGCCCATTCCAATTACCGACGCGTGGAGGAGCAGGCAAGAAAATTTCGAGTTCGGTCTGTCGCGATGGCGGATCCTGCCGCGGCAAGTGAATTGAAGGTCCGCTTGGCGGATACGGATATTCGCGTCTTCAGCGGCGCGGAGGGAATTTGTCAAATGGTCCGCGAGAAGCGCCGTGACGTGGTTCTTAACTCGATTATCGGAGAGGCGGGACTTCTTCCCAGCCTTTCCGTAATCGATTCGGGAGCAAGGCTTGCCTTGGCAAATAAGGAATCCTTAGTGGTAGCGGGTGAGATTGTCACCGCGCGAGCCAAGGAAAAGGGAGTGGAGATCCTTCCCGTGGACAGTGAACACAGCGCCATTTTTCAGTGTCTTCAGGCGGGAAAGGCTAAGGAGGTCAAGCAGATCCTATTGACGGCATCGGGCGGTCCCTTCTTTGG
>JAZOQX010000102.1:0-3351 GCA_045656325.1 Eubacteriales bacterium
TTTGCCGTTGACGGAATTTATCATAGGCTTACCGTTGTATCTGCGCAGAGCAAGCTCCATAGCGGATGCGTCCGACGTATCTATCTGGAGCGGCAGAGCGGTTACCGCCTGAATGGCTTGACAAACCTCTACGAGCGTTTGCCTTTCGTCTATCTGCGGAAGTCCCACGTTGACGTCAAGCACGTGCGCGCCGCGGCTCTCCTGACCGAGTGCCTCTCCGAGGATATAATCCATATCCTTTCCGACGAGAGCCTCCTTAAGTCGTTTCTTACCCGTTGGATTTATTCTCTCTCCAATAAGCACGGGAGTGCCACCGAAGCGGACGGCGTGCGTATACGACGATACCGCGGTGATATTTTTATCCGTCACGGGCATCGGAGCTATATCCCTTACCCTCTGCGCGAGCGCCGATATATATTCGGGAGTCGTTCCGCAGCAGCCTCCCGCGATCCGAACACCCTTCCGAAGCATCTCTGCTACGTCCTCGGAAAATTCCTCGGGAGCCACGTCAAAGACAGTCCTTCCGTCTTCCGCGCGGGGCAGACCCGCATTGGGCTTGACCAGAACGGGAATCGATGCCGCGCGCAAATACTCCTCTACCACACCCATCAGCGCCTTGGGACCCAAGGAACAGTTGACGCCGATGGCATCGGCACCCATTCCCTCCAACATGGCAATCATAGCGGCGGGATCCGCTCCCGTCATCAGCTTACCGTCCTCGCCGTAGGCGTTGGATACGAACACGGGCAGATTCGGCGCCTGCTCCTTTGCCGCCAGAAGCGCCGCCTTGGTTTCGTAGCTGTCGTTCATGGTTTCAATGAAAATCAGATCCACCCCGTACCTGACACCCAGGCGGACCGTATTGGCAAAGACCGCCACCGCATCCTCGAAATCCAAGTCGCCGTAGGGCTTGAGCATTCGTCCCGTAGGTCCTATGTCCAGTGCCACAAAGGTGGCATGACCGCATTTTGCCGAGGCTTGCGCCCGCCTTGCGTTTTCTACGGCGGCGGCAACGATCCGATCCAGCTCCGCCTCGGAAAACTTGAGGCTATTTGCCCCAAAGGTATTGGTGTTTACCACGTGAGAGCCAGCCTCAAAATAGCGGCGGTGGATCCCCTCGATCACCTCGGGACGGGAAAGATTCCACCGCTCGGGACTCTCCCCCGCCGAAAGACCCTCCGCTTGCAAAAGCGTCCCCATTCCCCCATCCAGATAGAGGATATGGTCCTTCATATAATCTAAAACCTTCATCGCGTTCTCCAACTTTTCATTTTTCATTCACATTCAATTCACGTTCAATTCATTCTTGCGATTTAATTCCAATCCCACGATGGCGGTCACCGATTTGGTGGGACTTAACAGGAGACTTTCGTTGAGCGTCAGCCCGATACGCCGAGGTGTATCGAGACGGGCAACGATATCCCGCTGCACCGACAAGGGGCAGTCGCCGTATCCCGGACTGAAGCGCGGACGCAGGGTCATTCCCCTCTCCCCGTATTCCTCGGCAAGCTCCTGACAAAACCCTTCGCACAGAGCCTCCACGCGCTCGGTGCCGATGGCTTGGCAAAGAAGGGCGTGCGTAGGCTCTCGGCTTCCCCAGCGAAGCAGACGGCGGTCAGGTTCCAGACCCACCGTAGCGCCGAAGATCACCGCCCTCTCGCACCCCGCCAGACGATGGTCAAGACTCCGCGACTCCTTGACGGGAAGCTCGGAGACAGGCACCTCGCAAAAGGCGACCCGATAGGTCAGCCGATCCCACATAGAGGAAAGGCAGTCCCGAAGGATCGGCAGCAGCTCGGGGGCTTCTCCGCGGACACCCGCGTAGCGCAGGATCTCCCTCTCATCAACGGCGGGTGGGTCGTACCGCCTGACAAGCACCCCGCTCATCCGAGAATATCCGACAGATTGCAGAGAATCTTCTCTGCCACGTCGGGCTTATTCATGGAATACACGTGTACGTTCTTGATGCCGTTGGCAAACAGATCGATGATCTGATCGGTAGCGTAGGCGATCCCCGCCTGCTTCATGGCATCGGGAGACTGCCCGAACTTGTCCACCAAGGATTTGAACCGTTGGGGGACGAAGGAGCCCGAAAGCTCGATGGCTCTGGCGACCTGATTGGCATTGGTAATGGGCATGATGCCCGGAATCACGGGAACGGTGATCCCCGCCTCACGGATTTTGTAGAGAAAATTATAGAGTAGGTTGTTATCAAAAAACATCTGGGTGGTCAGGAAGGAGCATCCCGCATCCACCTTTTCCTTCAGATAGCGGATATCCTCTCTCTGATCGGCGCTCTCGGGATGGATCTCGGGATAGCAGGCACCGCCAATACAGAAATCCGCGCCGCTTTCCCTCAGCTCGTGAATCAGGTCCACCGCGTAGCGATACGACCATTGAGAGCGATCGCTGTCCCGCAGTTCGGGAGTCAGATCCCCTCTGAGCGCCATGACGTTTTCGATTCCCGCCTCCCGCATATCCTCGATCTTTTCCCGAACCGTCTCGCGGGTAGAGGAGACGCAGGTCAAGTGCGCCAGCGTGGGTACGCCGTAGCTTTTCTTAATATTCTTGGCAATCTCCAAGGTATAACGTCCCGTTCCCCCGCCCGCTCCGTAGGTCACGCTCATGAAGGCGGGACGAAGGGCGGCGATCTCCTCGGTAGCCATTCTTACGCTTTCAAAGGCGGTATCGGTTTTCGGCGGAAACACCTCAAAGGACAGAGACAGTGTATCTCTTGCGAACAACTCGGTCAGCTTCATAACGAGTCCCCCAAACTTTACATATTATCTTATTCATTATAACACTCACAAAGGAGTTTTTCAAGTTTTTTTCAAAAAAAGAGATCTGCGGGCGGTAGAATCACCGTCCGCAGATCTGTACCTCATCTCTTAAAGCTTTACAAACCCCAGCTTCTTCTGTACCTTACCGAGGGTGCGGCGGGCATAGTAGGAGGCTTCCTCCGCGCCCTTTTTCATCTGCGCCTCAAGTCCTGCCTTGTCCTTGAGAAGCGCATGGAACTCATTCTGCACGGGCGCAAGCGCGTCGGCGCAGACCTCGCCCACAGCCATCTTGAAATCGCCGTATCCGCGTCCCTCAAATTCCCGCTCGATCTCCTCCATGGTCTTACCCGTAAAGCAGGAATAGATGGTCATCAGGTTGTTGATGCCGTCCTTTCCCTCGGCAAAGCGAACCGAGGTATCGGAGTCGGTCACGGCTCTCTTGAATTTGCGGATGATGGTATCCTTATCGTCGAGGATATAAACCACGGCATTTGTGTTCTCGTCCGATTTGCTCATCTTCTTCGTGGGATCGGCAAGCGACATTATCTTCTTGCCGGTTTTTGAGATGATG
>JAZOQX010000103.1:0-2212 GCA_045656325.1 Eubacteriales bacterium
AGTCGCGAACGTAGTTCTCGGTCTCAGCCTCGAACATAGCCTCGGGAATATCAGCCTCCAGCTTCTCGATCAGCGCCTCAACCAGCTTATCCTCTACCGCGTTTTCTGCGGCAGTCTCGTGTCTCTTCTCAATTTTTGCCTTCATGTCTGCTTTATATTCAGCAAACGTGTCAAATTCGGAAACGTCCTTTGCGAAGTCGTCATCCAGCTCGGGAAGCTCAACACGGGTAATCGCGTGGATCTTTACCTTGAAAACGGCAGGCTTGCCTGCAAGCTCCTTGGCGTGATACTCTTCGGGGAAGGTAACGTTTACGTCAAATTCCTCGTCAATGCTCTTGCCTATGATCTGCTCCTCAAAGCCGGGAATAAAGGAGCCGGATCCAAGCTTAAGCGCATAATCGGTACCCTTGCCGCCCTCAAACGCAACGCCGTCGCAGAAGCCCTCAAAATCGATCACGGTGGTATCGCCCATTTCAGCGGCGCGGTCAGTTACGTCGATCTCTCTGGAATTTCTCTCTCTGATGGTTTCGATTTCCTTATCGACCTCTTCGTCGGTTACAGCGGTAACCTCCTTTTCCACTTCGATTCCGCAATAATCCTTCAGCTCAACCTCGGGCTTTACGTATACCTTGGCGGAAAGAACCAGACCGTTTTCGTCGATAGAAACAACGTCAAACTCAGGCTGTCCAACAATCTCAAGAGCGGATTCCTTTGCCGCCTCGGGATATGCTACGGGGATCAGATCGTTGATCGCATCCTCGAAGAACACGCCCGTTCCATACATTTTCTCAATAATAGAGCGAGGAGCCTTACCCTTTCTGAAACCGGGTACGGTGATAGACTTGACTTGCTTGCGGTAGACCTTTTCTACGGCAGCGTCAAAGGTTGCCTTATCAACCGAGAACTGCAGCTCGTATCTGTTTTTTTCGATTACTTCAGACTTTGTTAAACTCATTTTAGTTTAAACCTCCGATGAAAATAAAATTTTACATACTATTATATTGTACTTTTTTTTGCTGAATTTGTCAATAGTTTTTCGAAAAATATCAAATGATTTGAGGGATAAAATCCAAATAATCCGCGGAAATCATGCGGAATTGAATCCCGTTGTGCGTAAAGCCTGTGGGAGCGGTATAGCAGCTGTGAATATGACCGAAAAAGCAACGCTTAATTTTATATTCGGTCAGCAGCTCCAAAATTTCCTCACAAGCAAAATCACTCCAGATGGGAGGGAAGTGAAGAAAGGTCAGAATCTCCTTTCCCGATTCGGATTGCAATTTTTTTGCTTGATCCAAGGACATTTTCAAACGAATTACCTCACGATTGATGATTTTTTGATAGTCAACCGTTTGAGATGCTGTTTGCATGGTTCGATCGGTAAACCATCCGCGAGAGCCCGCAACAATATAATTTTCTACTTCCAAAGCGTTGTTGCTCAGTAATTGGATGGTTGACAGCTCTTGTTCTTCAAACATTTTATTCATTTTCGAGGCGGTACTCCACCAAAAATCATGATTGCCCTTCATTAAAATTTTTTTGCCGGGAAGATCGTTGATCCAACGAAGGTCGGGGATCGCATCATTTAGGGTAAGCGCCCACGAAATGTCACCGGGAATAACGACCGTATCGTCATCTGTAACCAGTCGTGTCCAGTTTTTTTGGAGCTTATAGACGTAGTTGACCCATCGGTTTCCAAAAACCTCCATGGATTTTTGATTGCTTTCCGTATCCAGGTGAAGATCGGCAATCACAAAAATTGACATATCGTTCTCCTAATAAATAATGAATGAAAGGAATCCTTTTGAGAATACTAATAGTATTCTTGTAAAGGAGGAATAAAGCATGAACTGTAATAGCGAAAAGAGTTGTTCTTCGAACACGGGAAAGGATCACATCAAGGGCATTTGCTGTGACGTACAGAATTGTGTATATCACGCATGTGACACCTATTGTACCGCTACTCAGATCGCGGTAGGACCCAAAAGCGCCACCACCAGCGCAGATACCGTGTGCGCGACCTTTAAGGAAAGAAAATAAGGTGTATCTGCAAAGGGGTGCCGCCACCGCGGCAACCCTTTGGGTTTACATAAACTTGTAGATCGCCGTCAGCATGTCCTCGGCTTCGATGACCTCGTCAAAGCGGATCGTTCTTTCGGCAAGCCCACGCAGAGGAAGCGTGATCTCGGTGCCGCTGAGGGCAGAGAGATCGTCC
>JAZOQX010000104.1:0-5946 GCA_045656325.1 Eubacteriales bacterium
GTAAGAGGCGACGTGGGAGCCGTTAAGGCTGCTACCGAGGCAGGAAGCACCGCCGCAGCTCGTCTTGGCGAGATCGTGGCTGTTCACGTAATTCCTCGTCCTCATGCTGACGTGGAAAAGATTCTTCCTTCTCTGAAGTAATTCGGAAGTAAGATTTTTTCTTCGGAAAATATTTCGTGTTTGATCTCAGACACGATTTATTTTCCGAGCAGAGCGCTCAAGGGAGGTCTTGAGCGCGCCGCTCGGAAAATAAAAACAAATCAAGAATGCCGAAGGGCAGAGGAGAGAAGCTATGTATATCGGAAAAGTCGTTGGAAGCGTGGTATCCACACGGAAGAACGAAAAGCTGATCGGAAGCAAATTTATGATCGTGGAGCTGGCAGAGGGCATGGGCGAGACCCAAAAGCTGGTTGCCGTGGATAACGTAGGCGCGGGAATCGGAGAGACGGTTCTGGTGGCTACGGGAAGCGCGGCGCGGATCGGATGCGATCAGGAAAGCGCGCCCATCGATGCCGCAATCGTGGGCATCGTAGACTGATTTTTAAAGGAATATTGCAATGAAGCTGAATGAACTGAAGGATCTGCTTCGTGATCGGGGCGTGGTCGGCGCGGGCGGCGCGGGATTTCCCAGCTACGCCAAGCTGAACGAAACGGCGGATACGATCCTGCTGAACTGCGCGGAATGCGAGCCGCTTTTGAAGGTACACCGTCAGGTTTTGGAAAAATACACCACCGAGGTGTTGGATGCCCTGTCGGAAATGCTCAAGGCGACGGGAGCCAAGCAGGCTATCATCGCCATCAAGGATCATTATAAATCCACGCTGGCGGCGCTGGAGGCAGAGCTTCCCGATTACGAGGGCATTACCGTACATAAGCTGGCATCGATCTATCCCGCGGGCGACGAGATCATCCTTATCAAGGAGGTCACGGGACGGCTTGTGGAGCCTGGACAGCTTCCCATCAGCGTGGGAGTCACGGTTTGCAACGTGGAATCGGTGTATAACGTGTGGCGCGCCCTGCGGGGAGATGCCGTGACCGATAAATTCGTTACGGTGGCAGGCGAGGTCAAGCGACCCACCACCCTGTACGTTCCTCTGGGAACGACCGTAGCCGAGCTGATCGCTGCCGCGGGCGGTGTTACCAATGAGAACGTGGAATATCTTTCGGGTGGACCCATGATGGGACGGCTCGTGTCCCCCTCGGACGTAGTCACCAAGACCACCAACGCCATTTTGGTATTGCCCGTCAATAATCCCGTGATTATGAATAAGCACCTGAACCCCAAGGTCAATCTAAAGCGTGCCATGTCGGTCTGCTGTCAGTGCGAGAGCTGTACCGAGCTTTGCTCCCGCCACGTGCTGGGATATCCCGTCAAGCCCCATTTGGTCATGCGCGTGCTTTCCAATGGCGGTAAGGGAGATCTTAAGGCGTTGGACGGATCGCTCTTCTGCTCGGGATGCGGTCTGTGCGAGACCTATTCCTGCCCTCAGGGACTGTCGCCGAGAGCCATGATCGCGGAGCTGAAGAATGCGGCAAGGGTGAAGAATTATAAGCCCTCCGACGTTGTCGTGGATCGGAACGTGAAGGACGGAGATCTGAAGAAAATTTCCGTAGGTCGCCTGACGGCGCGTCTGGGACTGACAAAATACGACGTGTCCGCGCCGATTTCAGAGGAGTTTTCCGCGAAGAAGGTCAAGCTTTTGCTTTCTCAGCATTTGGGCGCTCCCGCCGTTCCCACCGTTCAGGCGGGGGATACGGTCAAAAAGGGACAGTTGATTGCCGCCGCCAAGGAGGGAACCCTCTCCGTGGCGCTTCACGCCTCCATTGACGGCGTGGTGGATGCCGTGACCGAACGGTATATCCGAATCAAAAATTAACGTAAGGAATCATACATCATGAAAAAAGCACTGGGAATGATTGAATTTAAGACCGTAGCGTCGGGCATTACCGCCACCGACCTCATGCTGAAAACGGCAGAGGTGGAGGTGGTGCAGGCAAATCCCGTCTGCCCAGGAAAATATCTCGCCACCATTGCGGGAGAGCTGAGCGCCGTCAAGGCGGCGATCGACGCGGCAGAGGCAAGATATCCCTCCATGCTCATTGATAAATTCGTGCTGGGAAATCCCCATGAAACGGTTCAGCCCGCCATCTGCGGCGCATTGGAAATCGAAAATAAGGCTGCCATCGGCATTCTTGAGACCTTTACCGCCGCGTCGGCGGTGGTTGCCGCGGATACTGCCGCGAAGACCGCTCTCATCGAGTTGGTGGAAATCCGCCTTGCCAAGGGAATGTGCGGAAAATCGTATATCATTCTGACGGGAAGCGTGTCCTCCGTAACTGCCGCCATCGAGCGTGCCAAGAGCGGAATCGGGGACGGCGCGTTCCTTGACAGCTCGGTCATCGCGGGACCCGATGAAAGACTTTGGGAAAGCATTCTGTAAAAAACAAGAGACGACCGATTTCATAAATAGGGAGGTGAGCGGATGCTTGCCATAGAAAGAAGAAGAGAGATCTTAGCAAGACTTTCGGCAAACGGAAAGGTAATCGTGTCCGAGCTTGCGAGGGATTTTGACGTAACCGAGGAAACCATCCGACGGGATCTGGAGCGTCTGGACCGCGAGGGACTGGCTTCGAAAACCTACGGCGGAGCGGTTTCCAAGCAAAATTCCGCGTTGGATCTCCCGTATAATATCCGCGAGGGCGTGAACGTGGAGCAAAAGCAGGGCATCGCCGATAAGATCGCCCGTATGGTGTCAGATGGCGATCGGATCATGCTGGACTCCAGCTCTACGGCGCTGTACGTGCTGAAAAAGATCAAGGATAAGCGCAATCTGACCGTGATCACCAACTCGGTCAAGATTCTCATCGAGCTTGCCGATAAGGCAGACTGGACGGTGCTTTCCACGGGAGGTCAGCTCAAAAGAGGTGCGCTGTCTCTCACAGGCTCCTCCGCGGAGAAAATGATCAGCTCCTATCACGTAGACTTAGCCATCTGCTCCTGCAAGGGGTTGGATATGGAGCTGGGCGTGACCGATTCCAATGAAAACGACCGCCTGATCAAGGAGGCAATGTTTGCCGCCGCCGAGCGATGCGTGCTTGCCTTGGACGGCGATAAGTTTGATCGAAAATCCTTCGTCAAGGTTTGCGACCTGTCGGATATCGATTGCATCGTTACCGACCGCGAGCCATCGGAGCGTTGGCTCAGCTTCTGTAACGAAAAGGGAATTGAAGCAATTTATTGAAATTCAGAAATAGAGGAAAGGAATCCATCGTATGAAAATTCTTGTATTGAACGCGGGAAGCTCTTCGCTGAAATATCAGCTCTTTAATATGGAAAATAAGGCGGTTCTTGCCAAGGGACTTTGTGAGCGCATCGGAGCGGGCGGAACCATTACCCACAAAAAGACGGGAGCGGAGCCTCTTTTCGAGGAAAGAGATTTCCCCGATCACGGCGTGGCGCTGGAGCGGGTGCTTGCGCTTCTGACCGATCCTACCTACGGCGTGGTTGCTTCGGTGGCAGAGATTGAGGCAGTGGGACACCGTGTGGCACACGGCGGCGAGAAGATCCGTGAATCCTCCCGTATCACCGAGAGCATGGTCAAGTATCTGGAGACTATCGTGCCCATCAACCCCCTCCACGGACCTCCCGCTATTGCGGGTATTAAGGCGTGTCTGAAGCTGATGCCCGAGGTCGCGCAGGTGGCGGTGTTTGATACCTCCTTCTACTCCGATATCGAGGATTTCCGTTACGTATATGCCATTCCCTACGAATATTACGAAAAGGATCAGGTTCGTCGCTACGGCTTCCACGGTACCTCCCATCGCTATGTAAGCCGCGAGCTTGCCAAGCAACTCGGCAGACCCGTTGAAGAGCTGAAGATCATCACCTGCCACCTTGGCAACGGCTCCTCCATTACCGCCGTGGACGGCGGAAAGGCCATCGATACCTCCATGGGCTTCACCCCTCAGGAGGGAATTGCCATGGGTACCCGTTCGGGAAGCATTGACCCTACGGTCGTTACCTATTTGATGAAAAAATACGGATATACTCCTCAGGAGATGGAGGATATCCTCAACAAGAAGAGCGGACTTCTCGGTGTTTCGGGCGTTTCCAACGACTGCCGCAACATTGGGTCCGAGGCGAAGGAGGGCAACCACCGCGCCGAGCTTGCCTTGAGGATCCTGACCAACGGAATCAAGAAGCTCATCGGCTCCTACATTGCCGAAATGAACGGACTGGATGCCTTGGTATTCACCGCGGGAATCGGTGAGAATCAGGTGGATATCCGCAAAATGGTCTGTGAGGATATGAGTTATCTCGGTATTGAGATTGACGAGGAAAAGAACGAGAATTTCACTCGCGGAATCCCCTTCGATATTACGAAGGAGGGCGCGCGTGTCGCGACCTGGATTATTCCTACCGATGAGGAATACGCCATCGCTGTGGATACCCAGCGTCTGGCAAGCAAATAAGTGAAAGGTGCGTAAAAGATTATGGCAAATATTACCGAGGCGGAGATCCGCAAGATCGTTGAAAACATTTTAAAGGGAAGCGCCGCTTCCTCTGCGGCGTCCTATAGCTCTACCGAGTATAACGGACGCAAGCTCATCGGCATCTACGCCGATATGAACGAGGCGATTGAGGTCGCCGAGCAGGGCTATCGTGCCGTCCGCGCCATGAGCGTGGAGCAGAGAGAGAAGATCATTACCGAGATCCGCCGACTGACGCTGGAGGAGGCTCCGATCATGGCGGAAATCGGCGTTGCCGAGACGGGCATGGGTCGGGTGGACCACAAGAGACTGAAGCACATTCTGGTGGCGGAGAAGACTCCCGGAACCGAGGACATTGTGTCTGAGGCGAAGACGGGAGACAACGGACTGACCCTCACGGAAATGGCTCCCTTCGGCGTGGTTGGATCGATCACTCCCAGTACCAATCCCTCCGAAACGGTTATCTGTAATTCCATCGGCATGATTGCCGCGGGCAACGGCGTGGTGTTCAATCCCCACCCCAATGCCATCGCTACCTCCAACTATGCCGTTGACCTTGTCAACCGCGCCTCTGCCGCTATGGGCGGACCCGAGGTGCTGGTCTGCTCCATGGTCAAGCCCACGATGGAGACTGCGTCCATCATGCAGACCCATCCGAAGATCCGTCTTCTCGTTTGTACGGGAGGTCCCGGCGTAGTTCGCGCCGTCCTGTCCTCGGGTAAGAAGGCGATTGGCGCGGGCGCGGGCAATCCCCCCGTTATCGTAGACGATACCGCCGATATCCGCAAGGCGGGCAAGGATATCATCGACGGATGCTCCTTTGATAATAACCTGCCCTGTATCGCCGAGAAGGAGGTCTTTGCGTTCCGTAACATTGCCGATCAGCTGATCGCCGAAATGCAGAAGAATGGCGCTTACCTGATTACCCGAGAGCAGGCAGATAGACTGGCTCCCATCGTCCTCAAGGAGGTCACCAACAAGGCGGGAAAGACGGTCAAGAGCGTTGCCCGCGATTGCGTGGGACGTGACGCTGCCGTGCTGCTGGCAAAGATCGGAATTTCCGTGGGACCCGAGATCCGCTGCATTATCTGCGAGACCGAGTTCTCTCACGATTTCGTTCAGCACGAACTGATGATGCCCATTCTGCCTATCGTCCGCGTGGACGACATTGAGGAAGCCATTGAGCTGGCGGTGAAGGCAGAGCATGGCAACCGCCATACGGCGCATATGCATTCCAAGAATATCGACCATCTGTCCGCCTTTGCCAAGGCGGTAGAGACCACCATCTTCGTCAAGAACGCGCCTTCCTATGCGGGCATCGGATTTGGCGGAGAGGGACATACCACCTTTACCATTGCGGGACCCACGGGAGAGGGAATCACCTCGGCGCGTTCCTTTACCCGTAAGCGCAGATGCGTAATGGCAGACAATTTCCGAATCATTTGAGGTGAGCGA
>JAZOQX010000105.1:0-2471 GCA_045656325.1 Eubacteriales bacterium
ATATCGCAGATAAGATCATCGTCATTGCTGACGGTAAGATCACGGCAGTCGGAAGTAAGGACGAGGTCCTGCCCGAGCTGCTCCGTTCCTCGGCAGCGTGCCCCACGCTGCTCCAAAAGCTGTCGTAAGGAGGGATGAAGCTATGAGTTTGAATGACATTCAAAAGCAACTGCTGCGTGAGGTCGCAGACCTTGAGAACGTACCCAAGGGCGCGTACAATATCCGAGCCAACGGTGAGAGCGCAGGACGCTCCACTACGGCCAATATCGACATCGTTACCAAGACGGACAAGCCCGGCATCGATATCATCATCAAGCCCGGCACCAAAAATGAAAGCGTCCACATTCCTGTTATCATCAGCCAGCATGGCCTCAAGGAAATGGTCTACAATGACTTTATCATCGGCGAGGACGCCGACGTGACCATCATTGCGGGCTGTGGCATTCACAACTGCGGCGATCAGGATTCCTCCCACGACGGTATCCATTCCTTCTTCGTCGGCAAAAATGCCCGCATCCGCTATATCGAAAAGCACTACGGTGAGGGCGACGGCATCGGCGGTAAGATCATGAATCCTACCACCGTCATCGAGCTGGCCGAGGGGGCTGTCATGGAAATGGAATCGACCCAGATCAAGGGCATCGATTCCACCTCCCGCAAGACCGAGGCAAAGCTGGCAGACGGCGCCTCGCTCACCGTTCGTGAGAAGATCATGACGCACGGCGAGCAGCTGGCCGAGACCGATTTTGTGATCGACATGGACGGTGAGGATTGTGCTTGCCACCTTATCTCGCGCTCGGTCGCCAAGGACAAGTCGCGCCAGATCTTCCGTTCCAACGTCAAGGGCAATAACCGTTGCACCGGACACTCCGAGTGTGATGCCATCATTATGGATGACGCGCTGGTCAGTGCTATTCCCGAGATCACGGCAAGCCACGTGGATGCCAGCCTGATCCACGAAGCGGCCATCGGTAAAATCGCAGGCGAACAGCTGATGAAGCTGATGACGCTGGGTCTGACCGAAAAGGAAGCAGAAGAGCAGATCGTCAACGGTTTCTTGAAATAATCGAATAAAAAATCAGGGCGGATGCACGGTTGAACTGCCCCAAATTGTACGGACAGCACAAAAAAGAGACCCAAGGTAGAAAATATTAAATTTTAAGCAACGAACTGACATCGCTTTTCGAGTGGTGTCAGTTTTGTTTTTGTTTGGATACGTTCGTTGTTGTAGAACTGGATGTATGCACCTATGAGGAGGCGCGCCTCCTCATAGGTGCGGATTTTCGCACGGTAAATACACTCGGTTTTGAGGATAGAGAAAAAATTTTCGGCTAATGCATTGTCATAAGGGTTCCCACGTCTTGACATTGACGGTGTAATATGATAAGATTTTGTTAGGCTATAATACGCTTGCGAGGTGTACTGAAAGCCTTGGTCACTGTGGAGCTGCAACTCTGCGGTGACCTTTTCCTTTCTCTTAGCTGCTCTGATCGTGGAGAGTACGAGATTGATATTCTGTTCTGTACCTGTCTTGTAGGAAACGATACTGTTGTCATAGAGGTCGCGAATGACCGAAAGATATAGTACGCCCTGTCCAGTCTTTATGTACGAAATGTCCGTTACCCACTTTTGATTAGGACGCTCCGCGTGGAATTCTCTGTTCAGCAGGTTCGGGTATCTGTGCAGATATTCACCGTAATTGCGGTATTTCTTACGACGAACAACAGAAAGCAGATTGTATTTCTGCATAACGCGAAGAACTGTCTTAGGATCCTTATGTATTCCTTGCCTTTCAAGCCATATGTGTACTCTACGGTATCCGTAGGTACTGCGGCTATGCTCCTGACACTCTCGGATCTTCTCGGCAAGAGGCAGATCCCATGCGGGCACATCCATTCTTTTGACATAGTCATAATAGCCACTTCTCGATACCTCAAAGAACCGGCACATCCCGCTGATTGAATATTTATCCTTATGACGATAGATCACCATATATTTTACGCTTGTCCTCACTTCCTTTCTGTGAGCGAGAGAAAATCCCGCATCAGTTCGTTTTCCATTTCTAATTGCTTGATTCGCGCTTCCTTCCGAGCCAACTTGTAGCGCAGATCGGAAAACTTATCTTCTTCCGTTACTATGCTATCCTTGGCTGGTCTACCTTTCTTCCTGATTGCTATTCCTGCGGCTATTTTCTCTTGACGACGATTGTAATTGGTGATGAAATTCTCCATCTGTTTTATACTGAATCCAAATTTTTCGCATATTTCTCGTCTCGTTTTTCCTTGCGTTCTTAATTCCAAGATTTCTTTTTCATAATCTTGTATGTGTCGATATCCTCTGGGCATAACAAAACCTCCTATGGTAGTTACTTTAATTCTACCATAGGAGGCTCTTTTTTTCAATTGTCCGTTTTTAACGGACTTGTGCACCCAAAGTCCCACCCTATAATTTGTAAAAAGTAGGGTGGGCAC
>JAZOQX010000106.1:0-10296 GCA_045656325.1 Eubacteriales bacterium
GGAGGAACGGGAAGAAGCAGAGGATATCTTGACGGCAGAGGATACGCCCCAAAAGGAGGAGGCACCCGCGGAAAAGGAGGCTTCTCTGCTTCGTCCGTTCGGACGCAAGGATCGTCTCTCGTCGGGCATCGGATCGGAGGAGCTGCTGATTCTGGGGCTGATTCTGTTGACCTCCCAAAACGACGCGCACGACGATCTCCTGCCCCTTTTGCTTTTGCTTCTCCTATTGGGGTAAGGAAGCGCTTCGAAAAAAAGGACAGAGAACGCGTGCGTTCTCTGTCCTTTTTTATCGTCCGTATGATCGTCGTTATTCCTTTGTATACTCGGTTCCGTCGATCTTGATTCCGTTATCGGTTCTTTCAAAATCAACGGTCTGCTTAAGTCCCTCCAGCATACTTTGGAAAATGGAATTTTCTCCGTCGGGATCGTCGAAGGAGAAGGTGATCGTATCGTCCGTAAGCTCGTAGGTTCCGTCAAAGCTATACGAGAGTCCACCCATAGAAAGGGACATTTCGACCGCATTGCCGTCGAAATCGAATGCTACGGTCATTCCAGACTGACTGGTGCTATACCTTCCCGACAAGGTGTTCCCGCAGGAAGCAAGGGCAACGCAAAGCAGAAGTACGGACAGTACGACAGCCAAAATTTTCACGGTTTTCTTCATTGAATCGTTCCTCCTTATTATGTCGTTTAAAAACCCTGTACCCTTATTTTACCATTTTTCAACGGTTTTGTCAACGGATTCTTTTTTGTTGAGCATTTCAAGAATCTTTAAAATTACCCCAAGGGAAAGCAATCCGATACACCCATATACAAAGACGTTTCCGATCCTTGTATAAAGAGTCATCCGATCGGACAGCGCGGCATCCGCCACCAGCACGCCCTCCTCCTGAATGGGGATCTCCTCCACGGTTCTTCCCTTTTCGTCAAGAAACGCGGTCAGCCCCGTATTGGCAGAGCGGAGCACGCCTCGCCCGCTCTCCACCGCGCGCAGCTTTGCCTGCGCGTTGTGCATATAGAGGGCGCGGGATTCTCCAAACCACGAATCGTTGGTCGAAAGGCAAAGAAGCTCCGCTCCCGCAAGGACGCTTTCTCTCGTAAAGCCGTCGTAGATTGAATCAAAGCAAATGAGCGAGCCAACCGTCCCCTCCTCCAGCATCACAACGCTCGCCTCGCTTCCCTCCTCCAGATCGGCGCCGCTCAGCACCAGATCCGCCAAGGGCGGCACCACCGTCTCAATGACGCTTCCCAAGGGAACGAACTCCCCGAAGGGTACAAGCTTTCTTTTATGATAGAGGGTTTCATGCAGACTTCCATCGGGCAAAAAGCACAGGATCGAATTGTACTCCTTTTCGGCGGCAGGAGTGAATCCTCCCACCAAAATGGTGGTTCCCGTTTCTTCTGCCAGCTCGGAGCAAAATTCGTACCAGCCGTTGGCTCTTCCCTCGGCAATGACCTGCGTGACCGCCGTTTCGGGCCAAACGATGAGCTTCGCGCCAGCCTCCGACGCTTGTCTCGTACCGTCGCCGTAGATCCTTCTCGCCTTTAGCGTAGCGTTCGGGTCGTTCCATTTGGAGGAAATATTCCCCTGCACCGCCGCCACGCGAAGGGTCCTATCCTTCGGCTCCTCACGAAGATAGAGTACCGCCCCCACGCCGTACTGAAAAAGAAGCATCAGCGCGACCGTGACGGTGGCTCCCTTGGCAAGTCTCTCGTGCCAAGGCTTTTTTCTTCCTTCCCACGCCGCAAGAAGAATATATGCGAGAAGAAGGTTGACCGATACCAAAAGGAAGGTGATAAAATAGGAACCGAGCAGCGAAGCAGTCTGCATCCCCACGAGATACTCACTCTGCCCCAAGGGGAGCCGTGCCCAAGGAACGCCGAACCAAAAGAAATTCTGCGACCATTCATAGACCGTCCAGATCATTCCGAAGCAAAGGGGACGCAGAATGGGATAGCGTTTGGCGAGGGCGGTTCGGAACAGGCATCCGCCCAAAAGGAAGGTAAGTCCTCCGAATACCGCTTGAAAGAAGGAAAGTCCGAACCATGCAAGGACCACCACCACTGCCGCCTCCCCCTTGGTCGCACCCGCAAATTCCAAGGGATACATACTGAGAAACCAGTGGAACACCGTCAGTCCGAAGCTCATGAAGAAGAACACGCCGTAGCCGTAAAGCCGACGCGGACGGATCCGCGTGTCGGAAAGGAGTCGGAGTATGACGAGCCCCGCGGGGATCAGCGTGATCCATTGCCAAAAGCCAACAGCGGGAAACACCAGACAAAGCCCCGTAAGAATACCGCCTGCGGCAAGCAACAGAAGTCGCCACGGCTTTTGATCGATCCTCATATCTCTCTCCTTTCTTCATTTCTTTTCGTTATAAAAACCAAATATCACTCCGATCCAGCGAAAAGCTCCGTCCCTCCAGATAGGTCAGAAGATTTTCCTCCTTGGTCGGATCAAACGCCAATCGATAGGCATAGAGGGCTTGATATTTAAATCCCTTTTGCTTTTCCTGCCGATTGATTCCGTATTTTCCATCCCCCACGAGAGGGTGTCCGATATGCGCCATATGGGCGCGGATCTGGTGGGTACGTCCCGTCACCAGCTCCACCTCGCAAAGCGCCTCGCTGCCTCTCTCCTCCAGCACCCGATATTTGGTCACGATCTCCTTGGCCCCCGCAAAGGCGGTATCCTTGACCGTTACCAAATTGTCCGCGGCGTTCTTTTTGAGATAGCCGTGCAGCGTTGCCTCCCGACGCTTGGGGATCCCGTGGCAAAGACACAGATAAAATTTCGAGATTTGATTTTCCCGTATCTTTTCGTTCATGACCCGAAGCGCCTCGGCATTCTTCGCCGCAATGACGATTCCTCCCGTATTGCGATCGATTCGGTTGCAAAGAGCGGGAGAGAAGGATTGCTCCGAGGCGGGGTCGTATTCCCCCTTCCCTGCCAGATACGCCTTGACGTGCATGATGAGGGTGTTCTCGGATGCCGCCGTATCCTCGTGGCACAGCACCCCCGCCCGCTTGTTCAGAAGGAGAATATTTTCGTCCTCATACACAATATTCAGCTTCGGGGTAATTCGGGAAAGGGCTCCCGTATCCTTCTCGGGAGAATCGAAAAATTCCTCCCGGATAAAGAGCTGAATCTCGTCTCCCTCCCGCAGCATATAGCTCTGCTCGGCGCGCTTGCGGTTGACCTTGATCTTCTTTGTGCGGATCAGCTTATACATCATGGACGGCGGCAGTCCCTTGACCGCCTTACCAAGAAATTTGTCCAGTCTCTGCCCCGCGTCGTTGCGCCCTACGGTAATGATTCTCATGGAATCCTCCATAATGAATTAAGATGCTTTTATTATACCGAATCCCCGTCACTTTTTCAAGAGGAAATTTGTAAACAATCCCTTTACAAATCTCCCGTTCCATGGTAAAATAAAACCATCAGACATAAGGAGTTCTCTATGAACCAAGCAAAGAAAGCCCTGAGCGCGGGGATCTATACCCTCGGATGCAAGGTCAATCAATACGAATCAGAGGCCATTGCCGAGGCGCTCTCGGAGGCGGGGATTACCGTTCTTCCTCCCCAACGCGCGGCAGATGCCTATATTATCAATACGTGTACCGTCACCGCCGAATCCGACCGCAAGGCGCGGCAGTTCATTCGGCGCGCCATCAAGAAGAATCCCGATGCCATCGTGGCAGTCACGGGGTGCTTGGCGCAAACCTCCCCCGAGGCGCTTGCCCGCATCGAGGGGGTGGACGTGATCGTGGGAAATACGGACAAGCTTTTTGTCGCCCGCGAGGTGATCCGCCTTTTGGGAGAGGGCAAAAAGAATCCATCCCCCTTGATTCTCCGCCGTCCCATTGAGGGCGCGCCCTTTGAGCCTATGCGGATTCGAACCTTCGGTCGAACCCGCGCCTACGTGAAGATCGAGGACGGCTGTGAAAACCGCTGCGCCTACTGTATCATTCCCGCGGCTCGGGGGCTTGTACGCTCCAAGCCCGTAGACGAGGTGGTAGACGAGGTGCGGGAGCTGACACGGGGCGGATGCGGCGAGGTGGTGCTTACGGGCATCGAAACCGCCTCCTACGGCAGAGATCTCCCGGACGGGGACCTTGCCTCGCTGCTCTCCCGAGTAGATGCCATCGAGGGCATCGGAAGAGTTCGGCTCGGCTCCTTGGATCCCTCCCTCTTCCGCGCCGAATTTGTGGAACGGATCGCTTCCCTTTCCTCTTTGGCACCCCATTTCCATCTATCGCTTCAGAGCGGAAGCAGTCGGGTATTGGCATTGATGAAACGGAAATACAACGCGGAGCAGGCAAAGGCCGCCATGGCGCGGTTGCGAGATGCCATTCCCCGCGTCAAATTCACCACCGACGTGATCGTGGGATTCCCCGGGGAGACCGAGGAGGATTATCTCAGGACCGAGGCCTTTGTACGCGAAGCGAAATTTCTTACCGTCCATATTTTCCCCTACTCCAAGAGAAAAGGAACCCTTGCGGAGCGTATGCCTGATCAGGTTCCCGAGGAGATCAAAAAGGAGCGGCTTCACCGCTTGGAGCAGGTGGCGAGGGAGGTCAGAGCTTCGATTTTGAGAGACGCTCTTCGCGACCATCCCTTCACCGAGGTTCTCTTTGAAACCTACGAGGACGGAATCGCCTACGGTCATACCGACGATTTTCTGGAGGTCGCCGTCCCCTCGGACCGTCCTCTCCACGGCGAGCTTCGCTCGGTCCGTCTTTTGCGTACCGACGGGGAGCTTTGCTTTGGTGAAACCGTGTAAAGCCGTCTCTTTTTCTCCTTTTTTTTGATAGGTTTCACACAAATCGGAATTTTTCAAAAAAATTTCAAAAAAACTCTTGCATTTTGTTTTCGAATATGATATAATAGGCAATGTTCTATGAATTGAAACTGATGACGATGCGTCACACACACATAAGGAGGTGTCAATATGGCAAAGTGCAGCATCTGCGGAAAGGGCGTTGTTTTCGGACAGTCCGTTTCCCACTCTCACCGTAAGACCAACAGAACCTGGAAGCCCAACATTCGCAAGGTAAAGGCAATCGTAGACGGTACCCCCAAGACCGTTGCCGTTTGCTCCCGTTGCCTGCGCGACGGTAAGGTCACCAGAGCGTAAGAGCGGTTCTCCCAAGGGAGGCTCACATAAAAAAGCAGTCACACGCAGTGACTGCTTTTTTATTTTGTTTGAACGCCGAGGAAGCATGACCGTGGTCATTCCTCCTCGTACTGCTTCATTCCCTGCATCTTTCCCGCCATGCGGAAGCCGTCGATCTCTCCTCGCTGAATGGCGCCGAAGATACGGTAGCGCAGCCCCTTATTCTCCTTTTCCAGCCGCGAAAGAAGCTGCTTCATTTCCTCTCGCTCGGTATTTCCGTCTGCGGGACAGGAGGATTTTACCACGGGAAGCTCCGCCTTCCCCGCAAAGTACCGCACGTCCTTTTCGGGCATATAAATCATGGGGCGGATCATATGAATATCGGTATTGGAAAGATAGGTCACGGGCTGAAAGCACCCGATCCGTCCCTCGTAAAAGAGATTCAGCATAAAGGTCTCCACCACGTCGTCAAAATGATGTCCCAGCGCCACGGAGCTGCAGCCAAGCTCCTTGGCTCCGCGATAAAGCGCGCCACGGCGCATTTTGGCGCAAAGCGAGCAGGGATTCTTCTCCTTCCGCACGTCAAAAATAATCTTGGATATTTCGGTATGAATCACATGATAGGGTACGCCAAGCTCCTCGCAGAGTCTTTGTATGCCCGAAAAATCCATGCCCTCAAAGCCCATATCCACCGTGATGGCGCAAAGCTCGAACCTTTTTGGATAAAACCGTCTCAGCTCCGCCATGGCGCAAAGCAGGGTGAGCGAATCCTTACCCGCGGAAACGCCCACGGCGATTGTGTCGCCCTCCTTGATCATTTCGTAGTCATCCACGGCACGCCGCACGTAGCTGAGTACCCGTTTGATATGCTCCATGCTATTCCTCCCAAAAGCTCAAAGTATCATAGATCGCCGCTGCCCGCTCACTCAGGGGACGCACCTCGGAGCGCGCTTTCGAGTCATGAAGCACAAGGGGCGGAAGAATCCGCATTCCCGACGCTCCTCCCTTTTTGGCAGAGATCAGCACCATGGACGGCTCGCTTTCCTGATCCGCGTGGACCAGCACCATGGTCTTTGGCTCCAGCCGATGCAGCCGCATTGCCGCCATCAGGTCGGCAAGCCGATCGGGACGGTAGACACAGTAAAAGTCTGCGCCGTGCTTTAAAAGCCGAGACGCGCTAAGGCAGAAATCCTCAATGCCCCCAAAAACCTCGTGTCTGGCAATATATTTCCGATCCGACTCGTTTCGCTTGCCCGTATCGGTCCGCATATAAGGCGGATTTGCCAAGACCGCGTCTGCCTCCCCGCCAAGATCGTCGGGTCGGATCTGCCGCAGATCGGCGTGGTGGACCGTGATCCTGTCCCCAAACCCGTTCCGCTCTACGTTTCTCCGCGCAAGCTCCGCGAAATCCTCTTGTACCTCTATGGCATGGATCGAAGCGAAACGGCTCCGTCCCGCCAAAAGAAGAGAAACGATGCCCGTTCCCGTTCCAAGCTCCACCGCCCTTCCGCGGGGTCTTGCCTTGGCAAAGGACGCCAACAAAAACGCGTCGGTTCCAAAGGTCAGTCCGTCCTTCTTGGCAATCAGCGAGATATGGTCGTTGACCTCGTCGATCCGCTCATCCTCCAAAAACTCTCGCATCCTCTCTCCTCCCTTCGTCATAATAAAAAAATTGGGGGTGAAGCAATCGCCGCACCCCAATTTTTATCCGTATGTATTCGGATCGTCCGAGATTATTCGGCAACGGGAGCTGCCACAGGGCAAGCCTCTGCACAAGCGCCGCACTCGATGCACTCGTCTGCGTTGATCTCGTACTTGCAGTCGCCTTCCTTAATTGCGCTTACAGGGCAAGCCTCTGCACAAGCGCCACAAGCGATGCACTCATCGGAAATCTTGTATGCCATTTTCAGTACCTCCATTGGTTTTGAAATAGTTGATTTGGTGTAATACCTCCTCTATTGTATCACAATAAATGAAAAATGCAAGACCTAAATCAAAAATTTTTATTTTTTTCAGACATTTTTTTATTTTATCTTGACAAATTCTTACCATTCAAGCTATAATTACCACACAAGAATCTGAAGGAGGAGATTATGGCAAAACGATTTGGCGTCATGCTGGACGCGTCGAGAAATGCGGTCATGAAGCCCGAGGAAATCAAGAAATTTGCGCTTCTTTTGAAGCAGATGGGCTACAATATGCTCATGCTCTATACCGAGGACACCTATGAAATTCCCGAGGAGCCGTTTTTCGGCTATCTTCGGGGACGCTACACGAGAGAGGAGTTAAAGGACGTTGTCTCCTATTGCGCGTCCATCGGAATGGAGGTCATTCCCAACATTCAGACTCTCGCGCATCTTTCCCAGATTTTTGTTTGGGAGGAATACCAACCGATCAACGACGCAAGCGACATTCTTTTGGTGGGTGACGAACGAACCTACACGCTCATCGAAAATATGTTCAAGACCCTTAAGGAATGCTTCACCTCCCCATACGTCCACATTGGCATGGATGAAGCACATCTGCTGGGGCTTGGAAGGTATATGGATCTCCACGGTATGCGAAATCGCTTTGACATTCTCCGCGAGCATCTTGTGCGTGTGATGGACATTGCCAAGTCCTACGGATTTCAGCCCATCATCTGGTCGGATATGTTCTTCCGACTGGCGAACAAGGGCAACTACGTGCTGGATGACCCCGCCTTGATCACCGAGGAGGTTCTTTCTGCCTGCCCCGACGGCGTGGACGTTGTTTATTGGGATTACTATCAGGAAAAATATGAAACCTATGACAGGATGCTCACCGCTCATGAAAAATTCAAGGGAGAAACCTGGTTTGCCGGTGGCGCGTGGACGTGGAGCGGCTTTGCGCCCGACAACCGTTGGAGTCTTAGGAGCATGGAGCCTGCCATGAAGGCCTGCGCCGACCATGGTGTGGACAATATCTTCATTACCCTTTGGGGCGACAACGGTCGGGAATGCTCCCCTTACGCGGTTCTTCCCTCCCTCTTTGCGATCCGCAAATTCCACGACGGGGTAACCGATATGGCTCTCATCCGATCGGAGTTCCAGGCCGTCACGGGCGAGGATTTTGATACGATGATGCTCCTCGATATGCCCGAATCCATTGAGCTTGCCAAGCGGGCATTTACAAAATATATGATCTACAACGACCCTCTGCTCGGCTATATCGACGTATTGGTCAAGGAGGGGGGCGCGGCTGAGTACGGAGAGATCGCAAGGAGGCTGTATGCGTATGCGGAGAAGAGCCCTCGCGCTTATCTCTTCCGCCACTTTGCCACCATTGCCGACTTTTTGTCGGTAAAATACGACCTTGGGGCAAGAACCAGAGCGGCGTACAAGCGCGGAGACAAGGACGCGCTCTCCAAGCTTCTTTGCGACTATGACCTTGCCGTAGAGCGGCTCCATACCATGCTCAACTGCTTCCATAGCCTTTGGTATACCGAAAACAAGCCCCATGGATTTGAAATTCAAGAGGCGCGCCTCGGAGGTCTTCTCTATCGTCTTTCCGCCTCTAAAAAACGGATTCTCGATTATCTGAACGGGAAAGAGCTTAGCCTGCCTGAATTGGAGGAGGATCTGCTTCCCCTTCCCGAAAAATTGCTCCGCTATTCATGGGCGGATATTATCTCCGCCTCTCGGGCGTGAGGAAAAATTTTTCCCCGATTCAAAAATAAAATCCGTCGGACCGCAGCAGGGTCCGACGGATTTTTGCGTTAAAAGAAGGTTTTGCGCCGTTTGGGGACAGCGGCATCATTCCCTCTCGCTCAACACCACCTCAAAGGTGAGGGTCTGTCCAGAGCGAAGGACGGTCACCAGCACACCGTCATCGGGATTCTTTTCCTCAATGACCGAGGAGATCTCCGTAAGGCTCCGCACGGCAACCCCGTCCACCGAAAGAACGAGATCCCCTTCTCTGAGCATGACCGCCGCCGAGGACAGTCCCGACGCGAAACGGTGAATCCGCACGCCTACCACGCCCAGCTCCGAGGCGCTTCCTCCCACGATTCCGAGAATGGGGGCAGGTGTGACGAGTCCCTCGTACAGTCCCTCCCTAATCTCCTCTCCCGCCATCATTGCCTCCAGAATCCCCCCGATCTCATCGGCGGGGAGAACGTATCCGCCTCCCGATTCGCAGGAGTGAGAGGAGAAGATCCCCACCGCCTCTCCGTACTCGTTCAGAAGAGGCGCGCCCGCATAATCGGAAAGAGAAAAGCCCGAAACCTGAAACACCTCCAGCTTTTTCGTCAACATTCCCTCGGCATCCCGAACCATAACCGACTTTTTCACGGAAGAAAGCTCTGCCGTACGAACCGAATCGCTTCCCACCGCGATAACCCGTTCCCCCACGAGGAGATCCTCGGATGCTCCAAAGGACAGACACCCGAGTCCTCTTTCCTCGATCTTCAAGAGAGCAAGCTCCGACAGGGAATCCCGTCCGACGACAGAAGCCGAATATTCCCGTCCGTCCGCCAAACGGACCGTAATTCGATCCATATCCACAATCACCGACAGCTCGGTCGCAATATACCCGTCCTCACGAATGAAAAAGCCAAAGCCCTGCCGACGCGCTCCCGTACCGTAGCCCTCCAGCCGCACCACGCAATCCGCGTAATTGGCGTACACCTCGGGCGTACTGAGGATCCCGCTGTCCGCATCCCACTCCCGAACGAAGACCACCTTCTCCTTTTCTGCCGCCAAAGGAGTCTCGACGCCCCCCTCTCCGCTCTCGAATACCAACACCATGGTAACGAAAAGCACGCCAAGGGAAAGGATCAGGCAGATCAG
Source organism: Eubacteriales bacterium (assembly GCA_045656325.1). Classification (GTDB taxonomy): domain Bacteria; phylum Bacillota; class Clostridia; order Oscillospirales; family CAG-272; genus HGM12713. Next base: position 9,926 of record JAZOQX010000106.1, read on the forward strand.
AAGCAAAAGGAATCTCCCTTTCCCACTACGGGAGGCATCCTCCCGATTTTCAAAAGCAAAAGCGACCTCCCGTCCCGCGCCCTCATCGGCGCAGGCGGGAAGATCGCCCGTTTCCTCCCATAAAGGGAGCGCGTTTCTATCCTTCATACGAACCTCCCGCAGTCCAAGACAACATACTCTTATGGTAGTCTTTGACCGAAGGGAGGGTCTTTATTCACCTGACAGCGTAAAATTAAAGCAACAGTTTTTGCCCTGCTCGCTATCTACCCAAATATCGCCTCCGTGGGCATCGATAATGGTCCTCACGATATAGAGTCCAAGACCCGCTCCCGTTTTGTTGATGCCTCGGCTCTTATCGCTCTTGTAGAAGC
>JAZOQX010000107.1:0-8141 GCA_045656325.1 Eubacteriales bacterium
CCCCCGAAATCAACAGACTGTTGAAAAAATAATTTGATACAAATAAGCAAAAAAACCGTCGGACTGCCAGCTTGCAGCCCGACGGCTTTTTAAATGGAATAGATCAACATTCCCAATCCCGCGGAAAGCAGGATGATAAAGATGGGAGAGAGCTTCTTTTTGAGAATAATCTTAGAAAAGAACACGGCTAAAAGAAGGATTTCCAAAAGGATCAAGCCGCGATAATCGGGAATAAGGGGAATCTCGATGCTTCGGAAGCCAAGGAGAAGGTTCATAAAGAGGATCAGCGCCATTCCGAGGATCAACGCCACCACGCAAGGACGAACCCCGCGGAGAAAGGCTTGGGTTCCCTTATAACGAAGAAGATTCCGCGCCGCCATGGCAATCAGCAGAATGATCACGAAGGATGGCAGGATCACGCCGAGGGTGGCAAGGATCGCGCCGAGGACTCCCCCCTCTGCCGATCCCACAAAGGTCGCCATATTGACCGCGATCGGTCCCGGGGTGGATTCGGACACGGCGATCATATTGATCAGCTCCTCCTCGCTCAGCCACCCATGAGCCAGGACCTGCTCCCGAATCATGGAGATCATGGCGTATCCGCCGCCAAAGGACACCGCTCCTACCTGCAAAAAGGTCCAGAACAGCTGCAAGTAGATCATCGCTCGCCCTCCTTCCTCTCACGGTACTGTCGAAGCAAATAAGCGCACACGCCCACCGTACCGCAGATCAGGGTATAAAAGATCGTAGAAAATTGAATGGCAAGGACCGAGAACAGGATCATGCAAGCCGTCACCGACCCAAAGATAGTCAGAGCAAACGCGGTTTTTTTCATTTTTTTAAGCATTTTGAAGCCGATGGAAAGGATCAGATAGACCACGCCCACCCGAATACCGCGAAACGCGTATTCCACGGGCTTGAATGCCAAAAACGCGTCCAAGAAAAGCGACAAAACGAAAATGATCACCAAGGAGGGCAGACAAACGCCAAGAGTGGCGACCGCCGCCCCAAGCACGCCCCTTCGCTTATATCCGATATAGGTCGCCGCATTGATGGCAATGGGTCCCGGGGTGGACTCGGCAATGGCGACTACGTCCAAAAATTCCTCCCGCTCCATCCATCTCTTTTTGGACACCAGCGTGTTTTCCAAAAGGGCGATCATGGCATACCCGCCGCCGAAGGTAAACAAGCCGATTTTGAGCAAGCTCAGGAACAATTCCAGAAGTGTTGTTTTTTTCATGATCCTCACCTCCCCACTATTTTATCACAAACACAAAACTTTTTCAAGTACAAATTCAAGTACAAAAAAAGATGGAGAATAGGGGACTCCCCCTATTCTCCGTCCCGCTTTCGCCTTTAGCGAATCACCTCTCTGAAAAGCTCCAACTGCTTTTCGGTAGGCTTGAAATCGGGCTTGGTACAGCAAGGAATGGTAGGCGCGCTTCCGTCAGCGGACAAAAAGGGCGTGTCTCGGTCGTTCTCGTACTGCGCTCTTGCCTCCTCGGTATGGAAATCGGGAATGTCGTAGGGCATTCCGCCGTTCATCACCGAGCGGTGAGCGAGAATCGCCACCGAGGACATATTGACCGCCGAATAGAGGTCAAAGGGATGCTCGGGCTGACGTCCCTCGCGAATACATTGCAAAAACATTTTCGCCGTCAGAAAATCTCCGCCTCCGTGACCGCTCTTTTTAATCAAGGACTCATCGGGATCGTTCCAGCTCGGCTCATAGAGACAGTCCTGGGGTATGCCCTCGGGCTTGGTCCACGAATTGTAGCGAAGCATGACCTTTTGTCCCATACCACGCAAATTCTCGATCTGTCCGTTGGTTCCGCACACACGGTAGGAGTTGTGGTGGGCACCAAAGGCGGCGCAGCCCGTGAAGCGGAAGATGGAGCCGTCGTCATTCTGTGTCAGGATCACCGCCGCGCGATCTCCGCCTCGGCTTGCGGTGGGAACGTCGCCCTCGATGGGAGCGTACACCGCCATGGCACTCACCCGCTTCGGGGTTGCCCCTGTTGCCCACATAATGGGTCCCAAGGAGTGGGTGACGTAATAGGATCTGGGCAAATAGTTGCGCCAATGTCCCTCGTAATAATTATAGATCTTCTTGAACTTCGTATCGCAGGGGTCGGCAGGATGATTGTACTCTCCCTCCGCATAGAGGATTTTACCAAGGCTTCCGCCATCGCAGATCCGCTTGATCTCACGGTTGAAGAGCATCTGAGGATAGTTCTCTGCCAGCATATAAATGGCTCTGTCCTTATATTTCTCGTAAGCGCGAACCAGCTCTACACCCTCCGCCATGGTTCCGTTGCTGATGCACTCGCCGAACACGTGGATTCCTTTTTCCAAAAGACGGATCGTATAGGGGGCGTGCTCGTTGAAATAGTTGGCAACGATCACTGCGTCCATATCGTGATTTAAAAACTCATCAAAGCTTTCGTACACGGCAACCGTACCGCCCAGCTTTTCCACCGCTTGCGCCATGCGCTCCTTGTGGCTGTCGCAGATGGCGACCACGTCGCAGTTCTGAAGCATAAAGTTTTTGACAATATCCATGCCGCGGCCTACGCCAAACACACCGATCTTGATTCTTTCCATTTTTCTTTCCTCCATAATTTAGATTGGGATAACAAACAACGCAAGCATACCGAGAAAGGCAAGTCCCACCGAAAGGATCTCCTTTTTCGAGGGTCTTCGGTCACCGAAGAAGCAAATGAGCGTGGACACGATCATGACGCCGCCCGTGACCATGGGATACTGCACCGAGGCATCTACGTGCGCCAAGGCAATGACCAGAAAAAAATTGGCGATCTTATTGGATGCCCCCGAAATCGCGCTGACACCGAACGCCTTCAGCGTATAGGGCTTCCCCTTCGCTCGCTTGGTCAGGAGAAGGATCAAAAAGATTCCGCCCGACAAAACGCCCGTCAACAGCGCGCCCCAGATCGAATATCCCGCCGCGTTGGTTTTTTCATAGGGCGCTTCGGTAAAGATCTTCGAAAGCACGCCCGACATTCCGTTCAACACGAAGACACCGAGATAATAGATCCATCCTCTGCCTCCCTTTCCGCGGGAAACGGTCAGAAGCAACGCCGCAAGGATAAAGGCGTAGCACACTCCCTTGGCGACGGTCATCGGCTCGCCGTAGAAGATCATTCCCACTGCCGCAGGCAAAAGCATTCCGCCCAGCATGGAAAACAGTGAAAATACCGAGAGATTGATGACATCCAGCGCCTTGAAGCCGAAATAGGAAAATCCCACGCCGTTGAGCGCCACCAAGGATGCCATAAGTAGGGTAAAGGGGGTCAGGTCAAATTGAAAGCCGTTGATAATCAGAAGCACGATCAGTCCCGCAAACGCGCCGACAAAGCCCGACTCCATGCTGATGAAAAAGCTGCTTCCCCGCATCCGTCGGTACACGTCCTTCAAGGCAAAGCAGCCGCCAAAGGTCATTACCGACAAAAGTATCATTCCGTAATACATTCCATCGCTCCTTGTAATTTCTATCATCAGTATATCATGCTTGGACCATCAAATCAATAGAAAAATTCCATATATTTATAGGAAAAAGAAACTTTTTCATTGCATTTTCTCAGCTTCTGTGTTATACTGAAAAAAATCAATGTCCAAGGAGACGAAATGAAATCGCAAAACATTTGTAAATTCCCCATATCCGCCACGGCGGAATCCTTGAATACCTACTGCTTCGTGTTTGAATCCTACCCCGACAATCTTCGGCAGCTCCGTAGGCTTTCCCATCACCGACTGCTTTTAGTAACAAGCGGTCAGGGTGTTTTCTCGGCAAACGGGATCCCCGTCCCCCTTCAGACCGGCTCCCTTCTCTTTTTGTTTGAGGGAGAGGAGGTGCTTCTCGCCGAGGAAGCCGAGGTGACCTGTCTTTACGTTGACTTTTCGGGGATTCGGGGGAACGAGCTTTTCCGTCGGTTTGGAATCCATCGGGAGCGGCGTTGCTTTGACGGTTTTGGAGGAATGATCCCTCTTTGGAAGGAGACCCTTGCCCGAGCCTCCTCGGATACGCTGGATCTGGCGGCAGAGGGCGTCCTGCTTCTGACCCTTTCCCGTATGTCCAAGGAAGAATCAAAACGAAACGGGATTGTTTCCGAGATCCTCGACTATACCGAGCAATCCTTTGACAATCCCGCCCTATCCATTTCTCTTTTGGCAGAGAGGCTTTCCTACCATCCGAAATATCTCTCCCGCCTGTTCAAAAAGGAAATGGGTGTGGGGTATTCGGAATATCTGCGTGACATTCGCCTGAATTACGCCAGAGGGCTTTTGGATCACGGTCTGGATTCGGTCAAGAACGTGGCCCTGCTTTCGGGCTTTTCCGATCCTCTTTATTTCTCCGAGGTCTTTAAAAAGGTAGTGGGAATGTCCCCGAAGGAGTATATACAATCCCAAAGAGAGCCGTCAAATTCCTGACGGCTCTCTTTGTATATGCGAATGATACCAATTATACCGATTCGATCTCTGCCATTCCCGTTGGGGGCAGCGGCAAACGGACAATCGTGTGCGGACACACCTCATAAAGACCGATCTCCCTTGTTCCGAAGCACATGGACAATCGAACACGAAGACAATCATCGGTGGGATTTTCCACCAGAAGTCCTTCGCAATCTCCGTTATGATGCACGTGCGCGGGGCGACCGTCCCAAATATACGGGAAGTCTCCATGCAAAACGGAAATCACACCCGTTTCATCTTCTGCCGTAATTCTCGTAAAATTCTGCTCGGGATGATACGCGCGGAATCGACCGTGTAAGATCCTCTCCCGATGCTTCGTCCAATACGACAGATATGCCGCCAAAAGCTCCCGCTGCTCCTGTTTGCTCTCGGTCAGGCGCACCGAAATTTGGGGAACGGCAAACAGAATGTTGAGAAGCTGGCGGGCGCAAAGCCGTTCCGATTCCTCGGGAGACCAGAACAGCATATCGGAATGAATTGCCACGGGATACCCCAGCAAACGAAGATTCACCGTTTCCACTCGGTTGATGTGTGCATCATACGCGCAATCTCCCACCCGAAGCATATTTCCAAAGCGGTTGATGGCAGGTCCTACGTACCTCTGACGGTATTCGTACAGCAAATCCGTCTTTATCGCGCCAAGTCCGCTCTGTATCTCCTCAAGCAGCCGAAGCACCGCATCGCCTACCGTCTCGCAATCCATCAGGCTCGGGTCATATGCCGGAATCTCCCCGCGTACCGCAAAGGCATCCACATAATCCAGCTTGAATCCATCTATGTCGTATTCCTGCAAAAACCGCTCGTAATTGGAGCGGATATAGCCTCTGACCTCGGGAAATCTCGGATCAAGGATTCCATGGGTAACGCTCTCGTTCGCCTCCTGAAGATATTTCCCCTTAAATTCTGTGTAAACCGGACTTTCCACTCCCACAAAGGGAACGGCAAACCAAACAGCAAGCTTCATACCAAGGCGGTGAACCGCTTGACAAAAGCCCTTGAAATTCGGAAATCTGTCCTTTGAAACCGTCCATGCACCACAGTTGGCATAATCCCCCTTGGATACGCCTTCGATCTGCCAGCCGTCGTCCAGAATAACGGTTTTGAAGCCAAGCCTTGCCGCGATCTTCAGCTCTTCCAAAAGAATATCCTGTCTCGGCTCTTGATGAAAATTATACCAAGTGGAATAGGTTGCATCCTCCGCCGCCGCAGGCGGTGCGGGAATGGGCGAGCCGTTGTCCGCCCACCATGTATACACCTCTTGCACGGCAAGATCATAGGGAATGGAACGGGAATCGATCCTTAACAGCACCTCATATTGCTCAACGGCATCACAAGCGCCGTCAAAGAGAACTGCGGAATATGCCACGGTATCCTCTTGCTTCAGATCCTCAATCGAAAAGCGAAGAGACGAGGGGGTATTTGGATCGGAAAGAGCCACTGTTCTTCCGTTGGCACCCCCCTCCCCCACCGTACACAGGATGGGAGCTCCGCAATGAAAGCAGGATTCCGACCGATTGGCGTGCCAGGATTGGTGCATGGTATGCCGACAGCCCGTCAGAGGATGCCACACATGCAACAGTCCCTTCATTTTTTCCTCCCAGCAGATCGTCACCGTTGGCGGAATTTCCTTTTGAAAAAAGCGAACCGTAATCCGATAAAGCTCAATTTCTTCTTGTGATTCAAGCGGCGTGACCGTCACGCAAGTCCAATGATCCTTGCACTGTATGGAAAAGTCTCGCATCAACTCCATCCTCATTCCTCCAAGCAACCGTTTTTTTCATTATATCACAAGCCTTTTCTTTTTTCAACCGTCTTATCAAAAAAGAACAGAGACCGAAACGGTCTCTGTTCTTTTTATTATTGGCTCCAAGGATTAGCCAAGCTTTGCCTGGTTGATCTTGATTCCGGGGCCCATGGTGCTTGCGATTACGCAGCTCTTGATATACTGACCCTTTGCAGCAGCGGGCTTTGCCTTGATAACGGCGCCAACCAGCGTGTTGAAGTTCTCGGTCAGTTTCTCGGTTCCGAAGGAAGCCTTTCCGATGGGGCAGTGGATGATGTTGGTCTTGTCCAGTGTACTCAATCTTACCTGCCTTAGCCTCGGTAACAGCGCGAGCAACGTCGGGGGTAACGGTTCCTGCCTTAGGAGAAGGCATCAAGCCCTTAGGTCCGAGAACCTTACCGAGCTTACCGATTACGCCCATCATGTCGGGGCTTGCGATAACAACGTCGAAGTCGAACCAGTTCTCCTGCACGATCTTCTCCGCATACTCAGCGCCGCCAACGTAATCTGCGCCTGCAGCCTCTGCCTTTGCTACGTTATCGCCCTTAGCGAATACCAGAACCTTTACGTTCTTACCCGTTCCGTTGGGGAGAACGACTGCGCCTCTGACCTGCTGGTCAGCGTGACGGGAGTCAACACCCAGACGGATGTGAATTTCGATGGTCTCATCGAACTTAGCCTTGGAAGTCTGGCAAACCAGCTCCAATGCCTCAGAGGGGTCGTATGCCTTGCTCTTGTCAATCAGCTTTGCGCTGTCGATATATTTCTTTCCCATTTTCCTATCCCTCCTTAGTCCTCAACCGTAACGCCCATGCTGCGCGCAGTTCCTGCGATCATGCTCATGGCGGTGTCAATGTTTGCCGCGTTCAGGTCGGGCATCTTCGTCTCCGCGATCTTGCGAACCTGCTCCTTGGTGATCTTAGCCACCTTGGTCTTGTTGGGCTTCGCGGAGCCGGACTCGATTCCTGCTGCCTTCTTGATCAGAACGGGAGCGGGGGGAGTCTTGGTGATAAAGGTGAAGGAACGGTCTGCGTATACCGTGATAACAACGGGAATGATCAGACCCATGTCGTTCTTCGTTCTTTCGTTGAACTCCTTGGTAAATACAGGAATTGCAACACCGTACTGACCCAGAGCAGGTCCTACGGGAGGCTGGGGAGTTGCCTTACCAGCGGGCAACTGCAGCTTGATATAACCCATAACTTTCTTTGCCATAATTTAAATACCTCCATTGTGGTAGCTATACGGGAGAATTCAAAAAATTTTTCTCCCTCCCACAGTGACCCTTCGGTCACATTTTTACGCGAGCTTGACTACGTTTGCGTCCAGCTCAACAGGCATATCGCGGCGTCCACGCTTGATGAGCACCGTGATCTTCTTCAAATCATCGGAAACCGCCTGAACCGTTCCCGTGTAGCCCTCAAACAGTCCCTCGTTGACCACAACGCTGTCGCCAACCTTGACCATCAGCTCGACTCTCTTGGTATCGAAGTTCAGGAAATCCACTTCCTCGTCGGACAGGGGAGTAGGTCTCGATCCGGGTCCTACAAATCCCGTCACACCCGTAATGTTTCGGACAGCGTGCCAACTCTCCTCGGTCATGGTCATCTTAATATACACATAACAGGGGAAGATCTTCAGCTCCACTTCCTTTTCCTTGTCGCCGTTCTTTTCAATCACGGTCTCCACAGGAATTCGGATGTCGAAAAACAAATGTCCGAGTCCGCGGTTTTCAATAATTTTTTCAAGGCTTGCCTTTACCTTGTTTTCGTAACCGGAATAGGTGTGCGCCACATACCATCTCGGTCCTACGTTCATTTCATTAATATCGCTCATGCTCGTCTCTCTCCCGTCTTTACGCGAAGAG
>JAZOQX010000108.1:0-9335 GCA_045656325.1 Eubacteriales bacterium
CTGCAAATGGCCGGAAACAAGCCGATCGCTCTGATCGGAGGAGGAACCGCCATGATCGGCGACCCCTCGGGAAGAACCGATATGCGCCAAATGATGACCACGGAGACCATTCAGCACAACTGCGAATGCTTTAAAAAGCAAATGAGCCGCTTCATTGACTTTTCCGAGGGAAAAGCCATTATGATCAACAACGCGGACTGGCTGTTGGATCTGAATTACATTGACGTGCTCCGCGAGGTCGGAAGCTGCTTCTCGGTCAACAATATGCTCCGTGCGGAGTGCTACAAGCAGCGCATGGAAAAGGGGCTTTCCTTCCTCGAATTTAACTATATGATTATGCAGTCCTACGACTTCTACCACCTGTTCAAGACCATGGGCTGTAATATGCAGTTTGGCGGAGATGACCAGTGGTCGAATATGCTGGGCGGTACCGAGCTGATCCGCCGCAAGCTAGGCAAGGACGCTTACGCCATGACCATCAATCTGCTTTTGAACTCCGAGGGCAAGAAGATGGGCAAGACGCAATCGGGTGCCGTTTGGCTGGATCCCGCAAAAACGTCTCCCTACGATTTCTACCAGTATTGGAGAAACGTTGCCGATTCCGACGTTCTCAAGTGTATCCGTATGCTGACCTTCCTTCCCTTGGAGGAGATCGACGCAATGGACAAATGGGAGGGCGCTCAGCTGAACCGAGCAAAGGAGATCTTAGCGTTTGAGCTGACCAAGCTGGTTCACGGCGAGGAAGAAGCAAAGAAGGCAGAAGCGGGAGCGAAGGCTCTGTTTGGCGCAGGTGCCGATGCCGAGATCCCCATGACCGAGCTGATCGAAAGCGATTTCGTTGACGGAGCCATCGATATCGGATCCATCCTCGTAAAGGCGGGACTTGTTCCCTCCAAATCCGAGGCAAGACGCGCGATTGAGCAGGGCGGCGTTTCGGTAGACAACGAGAAGATCACCGACGTAAAGGCGCTCTTCACCGCCGATTCCTTAAAGGACGGCAAGGTCTTCCGCAGAGGAAAGAAGAATTTCCGCAAGGTCATCGCCAAGTAATATTAAAAAACAAAAAGCCGACGCTTTTTAGCGTCGGTTTTTCTTTATACGCTGACGATCACCGTCTCGTCATGAAGCCAGTCTTTCAGGTGACACGGTGCCAACCGCCCCTTTACGATCCGAGCGAAGCATTCCCTCATACGTGAGGCTTCCATTTCCACCGATTCCATTGCGCATTCCTTACTGCTTTCTATGTAGACCAAAAAGCGGACCGATTTTCTAAAGCGAAGCCTCAACAGCACGTAGCGGATATCCCTTTCTTTATATTGTTGAAGCACGTCAAGGCTTGATTCCGACTGGACAAGGTTCATAATTTTTCCTCCTGAAATTTTCTCCTCTACATTATACAACAAAAAAATTCCTTCGTTTTTCTCAAAAAAAGAGGCTATAAGCCCCAAAAACAAGTTTTTTCTGCTTTTTTGCAAGCATTTTTTCCTTTATATGCATTTTACCGTATTTTCATTCCTTTTTTGCCTATGATTTGATATTATAGTCTCAAGTCAACCAAACAATCCAACACCATCGGAAAACATTTCCGCTTGAACGACTTAATTTTTTGTGATAGAATTTATGTATAAACGTATAAATTGTTTGGTTTTCGACATTTTGTTAATAAATCATGTTCAATATTTCGTTTTTCATATTTTTCCACAAAAAAGGAGTTTTCATGAATAAAATTTCGTTTCTTTTCCTGACCTACGGGCTTTTTGCCGTTTTATGTCAGGTTTCCCTTTTTTTCGCTTGGATCGAATTTCAGTCTCACCTTCTCTCCACGGATATCTTAGCTCATCGCTATGCCGTCTTTCTGGAATACCCACTAATGTCGATCCTGCTTCTGTTCGGAGGCGTTTTACTCATGGAGCATACCCTTCGTTAACATTAAAAAAATCACTTGACAAGCGCAGGCAATAGTGCTATAATACACGAGTATATTTTTTAACTTATCGAGGAGAAAATACATATGCCTTATTTGTATTTGGGTCTGTCAGTATTTTTAAGCGCCGCGTCGGGCGTGTTCGGCACTTATTTCAATCGAAGAATACAAGGCAGAAAAAATGCCACCGCTTTCTATAATTTTATTCTTCTTATCGCGGTTTTCGTAGGTTGGCTCACTTTGTTTATGACCGACCTCTCCTTTGACGCGAAGGTGCTTCCCTTTTCCTTGCTTTTTGCAACGTTTTATGCGGTTTGCAACATTTCTCTGATTCGCGCGCTGGAATGCGGTCCCGTTGCGCTGACCTCGTTGATCTTAAATCTGTCCATGATCCTCACTACGATCTGGGGACTTATTTTCTGGGACGCGACGTTTGGGTTCGTGGTCGCCTTGGGACTCGTCCTCGTGGTCGTTTCTCTGTTCTTATGCATTTATACGAAGGAAAAGGCAACCATATCCAAAAGATGGCTGATCTTCGTATTTCTCGCCTTTGCTTCCAACGCGGGATGCGCCATCACACAGCGTACCCAGCAAATGATATTCCAAGGGCAGCACGGAAATATGCTCATGGCATCCGCCTCGCTTATCTCGTTGATTATCTGCTTTGTTCTCTATATGAGAAGCGACCGCAGCGACTCTAAGGTTATACTGAAGAAGGCGGGCATCTTCCCCGTGGTAGCGGGCTTGAGCAACGTTGGCTTAAATCTCTTCGTCATTATCCTTGCGTCCACCGAAATTTCCACCAATCTGATCTATCCCGTGATCGGCGTAGGCGGATTGGCGGTAACACTCCTGTTCTCTCAATTTGCCTTTAAGGAAAAGCTTCGCCCTGCGCAGTGGCTTGGAATTTTGACAGGTGCGGCGGCTACCGTATTGCTTTCCCTTTAAATGAAAAAAACACGAATTGCCATCGAAAAATCGGTGGCAATTTTTTGTTTTCGGTTGACATTTGTCGTTTTTTCTTGTATAATAAAAGCATCTTAATAAAGAAAAGGAGAAGCCATGAGAAAGTTTTTTCAGGAATTTAAAAAATTTATTACCCGCGGCAACGTCGTGGACATGGCAGTCGGTGTTATCGTAGGTAGTTCCTTTACCGCGATCGTAAACGGCTTGAGCAATAACGTGCTGAAGCCCTTGATCAACTGGCTGCTCGCGCTGATCTTCGGTGCGGATTCGCTCAGCGAGATCTATACCATTTTGAAGGAGGTCAAGGATCCCGCTACCGGTGAGATCGACCTTACTCAGTCCATTTACATCGACTGGGGCGCGTTCATTAACGCCATCATCAATTTCTTCATCGTTGCCTTCGTTCTCTTTGTCATCGTCAAGGTCATCAATCAGCTTCGTGAGGGTCACAAGAGCCTGGCTGAAAACGTGATGGACGACATTCCCTCCAAGGCTGACAAGAAGGAAATGAAGAAGCTAGGCATCAAGCGCTCCGACAAGGAGGCCGTTAAGGCTTACTACGAGGAAAAGGCAAGAAAGGCAGAGGAAGCGAAGAAGGAAGCCGAGGAAAAGGCTCGCCTTGAAAAGGAAGCAAATCCCTCCACCGAGGAGCTTCTTAAGCAGATCCGCGACCTTCTCCAGAGCAAGTAATTTTAAAAGCGGTACGCTCTTCGGAACGTACCGCTTTTAAGTTTCTCTTGAAACTACCTTGAATGTATGTTATAATAAATGTATCTCAAAGGAAAAGGAAGCGAATATTATGTCATTTCTTTACTTTTTAGAATCGATCCGATGCCCGTTTTTGGATTGGTTTTTCTCGATCATCACCTACTGCGGCGATGAAACCGTCTTTATGGCGGTGGGAATGATCGTTTTTTGGTGTGTCAACAAGTACAAGGGCTATTATCTCCTATGCGTCGGCTTCTTAGGTACGGTCATCAATCAATTTTTAAAAATGCTGTTTCGTGTTCCCCGTCCGTGGGTCAAGGATCCCAATTTTACCATTGTGGAATCTGCCAGAGACGCGGCGACAGGATATTCCTTCCCAAGCGGTCATACCCAAACCTCCGTGGGGTTGTTTGGGTGCGCCTGCAGGATCACGAAGAATGTCGTTCTCCGCATCGTTATGATCGCATTGGCAATACTCGTTCCTCTGTCGAGAATGTATCTCGGCGTACACACGCCCGCGGACGTTCTTGTTTCGGTTGCCATTGCTCTGCTCTTGATTTTCGGAGTGTATCCGCTCTTTAAAAACGCGGAGCGTTCTCCCAAAACCATGTACGGGATTCTTTGCGTCTTCGTCATCCTGATCGTCGGTCTGCTTTGCTTCGTCTATTTTTACCGCTTTCCCGAATCGGTCTATACGGAGGATGCCATTCACAATTTGGAATCGGCGAGGAAGAACGGCTTTACGCTTCTTGGCTGCGTCCTTGGCATGATCCTTGGCTACACCATTGACCTCAAATGGCTGCATTTTGAAACGAAGGCCGTTTGGTGGGCGCAGATCCTTAAGACCATCGGAGGCATTCTTGCGGTTCTTGCCGCCAAGGAGCTGCTCCGCGCGCCGCTGGATCTTCTGTTCGGCGGGCATCTGATCGCGCGCGGCGTACGCTATTTTGCCGTCGTTATGGTCGGCGCCGTGCTTTGGCCCATGACCTTCCGCTTCTTTTCACGGCTTGGACATTCTAAAAAAGAAGAAAAAAATCCGTAACGCAGTCGCGTTACGGATTTTTTATGTTTCGTCAGGCGTTGGCAGCCATCCACTCCTTTGCCTTGTCGGCAGACATACGCTTGATGTCCTCCTTGGTATAGGGAGAGGTCTCTCCGCCGTTGATATACAGGAAGAACTTACCGTTCTCGGTCTGATACAGACTCTCCTCGTAGCCATCGGCATCGCCAAATGCGCCAAAGGTCTTCTTTGCTACCAGCGTAGCGTTCTCGGTGTCATATTCTACCTTGCAAATGATCTTTTTCATGCCTCGTATTCCTTTCTTTTAAAATTTTTACAATTCATTATACCACAAAACAAAATAAAATGCAAGTCCAAATTTTACCCGTCTTTTCTTATTGAATCGTCAGGATCAAACACGAACCGCCGTCAAACGGTGTTGCGCTGACAATATATTGAGGAATATGTCTCTTCTGTCCGTTTGAATCGGTCACCGCGATTTCCGTATAATAATCGCCGTGCATATGCCCGCAAAAGGCTCCCTTAATCACATCGGAATACTCTTCAATCAATGCTCGAATACGGGATGCCGCGCCGACCTCACAAGCAATTACGTGCTTCGATCCATCACAATAATTTTCCACGGCCCCGTGCTTTCCGTACGGAGCTGTCTCGCGAAACTGCGGATCTCCCGTCGCAATGGGAACGTGATAAAAAAGAAGGACAAAATACCCTTTTTCTCTTGCCAGAGCCAGATCCTTGGCAAAGGGTTCTACCTGACAGTCCCAAAAGCCGCCTTTTCCGTAATCAATCTGTGTCGCATTTTCCAACTGGATCAACATGATTTTTTGATTGAGAACTTTGGAGGTGTAAAAGATATCGTGAATCCAATAAGACTGCAAACGAGACAGTCTTTCCGAAAATGTTTCGGATTCGTCCACGCGAGCATTCCAGCAACGAAGCGGATCATGATTTCCAAGGCAGATCAACGCATTCGGATAAGGTTCAAACAAATATTTTTGCATCAATTCAAGCCCGCCGTATGACAGATACGAAAGTGTATCTCCCGTCACCACCAGTTGGTCAAAGTCTCCAACGCTCGCGAAACAATTCTGCATTTTCGCTACGGAAGCACCGTTCTTTAGCCAAAGAACCTCATCCTTATAGGAATTTATAACCAATTCGTTATTTTCCTCACGGTCCCGATCGTTGATCGCATTGAAATGAATATCGGTAAGCTGTAAAATCCGAATTGCGCTTCCCTCCATTCCCAGATCCATCGTGACCTCGCGAAGGCAGATTCCGTTTTCCTTTTTGATGATCCAAGGCTGTTCGTTCTTCATGATCATAACCCCCTTATTTTTTTCCTTTCCTTCGAATGTCAGCAGGCGTACTATCCATAAATTTTGAAAACGCGCGATAGAAATTGCTACGATCGGCAAAACCGACTCGGCTCATGATCTCATCCACAGACAGCTCGCTTTCACACAAAAGACGAACGGCGTTGTCAATCCGCTTTCTGTTGACGTATTCTACCAAGGACATTCCGAATTTTTCCTTGAACACCCGACTGAAATAGGATGGATTGTAAAAGCATTTCTTGGCTAAGGCTGCCAGCGTCAGATCGGCGTCGGGATTTCCCTCGATATATTCCGCAAGCTCCTGCCACATTTCCTCCTGCTCTTGTTTTTTTGAGCCGTATTCGGTCTTTCGGAGCATTTTCGCCATCAAAATATTCAAGTAGCTTTCCATGATACGGTCCCATGAGCTTCCCTTGGCACGTTCCTCCCGAAGCATATCCTCAAGAAGATGCTCTACGCTCTGTCTCTCTTTTATATCGAAGGAGATCTTTCCGCCTCCCGCCTCGCTCCGCATATCGTTGAAGGAGGTCAGAGACAGAAGAGCAAACGCGTTTTCGGGAGTGATAATGGTCTGTCCCACGACCTCGGGTGAAAAGCAGATCGTCACGTAGGAATAGCGTCCCTCTGACACAACCGTTTGATGGGTGCTTCCGTAATTCATAAAAATCATATCACCGTGCCGTACGGGATACTCGATCCCGTCCACCACCTCACAGGCATTCCCTGAGCGGGCGTATACGATCTCTATAAATTCGTGCGTATGAACCTGATCTTGCCCATCCATTCGATGCTCAAAAATATGGATGCGCTTCCCTTTTTCAATATATCGGTCCTTTTTTAAAATTCGTATCTCTTCCATCTGTCCTTATCCTTGCTTTGCGATCGGGTGAAAGCATTCGATCTCTCGTATTCCATCAATGGGAATCCGCTCTCCCCCAACCAAATATATCGTCTTTTCATATTCGTCGATCCGCACAAAGCGTCCCGTGACGGTCACGTACGCGCCCCCGAATTTCTTGGAATCCTTTACGAAATGCGTGATCTTGATCCGAGGCGATTCCGCCGCGCACTCCGCAAGCATCAAAAGCCTTTCGTTGATCCGTTCCTTTTCGTCCTCCGTCAGCTCGGATTGCGGCTCGGTCAGTCTCGCCGTCTCGCGAACCGCTGCCTCATAGCCGCTCAGCGCGGCAAAGGGAGAAAATTGCGCCGCTCTGGACTCCCGAGACATTCTCGGTCGTTTCTCGGACGTATGATGCGGAAGCTCTATTATATCATCGTAATTTTTTTCTTCCATGCTTCCCTCCTTACGCCCGATGCCCGCCGATCTGTCGGTTTCGGTCCTTGGCGGTGGCACCCTCCTCCAGATTCATTCCCTTGAGAATGGCGTTTTTTCCGTACTTTTTCTTGATCTCTATCATCGTCCGCTGCATCTTCTTTTCCTTTTCCAGAGAAGCGGCCTCTTCTGCCCGTTTCCTCTCCTCCGCCTCATAATCGGTAAAAAGATCCATCTGCTCTCCCTGCCCGTTCTTTTTCCTCGCCTCGCACTCGGGGATCACGTGATTGGCAGTTACGTTCAGACGTCTGACCGTCAGCTTGGGATTCACGATACGGTCGAACAATTCCATGACCGCGTCCGTCGCGATCCGAGAAGATGAGGTTTCATCCGAAAGGTTTGCCGTTCCATGGGCATGCTTGGGGATCTTTCTTCCGTAATGGTCGGTGCTGATCTCCCCCTGATATTCCTTTTGGTTGGCAAGATTTTCAATATCGTATCCCACGGTGAGCACGATCTGATCAGTGAGAAGCCCTTGATCAACCAGCTCTAACATCAAAAGATCGGTCATTTCTCTCACAACCAGCCTTGCCTTTTCAAAGGAATAGGGCGTTTGCAGCACCTGCCCCGAGCCCAAGCTGTTGGATTCTGGCTTGTACGCCTTGATCTCCGACAGCTCGCAGGGCTCCCAGCCCCACGCATGGTCGATCAAAAGCTCGGCATTGACTCCAAACAAGCGATACAAAAGGTCCTCGTTATAGTAGGAGCCATCCTCCCCCAAGGAGCATCTTGCCACGTCCCCCATCGTATAGATGCCATGCTGCTCCAAGGCTTTGGCATATCCTCGTCCCACGCGCCAAAAATCGGTAATGGGACGGTGATTCCAGAGCATTTTGCGATAGGACATCTCGTCCAAAACACCGATTCGCACGCCGTTCTCATCCGCCTCGGCGTGCTTTGCCATAATATCCAAGGCCACCTTACAAAGATACAAATTGCTTCCGATTCCCGCCGTAGCGGTAATTCCCGTCGTTCTCAGCACGTCAAGAATTAATCTTTTTGCAAACTCCTCGGCGCTGCAGCCGTTTGCTCTAAGATACGGCGTAGCGTCAATAAACACCTCGTCTACCGAATACACGTGAATGTCCTCGGGTGCAACGTGTCTGAGATAAACGCTGTAAATATCGGTGCTGTATTTCATATACAGCGCCATACGGGGAGGCGCCACCAAATAATCCACGGCGAGAGACGGAGACTCCTTCAATTCCGAATCCACGTACGAGGAGCCTGTCAGACTCCCATTGGGCGCGGAACGTCTTCTGGAGGCGTTTACCTCCTTGATTCTTTGTACCACCTCAAACAAACGCGCTCTTCCCGAAATGCCGTACGCCTTCAGGGAGGGCGTTACCGCCAAGCAGATCGTCTTTTCGGTTCTTCCCGAATCAGCCACCACCAAATTGGTATTCATGGGATCCAGATTCCGCTCTATACATTCCACAGAGGCATAAAAGGATTTCAGATCAATGGCAATATATGTCTTTTCTTCCATCTTTATCCTCCTCTCTCATGCATGAAGGGGCTGTTTCCACAGCCCCTCGAATGTATCGGTCATCCGATTGCTCGGAAAAACTATCGTTTGTAACTCTGCCTGTAAGCCGGGTTCTGTCGTGAACGGCCATCTATCTTCGCCGATCGTCACCGATCGGCTTCGGGGATATTTCACCCCGTGCCACCTGCGGATATGCGTCGGGCAAACATCCGACTGCGGTGTTGCTTCGGATAGGGTTTACAGCAAACCTATGTTACCATAGGAGTGGGTGAGCTCTTACCTCGCCTTTCCATCCTTACCCGCAAAATGCGGGCGGTCTATTTCTGTTGCACTTTCCCGGGAGTCGCCTCCGGCTGACGTTATCAGCTATCCTGCCCTATGAAGCCCGGACTTTCCTCACGGTAATACCTTTCGGCAACATACCGCGCGGCCGTTTAGCAAAGTTACTGCTTTATTATATCACACAAGCGCCCGATTGTCAAGCAACCTGCGCGTGTTTTCCTTATTTTATGCCGACAATCCCAGCACACGCTTGAATTGCGGGATGCGGAACA
>JAZOQX010000109.1:0-10188 GCA_045656325.1 Eubacteriales bacterium
GGAGACATGAGTCTGGTGGGTCCCCGTCCCTTGATCCCTCGCGAGAAATCGGTACACGAAATGCGCCGCCGTTACGGTGTGGATCGGGTTCGTCCAGGGCTGACGGGCTTGGCGCAGATTCGGGGAAGAGACGAGCTGGACGACCGTAAAAAGGCGGCGTACGACGCGCGCTACGTGCGGCAGATGGGCTTTTTTACCGATCTGCGAATCTTATCAAGGACGTTGCTGCAGGTATCGGGTCAACGGGGTGTTCGGGAATAAACGGGAGGGGTTCCCCGTATAATGGTAGAAAAAACGGAGGAAAGACATGAAGAGGAAATGGGGAGCTTTTTGCCGATTCTTCCTTTTGCTTCTGTCCGCGCTCCTGCTTCTCGGAGGGTGCGCCCAAGACGAAAAAAGCGCCGACACAATTCTGTCGGCGTTGATGGGAGCGGGGGAGGATTCGCTTCCCGAGGGGGAGATCTACCGATCGGGGGCGGAGGAGGGAAGCGAGGACTATCCTCCCTCCGCGCTGCTGCGCGCTCTGTACGGGGAGGATGGGGAGGAATCGATTCGGATTTGTGATTTTTCCATCTATCTTTCCGCCTTTGCCGTTCCCTTGGAGATCGCCGTTTTTCGAGCGCCGTCGGGTGATCACGCAAGGAGGATCTACGCCTTGTGTCTGTCCCGTATGGATCTGCTGAAGGTGGCGCTTCGGGAAACCGAATTTGATGCGCTTGGCGGTGAGATTTGCGTGTATCGCGCGGGTCGGTACGTGGTTATGGGGGTGACGTGGAATCAGGAGTCTTTTTTGAAGGCGGTGAAAAAAGAGATCGGCTGAGGGATTGTTCGATTTTTCCTCAAAGTAATTGCATGAGATAGTATACGACTCCGTAGATCGTTCCTGCCAGCGTGCCGTAGAGGAGGACGGGGCCTGCCACGGTGAAGATCTTTGCGCCGATACCCAGAACGATGCCCTCGGCGCGGCTATCGATGGCGGGGGAGGCGACGGCATTGGCAAAGCCTGTGATGGGAACCAGCGTTCCCGCTCCCGCAAAGCGGGCGATCTTATCAAAAATCCCGATAGCGGTGAGCAAGACTGCCGCAAATACCAAGGAGACGGAGGTCCATGCTCCCGCATCCTCCTGCGAAAGACCGGTAAGCATATAGAGACGGCAGAGTCCCTCCGCAAGGGCGCAGATCCCGCCGCCTACGAGGAAGGCCCTTAGGGAATCCTTGAAGAGCGGGGATTTTTTGGCGTGGGAAGCCACGTATTGTTCGTATTCCTTTTTATCCAGCTGCATAGGGAAGCTCCTCTTTTTCTTTTTCTATTAGGATTCTCCTTGGGAGGAATTTTTATTCTCCTACTTTACAAGCCAAGGGTTTTGTTGTATAATAAAGGGGAAAGGTATTTTGAAAGGAGTGCTATCATGGCAAACTGGGAAAAGATCAAGGGGAACGTAAAGAACGCGGCAAGCAAGGCGATCAAGACCACGGGAGAGCTGGCGGACACCGCTTCCATGCACTTGAAGCTGAGAGCCTTGGAGGGAAAGCGTGACAAACGGTATATGGAGCTTGGAAAACTGACCTACCGTCAGATCAAGACGGGCGAGTCTCTCGCAGAGCGGATCGCTCCCATCATTGACGAGCTGGACGCGGTACGCGAGAAAATCCGCGAGCAGAACAAGCTGATCGACGATACCAAGAAGGCAAGAGCAGAGGCAAAGGCGAAAAAGGACGCGGAGTAATATCAATCCGTATCAACCACAAACGCAAAGGCACTTATGGCAAGCAAGATCCATAAGTGCCTTTTGTTATATGGAGAAAATGCAACGGCTTGAGGGTTTACGTCGCAGACGACGGCGCGTCTTGTTCGTCCTCCGCTGTTCTTCTGAAATCCCATTCGGGAAAGCAATACAAAAAATAGTCGCATTCGTCACAACAACACTCAAAGCCTTGTTCTCCGTTGCCAAGACAAACGGTAGGCTCACCCGGCGTAAGCTCTACTCCCGTAATATCAATTACTTTTTTCGGAAGGTCTTTTCTCATAGTTTACTTTATCAGCATATAAAAAGTGCGCCCCAAAAGGAACGCACCGAAAAAATGCTTCCCCCTTTCAATTGTTGTCACACGAATTGATTTTCCAACGAAGGTACGAGGAAAAGGAGAAAACACTTTTTACCAAAAGTATTTTCCCTTCGTTGGACAAAAATATTCAATTCGTGTGACGGGTACATTTTATCACAGTTCTGCCGATTTGTCAATAAAGCTGAGCAATTTTATTGTTTTTGATTCTTTCATTGTGTCGGCGGTCGTCAAGGAAAAAGGACAGAGAACGCGGTGTTCTCTGTCCCTTATCTATTGCCGAAATCCTTGGATTACAGCTTATGGAAGGTGGGGTTTCTTTCCGAAAAGGTACATACGTAGCCGAAGATATCCCGAAGAAGCGCCAGAACGTCGTCTACGTACTGACCCACACGGGTCACGTCGTGGGCATCCGAGCCTACGGTGACGATCTCGCCGCCAAGCTCGCGGAAGCGACGCAAAAATTTCTCCGAGGGGAGAAGGGCGCCTGCCTTGTCTACGCCGCTGGTATTGACCTCCAAGCCCTTACCGTTTGCCACGAGAATACGGAGAATCTCGTCTGTGATCTCGCGAAAATCCTCGTAATGAACGGGCTCGTGGGTGGGATTGTGAGCAGATTTGCAGACGTAGGTCAGGTGACCCAGCACGTCAAAATTCTTGTGGAGCTTCACGCACCGCAGGACCTCCTCCAAATAGCAGAGGAAGGCGGCTTTGCCCGAGCGTCCCTCCCAAAATTCGGGATAATAGGGATCGCCGAACTCGGTGTAATGTACCGAGCCGATGACGAAATCGTAGGGACGGGCGGCAAGGAAGTCTTCGGATTCCTCTACGCTCCAAGCGGCAAGTCCCAGCTCTGTCCCCCGACGAATGGTCAGGGAGGGGATCTCCAATCCGTCGTAGGCGCGGGAATATTCGGCAAGATCGTAAAGCTGCATGCCTCCCTTTTCGTAGAGAAAGTCGGCGTGGTCGGTAAAGCAGATCTCGCGCAGTCCGCGGGCTTTTGCTGCCTGTGCCATGTCCTTGGCGTGGCTGATTCCGTCGAAGGAGACGGTGGTATGTAAATGAAAATCAAACATTCGTGGATTCTTCCTTTCTTTTTTGTTTGGGACGGGTCAGCCACAGCGCCAAGAGAAGGGCAGTGATTCCCGCCGCCAGCTTGCCCGCGATGAGGGGAAGGAGCATGGCGGGCGATTCGCCTGCGGTATATGCCAGATGATCTCCGAAAACGAAGGCGGCAGACACGGCAAACGCCATGTTCACGACCTTTCCGCGGTCGTCCATCTCCTTGACGCTGTCAAAGGTGGCGATGGAATTGACCGAGGTGGCAAGGAGTCCGCCTACCGAGGTTTCGTTCATGCCAAGCCGTGCGCCAAGGGAGCGCAAGGGCTTTTTGAGGCAGCGTGTAACCAGATGCATCAGAGGGAACGCGCCCGACAGAACCACGGCGATCCGTCCCACGGTCAGGAGCGCCTCGTCCAAAGGTGCCATGCCCGAAAGGATCTCCCGATCCAAAAAATAGGAAAGAGAGGTCAATAGCAAGCCAAGGGTGGCAAGGGCGGTCATGCACCAGCCGAACACCGTAAAGGCGCGAATGAGAAAGCGTTCCGCCTTCCAAAGCCCCAGCGCGATGAGAAGCGAAAGGGGCAGAATGGGAACGAGATTTTTGAGAACCATGAGAAGGGGGAAGCCTGCCGCAAGTCCTCCGATGAGGATTCCCACGGGGACGGTGAGGATTCCGCAAAGAATGCCCTTCGCGGCAAAGGGACGGTCCTCCTTTTTTAGGACCCCCATGGCAACGGGGACGGTAAAGGTGACGGTGACGCCCAGCATGGAGGACACGATATATCCTCCCAGAGCCGCAGCGGCGGGGTCGTCGGTCAGCGCCTCTGCCAAGGGAGCGCCGCCCATGTCGCAGGCGAGAAGCGATCCCGCAAAGACGGCGGGATCCGCGCCAACCAATTGATATAGGGGCGCGATGATGGGGCGAAGCCAATCGGCAAGGACGGGAGCGAGAACGATCATTCCGATCATGGAAAGCGCCAAGGGACCCATGGTGAGGATTCCTCGCTCAAACGCCTTTCCCACACCGAAAAAGCGATTGCCGATGATACGGTCCACGGCTCCTACTACCGCAAAAAGGGCAAATATCAAAAACAAAATCTTTTCAGCAGTCATGTATGAAGCGATCTCCTTCATGAAATTACCCACTCATTGTATCATATTTAAAGTAAAATGTCAAGATATGGAAGTATGACAAAAATTAAGAAATCCGTCGGCGGCGCAGCAGCCGTCCGACGGATTTCTTAATTTTTTTAATTGAGTTATACTCTCTTTGCCAGTACGTTCTTCTCGTACTCGGCGACCTCGGCGTACCAGTCGTCGCCCTTTACGCCGCAGGACGCGCAATACTCGTCCCAAACCGCGCCCCAAGGATAGCCCTTCAGCTCCTCCTGAAGCATCATCAGCTCGGTGTAGCGACCCTCGCTCTGAAGCTTAGCAAGCTCGGCGTTGGGGGTCAGCATGGCGATGAGAAGCGCCTTGCGGAAGTTACGCAGACCAATGGTCCAAGCGGCAATGCGGTTGATGCTGGCATCGAAGTAGTCGAGGGCGATGGCGATATCGTTCACGCGTCCGCTTGCGATGATCTCCTTGGTCTCGTCGTCCAGACGGATGACGTGGTCACTGTCCCAACGAACCGCGCGGGTCACGTGAAGCGCCAGCTTCTTGGAGAAGAGGAGCATAGAGGAGATCTTGTCGGAAACCACCTCGGTGGGATGATAATGTCCGTTGTCCATCAGCGGAACGATGCCGCGGCTGAGCACGTATCCAAGACCGAACTCGGCGGAGCCGACGGTGTAGGATTCCACGCCGATTCCGAACACCTTGGACTCAAGGCAAACGAGAACCTTTTCGCGGTCGTAGCCGATGCCGAGGATCTCATCCATAGACTGCGCGAATCTTGCTCTGGGAGAGAAGCGGTCGGCGGGAATGTCCTTGTAGCCGTCGGGGATCCATACGTTCATGACGCAGGGGATACCCGTCTCCTCTGCAAAATACTCTGCGATACGCAGGCAAGCCTGACCGTGGCGTACCCAGAAGGTACGGATCTCCTCGTCGGGGGAGGAAAGGGTCAGACCCGAGGAAGCCTTCTCGTGAGAGAAGAAGGTGGGGTTGAAATCAATGCCCATGCCACGAGCCTTGGCAAACTCGACCCACTTGGCGAAATGCTTGGGAGCCAGCTGATCGCGGTCTGCCCATTCGCCCTTATCGAAAATGGCGTAGCAGGCGTGGAGATTGAGTTTATGCTTACCACCGTCCAAGGAAAACACCTTGTCCATGTCAGCCATCAGCTCTTCGGGGTTACGGGCGCGTCCGGGGTAGTTACCCGTGGTCTGAATACCGCCGCTCAGGTCTCCGTCAAAGTCGAAGCCCTTGACGTCATCGCCCTGCCAGCAATGCAGAGATACGGGGATTTCCTTCAGATCGTTGATGACCTGATCGGTATCGATGCCAAGAGCGGAAAATTTTGCTTTTGCGATTGCATATTCCTGATTCATGATGATTCTCCTTACGTATGTAATAAATTAAACATTGATTGTCTTGACGTCAAAGGAAGCGAATACGGTCTCTCTTGCCTCGGCGATAGAGGAGAACACGCCCGTACCCAGCATCTGCGCCAACAGGTTTCCGATGGCGGTTGCCTCGGTGGGACCTGCGTAAACGGGGATGCCGATTGCCTGAGCCGTCAGCTCATTGAGGTAGTCGTCCTTGCTTCCGCCGCCGATGATATGGAGCGCGTCGGGTGCCTTGCCCGTTATCTCGGTGATCTCGCGGATGGTCTCGGCGTAGCACTCGGCAAGTCCGCGGTAGACAGCCACCAGCATATGGTCAAGGGGCATATCGGGTGCCTTGCAGTAGGCGCGGATGGCATCCATCATACTGTCGGGAGCGAGGAAGCTGTGGTCGTTTACGTCGATGCGGTAGGGCGTATCGCCAAGCGCGGTCGCCATGTCGCACAGCTCGGCAAAGGTGTACTTGCCGCTAAGCTCCCTGCGGATCGACTGAATGATCCAAAGACCCATGATATTCTTGAGGAAGCGGAAGCGGTGATCCACGCCGCCCTCGTTGGTGAAGTTGTGGGCGCAGGCCTTCTCGGAGGAGTCGGGGACGAGGCGCTCGATACCCATCAGCGACCAGGTACCCGAGCTGAGGTAAGCCACGTTGTCCGAGTTGGTGGGAACTGCCAGAACGGCGGATCCCGTATCGTGGGAGGCGGGGTGGATGACGGTCAGGTCGTAGCCGATCTCCGCGGCAATCGCGGGAGAAAGCTTACCGACCACCTCACCCGGCATGGAGAGCTTATTCATAAAGAGCTTTTTGGGATAGCCCAGCTTCTCGATGATCTCAAGATCCCACTCGCCCGTTTCGATATTAACCAGCTGCGCGGTGGTGGCGTTGGTATACTCCTGATGCGCCACGCCCGTCAGACGGTAGTTCAGATAGTCGGGCATCATGAGGAAGGTTTCCGCCTCATTCAACTGCTCGGGATTCTGCGTTTTCAGCGCCATAAGCTGATAAACCGTATTGTAAAGCTGCTTCTGAATACCCGTGCGTGCGTAAAGCTCTGCCTCGGGGAGAAGCTTATAGACCTCGGCGTCGATGCCCTCGGTTCGTTTGTCGCGGTAGCCCACCGAGTCGCCGATGACCTTGCCGTCCTTTCCGAGAAGCAGGAAGTCAACGCCCCAGGTGTCGATTCCGAGATAAGAGGGGACCTTTCCGATCTCCTTTGCCTTCTTTAAGCCTGCCACGATGTGATGGAAGAGTCCCTCATGGTCCCAGCATTGATGACCGTTTTTGAGGCTTGTCCCGTTGGGGAAGCGGTAGATCTCCTCCAGTTGAATTTTTCCGTTCTCCATCCAGCCGAGAATGTGACGTCCCGAGGATGCGCCGATGTCTACGGCGAGATAATAGGTGTTCATGGTGTGTCCTCCTATTCTGATCTTTATTTTTTACATCTATATTGTAACATACCTACGGCGGAAAAATAAGGTCGTTTTTTTACTTGATTTGTGTCTTTTTTTGACATTTATCCCTTGATTTCCAACCGAATTTGTGGTAGAATGAAGAAAAAGCGGAAAGGAGAGGGCAAGCATGGACGAAAGGATTCTGGAAAAGCTTTCGTGTCTTACGGAGGAGGAGCAGTATATTTTGGTGGAGAAAAACCCCACGCCCCGCGATCTTTACGGAAAATCGGGACGGTTTATTGTGGAGCGCCGTAAGGTGTCGCATCTTGTTTCGGGAGAATCGACCGCGCCCGTGTGTCTGCGGATGCATCCGCGCTTTCGCTCCTTTCCCGTACATTCTCACGATTTTATCGAGATCATGTACGTCTGCCACGGAAGCATTACCCACGACGTGGGCGGGGAGCGGATCCGTTTGGATACCGATGAGTTGATTCTTTTCGGACGGCGCGCCGAGCATTCGGTTCTGGAAACGGGAAAGGATGATATCGGGGTGAATCTGATTATTTCTCCCGATCTGTTTGAGCAGCTGCTTCGCGGCATGGGAGAGGGCTCGCCCCTTCCCACGGCGACCTTCGTCTCCCTCCTTGACCGAGAGGGGCTTTCCTATCTTCGCTTATCCGCAAAGGAGAGCATTGCCGTCCGCAATCTCATGGAAACGCTTGTGGGAACGGTGATCTGCGAGGGAAATACCGACGGCTATCTTCTCAGGCAGTCTCTCTCTCTGCTTCTTTGCTATCTGGTTTCTCTCGGCGGGGAGGAGCATTTCTCCCCCGAGCGTTATTCCGATCGGATGCAGAGAAGGCTTCTCAATTACGTGAAGACCTCTTACAGCACCGCCACTCTGACCGAGGCGGCGGCGATGATGGGCCTTTCTCCCTCCTATCTCAGCCGATGGATCGAAAAAAGCTTTGGACAATCCTTTAAGGAGCTTCTTATGCGGGAGCGATTTGAGACTGCCCGCGCCCTTCTCACGACGACCGATATGCCCGTGGGCGAGATCATCAACCGCGTGGGCTACGAAAATTCCAGCTATTTTCACAAGGAGTTTAAAAAGCGATACGGTGTCACGCCCAACCGCTACCGTTGGGGATAAGGGAAAACGTCATCGGACAGCGTGCTGTCCGATGACGTTCTTTATTTTCGGAAATACAGTCTGTGTGAGGGAGGCGGGAGATCGGTCAAATATTTCCGAGCATGACCTCTACCACGCAGTCAAAGGTCTCGGAGAGGGTGTTACGCAGCCGTCCCGTTTGGATGATGGCGGTTGCCGCGGCGCGTGGGAGTGCGCCCGAGCGTACGCGGGAGAGCATATGCTCATGCGCCTCCCGCGCCTCGGTGATCAGTCCCCGAAAGGCTTGGGTGCGGGGGAGTACGCTGGGCTTTGAGATTTTTTGAAGCATTCCCACGGTATCCCGAAGCAGAGACGCTAAGCGGACGCAGACCTCTCCCTCCTCGTTATCGAAGCCATCCTTGGGAGTGGCCGAGATCAGCTCGGTTGCCTCGTTGACCACGCGGGAAAGGCTATGGGCGCAGGCGGCGAGAGTCTCCCGTTCCATGGGAGGGAGGAAATCCGAAAAGAGAGCGTCCTCCAGCCCACACACCGTTTTGTCGCAGGCGCGCCGCAGCTCTGAGGGAGGGTCTGCGCTTTTTCGGTGCGGGGAGGAGCAGGCGGTCTGTACTGCTTGTTCCGACAGTCGGGAAAGGGAATCTAAGGTACCGAAGTAATCGTATTTTGACATACGCTTCCTCTCTTTCGATGGATTCGATTTGGAATGGGTCAGAGCATCATTCGGGTCAGTAAAAAGCCGAGGATTCCGCAGACGGGGAAGGTCAGCCCCCATGCTCCGAGAAGCTGTCCCGCAATAGACGGATTCACTCCGCCTCTTTGGCAAAGTCCCGTTCCGATCATGGCGCAGGATTTGGAGTGGGTGGTGCTTGCGGGGAACCCCAAAAGAGAGCAGAGCAAAAGGGAGCCAGCCGAGGCGGCATCCGCCACCGAGCCGCCGACCGCGTCCATTTCTATCAGATCGCATCCGATCTTTTTGATGATCCGCGACCCGCCCAAAAGAGTGCCAAGGCTCATGACTAAGGCTACGGTCAGCGCCAAGGACAGGGGAATCTGCCCCTCGAAGGAGAAGCTTCCCCGAACGAGAGAAACACCGAGCAGATACACGCCCATAAATTTCTGGGAATCCTGCGCCCCGTGCAAAAAGGCGTTGCCTGCCGCGGAGATCCTTTGGGCGCGGGTGAAATAGGCGGTGGCGCGCCGTCTCTGTACGTTTCGCAGAAGCCGTCGGAGCAGGCGGTTGAGGAGAAATCCGAGCAGGCAGGCGGGAAGGGTGGTGAGGAAAAGCCCCAGGAGGACCTTGTTCCATTCCTCTCCCCGTATGGCGGAGATATCTCCGCAGATCGCCAGCGACGCGCCCGTCATGGCGGAGATCAGCGCGTGGCTTTCGCTGGTGGGAAGACCGAAGACCCACGCTACCGTCCCCCATAGAACCACCACGAAAAGGGCGGCGCAGAGGGCGCGGAGCGCCGAGTCGGGATCTTCTCCGAAATCCGCGAGTCCGAAAAGAGTTTCGGCAACTCCCGTATGCAGCAGAGCCATAAGCGCTGCGCCCGCAAAATTGGAGACTGCCGCCAGAGCCACGGCGCGGGCGGGGGACAGCGAGCGGCTTCCCACGCAGCCCGCAATGGCGTTAGGCGCGTCGGTCCAGCCGTTCACTAAGACCAAAAGAAAGGTGAGTAGGGTAAATAAAATGAGCATGAGAGCCTCCCAAATCCTCTTGGTCTATGCTTATGAGAGCGGGCGGGGATTCATGCGGAGAGCCGAAAAAAGAAATGTGAAAAAAACTTGCGAAACGCTGGAAAATGTGATATAATATATCTGTTAATCATCCCTCTCCCTTGTAAGGAAATTCTATGGAAAAAGCAGGTGCGCGAATGAACGAAAAAAATCCAATGAAAGACACCGATCTTCTCTCCCGCGTTAAGGAGCTTCGTCGGCTTCTGACCTATCACGCGGAGCGCTACTACGTATTCGACGCGCCCGAGATCTCGGATTTTGAATACGATCGGATGTACGCCGAGCTGAAGGCGC
>JAZOQX010000110.1:0-3635 GCA_045656325.1 Eubacteriales bacterium
GCTTCCGTCTTCCCTCGGCATACGATAACCGCCCACTCTATTTCGAGGAGTTTGAATCCAAGGTGAATCAAGCCATTTACGTGAGCGCCACTCCGGGGGATTATGAAACCGAGCGATCTCAAAATACCGTAGAACAGATCATTCGTCCAACCGGTCTGGTCGATCCCGAGGTGGAGGTCCGTCCGATCGAGGGACAGGTTGACGATCTGCTTGGCGAGATTCGTATTCGCGCCCAACGAAACGAACGTGTTCTCGTTACGACCCTTACCAAAAAAATGGCGGAGGATCTGACCGAATATCTGGAAGGAAACGGAGTCAAGGTAAAGTATATTCACTTTAACGTGGAAACCATGGAGAGAATGCAGATCATTCGCGACCTTCGTCTGGGAGAATTTGACGTATTGGTGGGAATCAATCTGCTGCGCGAGGGCTTGGATATACCCGAGGTTTCGTTGGTCGCCATTTTGGATGCCGATAAGGAAGGCTTCTTAAGGGCTTCGCGCAGTCTCATTCAGACCATTGGGCGAGCGGCGAGAAACGCCAACGGCAAGGTCATCATGTATGCCGATACCGTGACGCGATCCATGAAGGAAGCGATTACAGAAACCGAACGTCGCCGTAGGATTCAGATGAAGTATAATCAAGAAAACGGTATCGTTCCTCAAACGATCGTCAAATCGGTTCGTGACGTGATCGAGATCGGAAAAGCGTCAGGCGACGCGTCCGAGAAGAAGCGCGCCAAGAAATCCGTCGAAAAAATGACCGCCAAGGAACGGGAAACGATGATCGAGGATCTCACGAAGCAGATGAAGCTTGCCGCCAAAAATTTGGAATTTGAACAAGCTGCATGGATTCGCGACAGGATCGCGGAGCTACGCAAAGGAAAATAAACGAAGGAAGATTTTCATGTCAAAATCAATTGTTATACGCGGCGCACGCGTCAACAACTTAAAAAATATCAATTTGGAAATTCCGAGAGATCAGCTGGTGGTCTTAACGGGATTGTCGGGATCGGGCAAGTCCTCCTTGGCATTCGACACCTTGTATGCCGAAGGACACAGAAGATTTGTTGAATCGCTTTCCTCCTATGCCAGACAGTTTTTGGGGCAAATGGATAAGCCCGATGTCGATTTGATCGAGGGGTTGTCTCCCGCCATTGCCATCGATCAAAAAACTACCTCCAAGAACCCTCGCTCCACTGTGGGGACGGTTACCGAGATCTATGATTATCTGCGTCTTTTATATGCGCGTATCGGAATCCCCCATTGTCCCATTTGCGGAAAGGAGATCAGAAGGCAGACCACGGATGCTATCATCGACAAGATCATGGAGTTTCCCGCAGGAGAGCGTTTTATGGTGCTTGCGCCCGTGGTACGCGCTCAAAAGGGAATGCATGAAAAGGTTTTCGCCAATGCCAAGAAAAGCGGATACGTGCGAGTGCGGGTGGACGGAAGCCTTTACGATATTTCCGAGGAAATCAAGCTTGACAAAAACAAAAAGCACAACGTGGAGGTAGTGGTTGACCGCTTGGTGATGAGAGAGGATCTGCGTTCCCGTCTTTCCGATTCGGTGGAAAATGCCCTTCGGTTGGCGGAGGGACATTTGATCATTGCCACGGTTCCGAGAGAGGGTGAGCCAAAGGAGATCGAATTTTCCCAAAGCTATGCCTGCGAGGAGCATAATATCTCCTTTGGAGAATTGGAACCGAGAATGTTTTCCTTCAATAACCCGTCGGGGGCGTGTCCGCATTGCTCCGGCTTGGGTGAGATGCGAAGAATCGCCGTGGACCGTTTGATTCCCGATGAGCGGTTAAGTCTTCGCCAGGGAGCGATCGCCGTCAACGGATTTAAAACCATGGAGGAGCAAAGCTGGAACGGTCCTTTGTTTTTCGCGGTAGGAGAGCGGCATGGCTTTGATCTGGACACTCCCGTTTCCCAATTTACCAAGGAAGCCTATCAGGTTCTTCTTTATGGCTCTGATGACGAGCTATACGACGTGGAACGGTGGTTTGGCGGAGAAGCGCACAGACAGAAGATCCGTTTTGAAGGACTTGTCAAAATGATCGAAGCGAGAATGACGCAATCGGCAAACGACGATTATTACGATCAATTCATCGAAGAGGCTCCTTGTCCCGTTTGTAACGGAAAACGGCTTTCTCCCAATTTTTTGTCGGTTACGGTCGGAAAGATCAATATTGACGATTTTTGTCGGATGTCGGTAGCGGATTCCTTGGCGTTTGTCAACGAATTGGAACTGGACGGCATGGAAAAGCAAATCGCTCGTGAAATTTTGAAGGAGATCCGCAATCGTCTGGGCTTTTTGGCAAGCGTGGGCTTAGAATACCTGACGCTTTCCCGCAAGGCGGGATCCTTGTCGGGGGGCGAGGCACAACGCATCCGTTTGGCAACCCAGATCGGATCCGCATTGGTCGGCGTTCTCTATATTCTGGATGAACCCAGCATCGGTCTGCATCAGCGGGACAATACCAAGCTGATCGGAACCCTGAAGAAGCTCAGAGATCTCGGCAATACGGTAATCGTGGTAGAGCACGACGAGGAAACCATGATGGAGTCCGATTATCTGGTGGATATCGGACCCGGAGCGGGGATTCACGGAGGACAGATCGTTGCGAAGGGAACTCCCGAGGAGGTCATGAAGCATCCCAAATCGATCACAGGCGCCTACCTTTCCAGAAGAAAGGTGATCGCCATTCCCGAAACCAGACGAAGCGGAAACGGAAAAACGCTTTCGGTCATCGGCGCGTCGGAGCATAATCTAAAGGGAATCGACGTAAGCATTCCTCTCGGATGCTTCGTATGCGTCACGGGCGTGTCGGGGTCGGGAAAATCCTCTCTGGTGAACGGAATTATCAATCCCACCCTTGCCAGAGAATTGAACGGAGCCATTCGATCCCGCGGAAAATGCAAGGAGATTCTTGGTATCGAGCATTTGGATAAGGTGATTGATATTGACCAAAGTCCTATCGGAAGAACACCGAGATCCAATCCCGCTACCTATACGGGACTGTTTACCGAGATCCGAGATCTGTTTGCCCAGACTGCGGATGCCAAAGCCAGAGGCTATAAGTCGGGACGCATTTCCTTTAACGTGAGAGGCGGCAGATGCGAAGCCTGCGAGGGAGACGGACTGAAAAAGATCGAAATGCATTTCCTTCCCGATATCTACGTAACCTGCGACGTGTGTCACGGAAAACGGTATAACCGTGACACCTTAGAGGTGAAATACAAGGGAAAGACCATTGCCGACGTATTGGAAATGACGGTTGAAGAGGCGCTTTTGTTCTTCGACGGCATTCCGAGGATCAAGAACAAGCTGCAAACCCTTTTTGACGTGGGCTTGGGATATATCAAGATCGGTCAATCCTCCACCACACTTTCTGGCGGTGAGGCGCAACGCGTCAAGCTCGCCACCGAGCTTGCCAAGCGGGGAACGGGAAAGACCATGTATATTTTGGATGAGCCTACCACGGGACTTCACAGTGACGACGTAGCCAAGCTGATTCAGGTCTTGCAACGGCTTTGCGATGCGGGCAATTCGTTGATCGTGATCGAGCACAATCTTGACGTGATCAAAACTGCCGACTATATTATCGACCTCGGTCCCGAGGGAGGTGA
>JAZOQX010000111.1:0-3975 GCA_045656325.1 Eubacteriales bacterium
ACTTTATTACAAAATTTGTTTAAGAAACACACCTTTCTATTCTTTGTATAACGAATAGGATAATGCTTTTTCTCTAAGGTAGAGATTCTCGGCGCCTTTAACGCCGCCGAGAATCTCTTTTTTATTTGATTTATTTAAAATTTAAAAAATTTAAAATCCGCGGTGGCGCAGCAGCCGTCCGCGGATTTTTTCCTTAGAGAGAAAGCATAAAATTTGAACCAACACAGGGAATAGGAAAGTGTGTAATGCTACACATAATTTGTAATAAAGTTTTTGCGGAGCTTTTTCAAAAAAGCGACATAAAACCCCTTCCCAACTAATCACCTTTTTCAAAAGCGAAAAATCGCGTCCCCCCGCATCCCACGCAAACCGATCAATACGTCGGACCGTCCAGCATCCAAACACCGTTTTCGAGCACCATGGTTACAGTAACGTT
This sequence comes from Eubacteriales bacterium, assembly GCA_045656325.1. GTDB lineage: Bacteria > Bacillota > Clostridia > Oscillospirales > CAG-272 > HGM12713. The sequence continues at coordinate 437 of JAZOQX010000111.1, forward strand.
TAGAATCTTGTCCGGCTTGGAGGGAAGATAGGAGTCCACGGCGATGGTGATAAAGTCACCGTTTGACGGCTCCACGATCTCCGCGGTATCGAAGAGGTACAAGCGAGTCTCCTTGATCAAGGGATTGTAGGTGTTGGATTTCATCAAGGTGATATTTCCCATTTCATCCTGATACTCCTTGTAGCGAGCGGAGATTCCGTTGGTCGTACCATCGGCTCCCACCGTACCCACGAACATCATATCATACATGGAATCAAGAAATTCTTTGGAATAAACCGCCTCGGCGGCAGACTTGATCTCGGAGATAGACAGATATTTTCCGTCCTGTCTCACGTAATCGTAATCCTCGGGGTCATCCTTGGTATAATAGGACTCAAAGACGGGCTCCTCATAGTCATCGGGAAGAAGGTAGCAATAGATCTTCTCTTCCGCGTCGGCGTAGAAGGCCTCCTCGCCGTCAATCGGTTCCCCGCTGACACGAAGAAACGTATATTTGTTGTCCTCATAATCACGGTCATAGGTAAAATCGGAAAGAAGATAGCCCCATTCCCCCTTGGCTTCATTTGTGTAATCTGCCGTGACTCCCTCCTTGGGCGCATCAGTAATCTGAATATAATACTGCGCCTGAGGGGATAGGGATTTCGCTACTATGATCTTCCCATATTCCTCGTCGTAAATATGATAGTAATAATACTTGATCCCCGTTTTCGAATCCTGATACATCTCGCTGTCAAAATTCTGACGGTACGCCAGGACCCTTCCGTAGGTTTTATCCTCAAACTCGTAGTAATGGAACAGCTCTCCCGTTTCTTCCTTCTCAAAGACCTCGGTGGTTTCTCTCGGGTCGGTCACCCGCTCGTAGGTTTCAAGCCCCTCGCCGTAAAAGATCATATTGATCTCATAGGATGCCTCCACCAGCTCGCGAAGACGATCTGAAATTTCAGATAACTCGGGAGGCTTTGAGCAGGACGAAAGGACGGGAAGAAGCATACAAAAGCAGAGCAATATCAAAAAGAGACTCTGTAATTTTCCTCGTTTGGCGTTTCGTTTCATCATGATCCCTTTCATGTGATTTCTATATCCTTGTTTTTGACAGAACAGGGCTTGTGTTTACGCAAGCCCTGTTGTCCTTGTTATTCTTGCTCGGTCGCGGGCGCTTCCTCCGTTTGTACGGTCTGCGCGTCTTCGGATTCCTCCTCCGCTTCCTCGTGGGCGACTGCCGTGAAGTTGACCAAGGTCTGTCCCTCACCCAGACGCATCAAAATGACTCCGCCTGCCGTTCTCGAATACTGAGGAATCGCAGACACGGGAGTACGGACAATGGTGCCGCTATCGGTAATCATCATCAGGTCGTCCTCGTCGGAGACAGACTGGATTCCGCACAGAAGTCCCGTCTTTTCGGTCAGGTTATGGCAGGTAACGCCCATACCGCCGCGGTTCTTCATAACGCGGAAGTCCTCAAAATCGGTCTTCTTTCCGTATCCCTTCTCGGTTACGGTAATCAGGCTCTTGCCCTCCTCCACGATGGCAACGCCCGTCACGTAGTCTCCGTCTCTCAGGCTGATTCCGCGAACACCGCGGGCAGTACGTCCCATGCAGCGGACGTTCGCCTCGGTATAGCGAACGGCGCATCCGTTTCTGGTCGCCAGAATAATATCGCATTCTCCGTGGGTATGCATGACGAATACCAGCTCGTCATCCTCGTCCAGATGCAGAGCGATCTTTCCGCCCCTGCGCTGATATTCATACTCTGTCAAAAGCGTACGCTTGATAATACCATTCTTTGTCACCATGGTCAGATATTCGCCCTCGTTGAAGCCCTCCACGCTGATCATGGCGGTAATCTTCTCCTCGGGAAGAAGCTCAAGTATGTTGACAATGTTAGTTCCCTTTGCGGTACGGGAGGATTCGGGGAGCTGGTACGCCTTCTTGGTGTGCACCTTACCCTTATTGGTAAACATCATGAGATAGGAATGGCTGTGAACCGCCATGACGTTTTCTATAAAGTCGTCCTCCTTGGTGGACATACCGATCACGCCCTTGCCGCCTCGTCTCTGAGCAGAGTAGGTGTCGGCGGGCAGACGCTTGATATAGCCCGCATGGGTCACGGTAATGACGCAGTTATGCTTCTCAATGAGATCCTCTAACTCGATATCGTCCACAGCGGCAACGATCTCGGTCCGTCTTTCGTCGGCATACTTGCGCTTGATCTCGGTCATTTCATCCTTGATGATCTGAGCGATCTTACCCTCATCCGCCAAAATTCCTTCCAACTCGATGATCAGCGCGTGCAGTCTTGCCAGCTCCTCCTCGATCTTATCCCGCTCCATGCCCGTCAGCTTACCAAGGGTCATCTCCACGATGGCCTGCGCCTGCGCGTCGGAAAGCTGCCGCACGTTTCCAAGCTCGTTCTCATACCCGTCCTTATAGGTCACGGTAAAGAATTCCGCCATCAAGCGTTCCTTTGCCTCGGGAATCGAACGGGAGGTCTTCATGATCTCCACAATACGGTCAATATTGTCGATGGCAATATGATAGCCCTCAAAGATATGGGCTCTTGCCTTTGCCTTCTCCAGCTCGAATTTGGTACGGCGGTAAATGACCGACTTCTGGTGGTCGATATACACGTCCAGGATCTGAGGGAGCGACAGGATCTTTGGCTCGTTGTTGACCAACGCCAGCATATTGATGGCGCAGGTATCCTCCATCTGAGAGTATTTATACAGCTGATTCAGAATCACCTGTCCGTTGGCATCTCTGCGGTATTCGATCACGATTCGCATACCGTCTCTGCCCGACTCGTCCCGCAGGTCGGTAATACCCTCCACTCGCTTTTCTCTTGCCAAGGCGGCAATCGATTCGCAAAGCGTGCTCTTATTCACCTGATAGGGGATCTCGGTCACGATAATGCGGTGCTTATCCTCCTCGACCTCTGCCTTGGCGCGAACCTTTATGTGTCCCTTGCCCGTGGTATATGCCTGAATAATTCCGTTTACACCGTAGATGGTAGCCGAGGTGGGGAAATCGGGACCCTTCATATATTCCATCAAATCAAGGACCTCGCACTCGGGATTGTCCATACGGTAGATGGTGGCATCAATGACCTCGCCCAGATTGTGGGGAGGAATATTGGTCGCCATACCTACGGCGATTCCCACCGATCCGTTTACCAAGAGGTTGGGAAAACGGGAGGGAAGCACGCGAGGCTCCTTTAAGCGGTTATCGAAGTTGGGCATGAAATCTACCACGTCCTTTTCGATATCGCTCATCAGCTCGTCCGCGATCTTCGACATTCTTGCCTCGGTATAACGGTAAGCAGCGGCGCCGTCTCCGTCTACGGAGCCGAAGTTTCCGTGTCCCTCAACCAAGGGATAACGGAGCGAAAAGTCCTGCGCCATACGTACCATGGTATCGTACACGGCGGAGTCACCGTGAGGGTGATACCGTCCCAGCACGTTACCGACGGTCGTCGCCGACTTGCGGAAGGGCTTATCGTAGGTCAGGTGATCCTCGTACATGGCGTACATGATACGGCGCTG
>JAZOQX010000112.1:0-12072 GCA_045656325.1 Eubacteriales bacterium
AATACGGATTTTCTACTGCCACCTTACCCAAGTGTCGGTAAGCGTGGGAGATATTGTCGCCAAAGGACAGTCGTTGGGTCTGAGCGGAAGTGATGGAATCGCGACAGGAAATGGATTTTTAGCAATTTGTACGATCAATCAAGAAATCGTGAACCCACAATCTATTATGGGTAAGACTGTAATAAAAACCAAATAATAAAAAAACGGTATCTTTCCATAGATACCGTTTTTTATTACTTTTTACGCGAAAAGATCGTAATACATCCAAAGCACAGAATAACGATCCTTCAGATCCTTGGCGTACAGATGCGCGTCGGCAATTTTGCTTTCCCCGTACAGCTTGATGAAATCAGCGTAGGACAGCCCGATCCGTTCGGTCAGAGCAAGCATTTCCGCGGAGGAAGGACAATCGGACAGAACCTTGCGGATTTCCTCCCATTTTGCGCGGTATATCGAAACGCGATCCTCGTTGTACCACCCCATCTTATTCTGCAATGCCAAAACCTCGTCGGCAATATCGGTATAGACCCGACGAATGTTTTCCTCGTACGCGCGTCGGTCGAATTTCGCCGCAAAGGCATCAATGTCCTTGATCTCCAACAATTTCTCACGAAGCCTTGCCGTTTCAATGGCGGAACAGCAAACGTCAATTCCGTGAGGCAGATATGCCTCCCCACGAACGATACCGACAATCTCAAAATAGTGAGACAAATGATGCTCGCTTCCCGATGCGGGACGGGAGTTTCCGACATACGCCATCAAAATTCCCACCGCGACCAACGCTTCCATCAATGCCTTAATCGATTCGGAATCTCTTTGAACCAATCCGTCTGCCAGCCGAACCGTCTTTTCCACCGCCTCATAGGTAGCGCCCATTACAAACTCGCAAAGATATTCCCCGTTCACCAGATGGCTCAGCTTCCAGTCGTTCAAGCAGGAATACTTTCCGATAATGTCTCCGTACCCCGCCTGAATCATTTCAAAGGGGGCATTCTTCAGCATATTTACGTCGGCAATGATTGCCTTGGGGACGTTGGCGTTCAAGGTCACCTTCATGCCCTCCAAAATCAGCGCCGAGCCCTTCGATGCGTATCCATCCATAGAAGGAGCCGTTGCAACGATATAATAAGGAAGACCCGCCTCAAAGCTAACGTGCTTGCAGAGATCATTGATCACTCCCGAACCGATTCCAATAATTAGGTCAGTGGCTTCGGTCACGTGCGCCTTCAGCTCGGCGATCGCCTTCTCGTCAGGCACCAAGACCTCCTCCGTCCGATACACCAACGTATCCGAAAGGCGGGATCCCAGCTTTTCGGAAACAAGAGTTCCGCCTACGCGAAGGGTGTTACGGTCAGCCACCAACAAAATATTTTTGTAATCCTTGGTGATTTCGGGAAGCGCGTCGCAAGCATTCTCCGAAATAATCACGTGATCGATGGGACATTTGTGCGCCTTTCCGCAAGAGCAAGCGTCTGTGCCTGCCAACAAATCCTTAATTTCCATTTTAAAACTCTCCCTTTCAAAGCTATACGCTTATTATATCACAATCAAAGCAAATGTGCAAGGGCTTCATCCAGCTTTTGATAATCGTCCACACAAACGAATCCAAAATCCGAGCGATAGACCGACTCATCGTTTCCGCCCATTCCGTAATCGTCCCCCACAAACACGACCTCATCATGGGCATATCCCTTTTCCTTACAGTAAAGGTCGAGAGCGTAATATTTGTTATAGGGCTTGGGTGCCATGTCAAAGGAGGAGCTTCCCCCCACAAATACGATGTATTCCGAAAAGACCTGGCAAACCTCCTCGTAAATTTTTCTGCGTTTGGAGCGGTCGGGGTCAAAGGCAAGCTTATCCGCCGCATCCGCTTTGGTGCCGAGAATCGGGAAGGTCACACATCCCGAGGGATGAAACTCCACGTTTTCCCCTTTAAATTCGGTGAAGCCGTATTTTTCCCGAAGCATAGTCACGCGCTCCGAAACCGACTCTCGTTCGCAGGGGAAGGTCAAGTCTCTTACGGGAAGCAGCGTCTTTTCGTCTTTGCTGTATTGCATATACTGCAATCCGTAGTTTCCGATGATATCAATGGGATATTGGTCCATTTGGTTGAAGATCCGCATACATTGTCCCGCGCCCACCATCACCAAGGAATATTTCTCCGACAAACGGTCAAGAATCGCTCTGTTTTTCGAATCCAGCTTAGTTTTGTGCTGAGTAAGCGTTCCATCCAAATCAAAAGCAATCAGTTTGATCATCTTTTTCTCCTTTTGTATTGACAAAATAAAAATCTACGATATAATTATACCTGTATGATCGTTTTGTGTCAATATATGGCTTTTAAATTTAAAAACGATCAAAAACGATCAAAAAGAGGTTGCCATGTATAAAAATCAACGCCACGATGAGATTCTCAACATATTGAAGGAAGAAGGCTTTGCCTCGGTTCGGGGGCTTGCCGAACGTCTGTATGCCAGTCAGCCTACAATCCGTCGGGATCTGGAGTTTTTACAAAAAGAGGGATTGATCCACCGCAGTCATGGTGGAGCCATCCCTGCCGACGAAAAAAAGAGAGCGCCCGTCTCCTTTCGAAGCGGAACTCGCTCAAAGCAAAAAGCAAACATCTGCCGCATGGCAGCCGAGCTGATCGCGTCCGAAAGCATCTTGTTTACCGACGCGTCTACCACAGTCATGCATCTTGCGGATTTTCTTCGAGAGGAAGAAGATCTCACCGTAGTAACCAACGGATATCCCATTTGCCGATCCTTGTCCGAGCGAAGCATCCGAACGATCTCCACGGGCGGACGATTGCTTAAGGATTCCTTGGCGTTCGTAGGGAGCGCCGCCGAAGAAACCGCATCAAATTTTAATGCGGACTACTTTTTCTTTTCCTCCTCCGCGCTGGACGAGGACGGAATGATCTCCGACTATTCCGAGGAGGAAACCGCCCTGCGCCGAATCATGATAAAAAGAAGCCGACAAACCGTTTTTCTCTTCGATTCCGAAAAATTCAACCGCCGATCCGCGTATCGGGTCGCTCCATTAAAGGAAATTACCCACGTCATCACCGACCGTCCCCTCCCCCCTGAATTGCTTCAAAAAAATGGATTGTCTCTCAAAAAGCAAACGGACGATGCCGTTTGGTATACTACAAAAACATAACAGAAAAGCAGTCTCTCAAGACTGCTTTTCTCATATTTATGTTACATTAACCGAGAACAGTTCCTCCATTGGATGAAGCCCCCGTCGAAGGAAGCCCCTCCACACAAGAAACAACGTCCACTGTTGCCTTTAGATAAAAAATTTTATTTTCGTAATATTGAATAGAACCATTGGGTGTTGACCTCCAAGAACCCGTGTAGGAAACCTTGAACCACTCACCGCTCTTGCTCCTTCCGATCAATTTCAATGACTCGACCACGTCGTTGTTATTCGCATCCTTTCCGTCCAAGGCACTCTCGTCAAAACCGATGATACCAACGTTAAATTCCTTTGCCGAGTCACTGTAGAAGGGAGTCGTTCTCAGGTTGATTCTCCGCTCCTCCTTTATAGACAAGGACACTTGAGCCTGTGTCTCAAACTCGTAAAACTCAAAATCCTTCGCGCTTCCGCTATACTGAGCGCTGACGTAGTAGGTCATACCGTCGTAAATAACCTCATTCCAGTTATCGCTGGTTCTGGTACACTTCAGCTTGGTGTTGGCGTTCAAAACCGCTACCGTATCGTAGTCCATGCCGGGACCCTCACGCAGAGCGACACCTTCGACACCTACGCAAACGTAGTAGTTCTCCCTATCCGTCCATTGGGAATCGTTCGGTAAAATTGGCGTATTGGAATCTCCATTCTCGGGAGTTTCTTCTTTTTCCGGCATATCCAAAACAAATTCTCTATTGTCGGTCATGGTGATCACCAATTGTCCCTCTTGGTTAAAAGCAATAGAAAATATCGTCGCTCCGTCCTTCCCGTTAATTCCGTCTTTTCCATCAGTTCCGTTCTTGCCGTCCGCTCCCTTAACCAACGACAAAAATTCATCCAGCGTTCCTTCAAATCCATGCGATTGCGCTTGGGCATAAACAAGCTGAATCACGTTTGCACCTTCATCTTCTGTTCCCAAATCATTTTCAATCATTTCGTTTTCTGCTCCCGAATCATTTCCACCCTCATCAGATTCGCTTGTAAAAATATCGTCAAAATCACAAGAAGTCAACATGGAAAACAGCAATACGAAACAAAAAAACAACACAATCATTTTCTTTAAGTTCATCATTTTTCTTCCTTTCAAAAACAAAAAAAGTGTGCAGCGAAGCTGCACACGAAAAACGCACAACTCCATTGCTGCGACACAATTTCTTTTTTTAGCTATATAAATTAGCGTACAAAAAGGGAGCGTACATTTTTACCTAACGTAAAAAATTGTACACCAACTTAATATAGCTATCCTATGAAATTGTGTCGCAACAATATAGTAACACAATATTTCCAATCTGTCAAGTGCAAAATTAAAAATCACCCGCACATGAATCCATGTGCGGGTGAAAACGATTTAATGATACTCAGGCAACCAACCCTTGTGGGCTTCGATAAGGTCATCGCAAAGAGCAACGATATCGTCAATAGAAAGCTCTGCGGAGGTATGCGGATCCAGCATTGCCGCTTGATAGATATGCTCCTTCTTGCGGGTCACCGCCGCCTCAATGGTCAAAAGCTGAGGATTGATATTGGTACGGTTCATTGCCGCCAGCTGAATGGGCAGATCTCCCACGATGGTAGGATGAATGCCCTGCTTATTTACAAGGCAAGGAACCTCTACGCACGCCTCTCGGGGCAGATTGGTAATAAGCCCCTTATTGATTACGTTTCCGCCAATCTCATAGGGCACGTCGGTCACCATTGCCTCCATAATGCGGGACGCGTATTCCTTGGATCGATTGTGCGTAATGTTTCCGTCGATATATTCAAGTCTCTGCTCCTCCCACTTTGCGATCTGATTCACGCAACGGCGGGGATACTCATCCAAAGGAATGTTATACCGATCGATCAGCTCGGGATATTTGGACTTGATAAACAAATTGTTATATTCCGCGTTATGCTCGCTGGATTCCGTGCAGTAATAGCCGAGACGGCGAATGTATTCCAGTCGAACCAAATCCTTGTGATCCTCGGGAGGATTGTCCAGAATCTCACAAGCGCGGCGGCGGATCTCGGGATACAGATCGTTTCCATCCGCATCCTTGATTTCCAAAAGCCATGCCATGTGATTGATTCCCGCGATCTTCTCGTAAAGAGGAGTCTTGATCTCATCGGGATTCATCCCCACGGTTTTAAGAACGCTTCTGGAACAGACCTGCACGCTATGACAAAGACCGACGGTCTTTATGTCGGTGTACCTCTGCATATATCCCGTCAGCATCGCCATGGGATTGGTGTAGTTCAAGAACCATGCGTTGGGACAAACCTGCGCCATATCGTCGGCAAAATCCTGCAGCACGGGAATGGTGCGAAGCGCGCGGAAAATACCGCCAATACCGAGAGTGTCGGCAATCGTCTGACGCAGACCGTACTTCTTCGGAACCTCGAAATCAATGATCGTGCAGGGATCGTACAGACCGACCTGAATGGCGTTTACAACGAAATCCGCCCCCCGAAGAGCGTCCTTTCGATTGGGGACACCAAGATATTTGGTAACGGTGGCTCTTCCCTCATTCACGTTTTTGTTCAAAAGACACACCATACGGTAGGAGTCCTCCAAACGCTTCTCGTCAATGTCGTAAAGCGCATATTCAAAGTCCTTGAGCGCATCGGTCATCATGGAATCGCCAATCACGTTCTTAGCAAATACTGTGCTCCCCGCACCCATAAATGTAATTTTTCCCATCTGCCTTCTCCTTATCCTTTTTATTTTTACCGCTATGCGGTGTTTTTTTGTTTTCATTGTCGACTTGGATCCTGCCGCGATATTCTACGGGCGTGATTCCCGTGTACCGTTTAAAAAACGGAAAAAAGTATGATTCGTTTTCAATCCCGCATCGGACAGCAATTTCTTGAATGGGTAACACGGGCTCCGCCTGCAGCAGGATCTTTGCCTGATTGATCCGACAGCTTACCAGAAAATCGTGAACCGTACTTCCCGTTTGCTTCTTGAAATCCCGATCCAGCTTAGAACGACTCACCGAAAAGCGACGAAGAATCGTTTGCGTGTCAATCGGCTCGCAAAAATGCTCCGCAATGTATCCAAGCACCTCTCTGATATAATCGGGGCCGCCATCCACGTAGATCGTCTTCTCTTCCGAGCAGATCTCAAATATTTTATTGAGGAACAGCAAAAAGGTCAATTCCCTCTGCATCATGGTCACAGCGGCGGAAGACCTCTCACACCAGACCAACAGCCCCTTCAAATATTCCGCCTGCTCCTCTGTCAATCGAAAGATCCTCCCTCCGATCATGCCGCGCAGTCCCTTTGGAATCAATTCCTCCTTGTACGAGGATAACATTCGCTCATCAAAATAAAACACGTAGCGATCGAAATCAACCGCCCTCGGATCCTCACAGGACATGGAGTGTACGGTATATGGCGGCGAAAGAATCACACACGGATATTGATAGGTATACTCGATACCGTTGATAACGGATTTCTGTTCCACGTTTTCCGTACAGAAATAAAGCTCGTATTGAGCGTGAACGTGTGCATATTTCATGACGTGAAGCCCTGAAAAATGATCTACCCGAAACGTGGTATCAAGATCGGTTAAAAATCTCTCCATTTCCACCTCCGTAAAACTCCCTCGCTACTCTTATTATACCATGTTTTTTCATCATTTCAATCCATTTTTTCACCATTTCTACGGTATTTAACTGTGGTTTTTGTTCATATTCATAAAAGCAGAAAGCGTGTCTGCCGAAGCAAACACGCTTTTTACATTCATTGAATTCAGAACTCGATCGCTTTCTCGATATAGGTCTTCAGATCGGCGATCGGAATACGAACCTGCTCCATGGTGTCTCTGTCACGAACGGTTACGCAACCGTCAGTCTCAGACTCGAAGTCATAGGTAATGCACAGAGGCGTTCCCACCTCATCCTGACGGCGGTAGCGCTTACCGATCGAGCCTGCCTCATCGTAATCCACGCTGAAGTATTTGGAAAGATCGGAATAGATCGCCTCAGCGCCTTCGGACAGCTTCTTGGACAAGGGCAGGATTGCCGCCTTGAAGGGAGCCAGCGCGGGGTGCAGATGCATCACGGTTCTCACGTCGTTCTTCTCCGCGTCGATCACTTCCTCATCATACGCGTCGCAAAGAACCGCCAAAACGCTTCTCTCCACGCCAAGGCTGGGTTCAACCACGTAAGGAATGTAATGCTCTCCCGTTTCCTGATCAAAGTAGGTCAGATCCTTTCCGGAGGTGTTCTGATGCTGAGTCAGGTCGTAATCGGTACGGTCAGCCACGCCCCAAAGCTCGCCCCATCCGAAGGGGAACAAAAACTCAAAGTCAGTGGTTGCCTTGGAATAGAAGCAAAGCTCCTCGGGAGAGTGGTCACGCAAACGCAGATTCTCCTCCTTCAAGCCGATGGCAAGCAGCCAATCGCGGCAGAAGGAACGCCAGTAGTTAAACCACTCCAGATCGGTTCCGGGCTTGCAGAAGAACTCCAGCTCCATCTGCTCGAACTCACGCACACGGAAAATAAAGTTACCGGGAGTGATCTCGTTACGGAAGGATTTACCGATCTGAGCAATACCGAAGGGCAGCTTCTTACGAGTGGTACGCTGAACGCTCACAAAGTTCGTAAAGATACCCTGCGCGGTCTCGGGACGCAAATATACCGTGTTCTTCGCATCCTCGGTAACGCCCTGGAAGGTCTTAAACATCAGATTGAACTGACGGATATCGGTAAAGTTATGCTTTCCGCAGGTAGGACAAGGAATGTTATGCGACTCAACGAACTCCTTCATCTCCGCCTGAGTAAAGGCATCGATGGGCTTATCCAGCTCCAATCCGTTCTCCGCACAGAAATCCTCGATCATTTTGTCAGCGCGGAATCGCTCGTGGCATTCACGGCAATCCATCAAGGGATCGGAAAAGCCTGCCAAATGTCCCGACGCTACCCATGTCTGAGGGTTCATCAGAATCGCTGCGTCCAATCCTACGTTATACTTGTTCTCCTGAACGAATTTTTTCCACCATGCCTTCTTGACGTTGTTCTTCAGCTCAACGCCCAAGGGGCCGTAGTCCCACGTGTTGGCAAGTCCGCCGTAGATCTCGGAGCCGGGGAAAATAAATCCGCGGGTCTTACACAGCGCCACAATTTTATCCATTGTCTTTTCGGTGTTTTTCATGTTTGTCTTCCTTCCGTTTTGCCAAAAATGTTATAATATATTATTTTACCACAGGATTTTCCTGTTGTCAACAAGTTTTTTATTTCCCGCCGATGCTCATAGAGCGAATCAGCACGTCAGGGGAACCGAATACGGTAAAGCCCGATGGGATTCCGAACTTCACCCGATCGCCCACCTCCTCGATCTCCTTGAGCAGATCAAAAAAGTTTCCCGCAACGGTAAAGGACTTGATCGCCTCGCAAACCCTTCCGTCCCGAATACGATAGCCCTCGCATTCAATGGAAAAATCACCCGTCACCGCGTTACAGCCCGCGTGAAGTCCCTTGAAAGCGGTAATATACACGCCGTCTCCCACCTTTTTAAGCAACGCCTCGTGAGTGATCTCTCCGGGAACAAGATAAAAGCTAAAGGGCTTAATCCCCACCGCCTCGGCGTAGCTGGTACGCTGTCCGTTTCCTGTGGAAGCCACTCCTGCTCGGTCTGCGGTAGACAGATCGTACAAAAGCGTCCTCAAAACTCCGTTTTCAATCACGTTCTTTTTGTACGTGGCAACCCCTTCTCCGTCAAAGAAGGTTTTCATGGGGCAATCCCTTCTCATCGGATCGTCCACCAACGTAACGATGGGAGCGGCTATGACCTCCCCCTCCTTGCCCTTTAAAAGAGAAAGTCCCTTTTGGGCGTTTTTTGCGGAAAATACGGAGCTATAAGAGGACAAAAGCGATCGCATCTGCTCGCCGTCAATGAGAACGTCGTATTTTCCGCTCTCAATCTCCGCCGCTCCCAGCTTAGACACCGCCTTTCGAACCGCGCGGCGCGAAATGTCCTCCAGATCGGTTTTCTCCAGTCCCACGGAAAAATCAAAGGCTTCCTGCGCTTCCCCGTCCCTTTGCACGACCGCCTGTACGTAAGCGCCGCTGATTGAAGCGGTATTGGTCAACCGTAGTCCCTTGGAATTCATGAGGACCATGCGTATTTCGTTGGAAAATACCCCCGATTGCGTACCGTCACTTACAGACGGATCCTCTGCGTAGGTATTTTTCTGTACGGTTAAGGCAATCTCCTTCAGCTTGGCGGTATCGGTTTCAAAGAAATTTTCATTTTCCACCGTTTCATACCGTTCCGAGCCTTCAAAAAGGATCGCCTTATCATCGTTTTCGATGATCCTTGCGCCCTCCATGGCGCGCTTGACCAAGGCTTTCATCTCATGCTCGGACAACAATTCGGTGGAGGCGCTTCCCATATGACCGTCCACCACGCAACGGAAGCATACGCCACCGCTCACACCCGAGGAAAAAGAGGATATCTCGTCCTTCAGCGTTTCCGTGCTGCGATCGGAGGATTCCATAAAAAACACCTCGAACTCCTCAAGACCCGCCCGCCTTGCCTCCGCAATCAGGCAATCCTTTACAGCATCAAAATTCATGAAACTCCTCCCTTCATCGACCGCCGACGGTAATTTTTTTGACACGGATCAGCGGCTGTCCCACATCGGTGGGAACGCTTCCGCTGGAGGAACCGCAAACGCCCTGTCCCGTCGCCAGATTCTGTCCCACCATATCAATATCCTGCAGGATCTGGGATCCCGTTCCGATCAAGGATGCGCCTCGAACCGGTTCGCAAATCTTTCCGTTCCGAACCATATAGCCCTCTCTGACCGAGAAGTTAAACGCGCCCGTCAAGGGATTGACCGATCCTCCGCCCATTTCCTTGGCATAAAGACCGTATTCAATCGACGCGATAATATCCTCATTTCGATCGGGTCCGTTATCAATAAACGTGTTTGTCATACGAGAGGTCGGCTCATAGGTGTAGCTCTGCCTGCGGCTATTGCCCGTCATGGGCATTCCCATTCTGCGAGAGCCGAGACGGTCAACCATATAGCTTTTAAGAACGCCGTTTTCAATCAAAACGTTTCTTTGAGTGGGATTTCCCTCATCATCAATATTCACGGAACCCCACGCGCCCGCAATGGTTCCGTCGTCAATGGCAGTGATCTTTTCATTGGCAATCCTCTGCCCAAGCTTTCCGCACATTTCGGACATTCCCACGCCAACCTGCGTCGCCTCAAGAGAGTGTCCGCAAGCCTCGTGGAAAATCACACCGCCAAAACCGTTTTCAATGGCAACCGTCATCTGTCCCGCCTTGCAATAATCGGCGCGAAGATTCGTCAAAGCCATCCTTGCGGCATGAACTCCCACCTCGACAGGGTCGATTTGCTCAAACATTTCCAGTCCCATTCCCCGTCCCGGACCGCAAAATCCGGACTGGTTTTCTACATCCTTGGACGCAATCGCGCTAACAATGAGACGCGTTCTCGTATGAGAATCCTCCTTGAGAAGTCCCTCGCTGTTTGCCACCAGAATCGAATGCTTCACGTTGGCGATCGACCCTTGCACCTGCGCGATCAATTCATCGTGATCCTTCGCGGCAAAGCAAGCGGACTTTAAAAGATCCGCCTTCACGTTCAGCTGCGCGTCAACGGGATTGATCCGAACGGGATGACGATTCAACACCGCTTGCTGCGTCAGACGAATCGAAATCGGCGCATTTCCCTCTCCCATCGCGTCTGCCGCGGAGCGAGCGCAAGAAAGCAGACCCGATTCCGTAAGATCCGAGGTCGACGCATAAACCGTTCTCTCGCCCTTGAAGATTCGGATACCGACTCCCGAAAGCACCTGATCTCCCACACGGTCGATCCTTCCGTCAATCATCTGGATCTGATTGCTGATCGTGTGCTCGCCAAATACCTCCGCAAAATCACCGCCTGTGGATAACGCAATTCCAAGGAGTCGTTCCAGCAGCTCTTGCCTGATCATGTTTCCTCCTTAATCTTGACTTCTTTCGCCAAGAATGTTTCTGTATTTTTGATAAAAGCTTTCAAAATATCCGCCCTCCAATGCCTTTCGGATCTCTCGGGTCAGATTGTTGTAGAAATAAAGATTGTGCGTCACCGCAAGACGCATACCCAGGGACTCCTTTGCCTTGATCAAATGACGGACGTAGGAGCGGCTGTAATTTCGGCAAGCGGGACAATCGCAGTTTTCGTCAAAGGGTCTGGGATCCTTGGCATACTTCTCGTTGAGAAGATTCATTTTGCCATGCCAGGTAAAGAGATTTCCATGCCTTGCGTTTCGGCTGGGCATGACGCAATCAAAGAAATCCACACCCATATGCACCGCTTCCAAAATGTTACAAGGAGTACCTACTCCCATCAGATAGCGGGGCTTATTCTTCGGCATATACGGTTCAACCGCATCGATGATACGGTACATTTCCGAGGTTTCCTCTCCTACCGCCAAGCCACCGATGGCATATCCCGCAAGATCAAGCTCCGCAATTTCCTGCATATGCGCGATGCGAAGGTCCTCGTAGGTTCCTCCTTGGTTGATTCCGAAAAGGAGCTGATGCGGGTTGATGGTATTGGGCAAGGAATTCAGCCTGTCCATCTCCGCCTTACAACGAACCAGCCACCGAACCGTACGGTCACAGGACTGCTTCACGTAATCATAAGGAGCGGGGTTTTCAATGCACTCATCAAACGCCATAGCAATGGTAGATGCCAGATTTGACTGAATCTGCATACTCTCCTCGGGTCCCATAAAGATTCTCTTTCCATCCACGTGGGAAGCGAACCTCACGCCCTCCTCGGTTATTTTACGCAAGGAGGAAAGTGAAAATACCTGAAATCCGCCGCTATCGGTCAGAATCGGGCGTTCCCAGTTCATAAACTTATGAAGTCC
>JAZOQX010000113.1:0-14964 GCA_045656325.1 Eubacteriales bacterium
GACACGGGTCATAATGAGCATGTTAAGAACGACATAAATGGAGTCGGTGAGCTCAATGCCGTACTTTGCAAAATCAGAACCGACCTGACCCATGGAGTAAGGGATCACGTACATGGTTCTTCCCTTCATTGCGCCGGTGTACAGCTTGGAGAGCTTTGCGTAGCACTCCTTGGGATCCATCCAGTTGTTGATGTTGCCCGCATCCTCCTTCTTGGAGGTACAAATGAAGGTTCTTCCCTCTACACGAGCCACGTCGTTGACGGCGGTTCTGTGCAGATAGCAGTTGGGAAGCAGCTCTTGATTCAGCTTGATCATCTCACCGGTAGAGCAAGCCTCCTCGCGCAGAGCCTCTGCCTGTGCGTCGGAGCCGTCGATCCACACGATCTTGTCGGGCTGAGTCATCGCAGCCATTTCGTCGATCCAGCTAAGAACGTACTTGTTGATGGTCATAGTTGTTTCTCCTCTTTTATTTTTAAATATTTTTTGACAATACACGGAACGATGTAAATATGCCCCATCGTTGCCCATTGTATATTTTAAATGATTTTACCATAAATTGCAATACCTTTTTTGAAAGTTACACTTTATTCATAATTGTCGTTTTTTTAACAATCTTTTTTCTCCCCCCTTCTCTCTTGTGTTTCAACCGAGTTTATGCTATACTAAAAATGAAAGATTTTTTTGCAGCTGTAACCTTTTTCCAAAAAAACGGTGTAGATAGGTAAAAGGCCTTTGAAATTCATCAAGGAGGTGACCTTATGGAAGATCAACGGATCGTTGCGCTCTATTTTGAACGCAATGAGCAGGCGCTGACCGAAACGGCAAATCAATACGGCAGATACTGTCATTCCATCGCCCTCAATATCCTTTGCTCGGAGCCTGACGCGGAGGAATGTGTCAACGACACCTATCTGCGGGCTTGGAATGCCATTCCTCCCCACCGTCCCCAAAAGCTTTCCTGCTTTTTGGGAAAGATCACCCGCAATCTGGCGCTGAACCGCTACGCCGCCTGCCACGCCCAAAAGAGGGACGGAGGTACCGAGATCGCCTTGGAGGAGCTTGCGGAGGTTTTAGCCGATCCCGATTCCGAGGTCGACCAAACCGATTCGACCGAGCTGAAAGCTGCCCTTCACCGCTTTTTGGCAGGACTGACACCGAGCGCGCGCGTGATCTTTTTGCAACGGTATTGGTATTTCTGCTCCGTCTCACAGATCTCCCGAAATCTGGGGATCAGCGAAAACCGTGTCAAGGTCTCCCTTCACCGCTCCCGCGAAAGGCTGAGAACGTATTTGGAAAAGGAGGGTATTTCCCTATGAAAAAGAAAGAAAAGCTGTTGCGTGAATTAAACGAGATCGACGACCAATATCTTCTGGAGGCAGACCCCGCTCGCCATACGCGTACCAAACGAGGGGGGATCTACAAATGGACCGCCCTTGCCGCTTGCTTCTGTATTCTGACGGTCACTCTGTCTCTGTGGCTCTTTCTTCCCTTTCGAAACGAACGAGAGGACCTTGACCGTTATGCGGACAGCGAATATTACGATTTGATCCTAAAGCTGCGGGACGTGACCTATACGCCCCTCTCCTTCGGGAATAATTTCGAGCTTCTTATGGATCGGATCTTCAGCTCCTCCGCCGAGGACGTCACCCTTGAGGGGGATATGGTAGCGAATGACGCGGACCGAGCGGAAAGCGCCATCGGTAACGGTGAATACGTGGAGGTAACCGACAATCAGGTGGAAGGCGTCATCGAAGGCGATCTCTTCAAGCGTACCCGCGACCGAGTCTTCTATCTGAGAGGAAATACCCTCTCCGTCTACTCCATTGAGGGCAAGGAAAGCCGTGAATTGGGATGCTATGAGATCGAGCCCGTATTCAATGCCAAGGGATATTATTATTATCACAACGGCGAGATCTTTTTATCCGAGGACGGAAGGACCGTCACCCTTTTGCTCCCCCACGAGGCAGAGGGCGAGGGCGCGCAGGTGGGCGTGATCTCCTTGGACGTGAGCAATCCCGAAAAAATTCAAAAGAAGAACGAGATCCGCATCTCAGGCGGGTACCTAAGCGCCCGTTCCTTAGACGGCGACCTGCTTTTGATGAGCGAGTTCTCGGTAGGACGAAACCCCGATTTTTCCAACGAAAAGGAATTTATTCCTCAGATCCGTACCAAGGACGGGGAGTCCTCTGTTCCCATGAAGGATATTCTCTGCCCCGATACCCTGACCAACGCCCGCTATACCGTCGTCTGCCGATTGGATCAGGAGTCTCTTGAGCTGACGGGCTGCTCCGCTCTTTTGTCCTATTCCCGCGAGATCTACGTATCCGAGGAATCGGTCTATGCCACTCGCTCCTTCCAAAAGGAGGAGAGCGACGGAAACGGCGTGACTACCCAGCGTACCATGACCGAGATCAACCGCCTTGCCTTTGACGGAAACGGATTTCAGTATCAGGGTGCGGTAACGGTCAGCGGAAGCGTTTTGAATCAATACAGCATGGATGAATACCAAGGACAGCTTCGGGTCGTCACCACCACCGAGGAATACAAAACGAGAAAAACCGCCCAAAACGGAACGACGGAAATGTACGACGTAAGCGCCTCCGCCGTCAACGCCAATCTTTATCTGATCGACCTTGCCGACATGACGGTAAAAAATTCGGTGGAGCAATTTGCCCCCGAGGGAGAGCGGGTACAGTCGGTTCGCTTTGACGGTACCGCCGCCTACGTCTGCACGTCGATCCAATTATCCGACCCCGTATTTTTCTTCGACCTGACCGACCCCGACCATATTACGTGGAAGGACACGGGTACCATTGAGGGCTTCTCCAGCTCGCTGGTGAGCTTCGGCGACGGTTATCTCTTGGGCATCGGAAGAGGCGACAGCTGGGATACGGTAAAAATTGAGGTCTACGAGGAAGGAGCTGACGGTGTGGAATCCGTGGCAGTCTACGAGTCCGACCGAAGCGGATATTCCACCGATTACAAATCCTATTTCATTGACCGCGAAAATCGGCTTGTGGGATTGGCGATCAGCCGCTACGACTACTCCTACAATTATCAATGTGAGTACGTGCTTCTCTCCTTCAACGGCTACGGGCTTTATAATCTTCTGAGCCTCCCCGCCTCCTCGGATCTTGCCTCCGCCCGCGCCTTTATAGAGGACGGATTCCTCTATCTCTTCCATGCGGACGGCTTTGCGGTAAAGGCAGTCTCCTTCTAAAATCAATCCAAAAAAGAAATCCGCGGTGGCGCTAAAGCCGTCCGCGGATTTCTACCTTATAGAAAAACCATAAAATTCAACCTAACACAGGGAATAGAAAGGTGTGTCCCCTAACCCTTATTTGTAATAAAAGTTTTGCGGAGCTTTTTCAAAAGCGACTCGCGTCCCCGCGTCCCCGCGTCCTCAATTTGCGTCCATCACCGCTTCAAGATGCGCCTTGGCGATACCGATATCCTTAGCAGGATCGTCACCCGCTTCCCTTTCGATGGTCAAAAAGCCTCGGTAACCTATCTCCTCCAGCGCCTTGAGATACGCGGCAAAATCCACACCGCCCTCTCCGAGAGGAACCTCGCGGAAGAATTTCACACCCGCGATATCCTCGGGTCTAGGTGTAACCTTGTAGATATATTCGGCTTTGGTCCGCTCCAACATCACGCCGTCCTTCGCATGGGTGTGTACGATATAATCCTTAAGATTATGCACCGCCTCCACGGGATCATCCCCCACCACCATAACCAGATTGGCGGGATCCAGATTGACCGCCACGCCGCGGGAGCCGAGGCTATCCAAAAATCCCTTCAGCACTACCGAAGGCTCGGGACCCGTCTCAATGGCAAAGTGAGAACCGATGGAATCGGCATAACGGGAAAGCTCAAAGCAAGCCTCCTGCATGATCTTGTAGCGATCATGGGTAGGATCCGCGGGAACCACGCCGATATGGGTCGTCACGATATCGGTCTCCAATTCCTTGGCAAGATCAAGAATCCGCTTGGATTTCTCGATCAGCATAGGATTGCGCTCGGGGCGGAAAAAGCCCTCTCCCAGATCTCCGCACAAGGCAGAAAAGCAAAGCCCGTGGGACTTAACGAAATCCAAAAGTTCTCTGCGCTTCTCTCCCACTAAATTTTCGGGAGAATTTTCTCCCTTTGTACTATACATTTGAATACCCGCCGCGCCCAAAGCCGCGGCCTTTTGAATTGCCGTACGGGTGTCGGTACGGAAGGAATCAACAATTACACCAATGGGAAAACGATACATCGTTTCTTCTCCTTTGCAATATATTTCTTTCCTCCATTATAGTATAAACCCTCTCCTCTGTCAAGCACATTTCTTTGGATATGATTTAACAGATAGCGGCATATTTCCCTCCAAAAAAGCCCATACTAAGTCCAATCAAAAGGCTCAAAAGGAGGGTGAAAATCACATGAACAAGCCGCAGATCATTAAATGCTGCGCCAGAGAAATTTTAGATTCCAGAGGAAATCCCACAGTAGAGGCATCGGTATTTCTCGCGGACGGAACGGTGGGCATGGCAAGCGTGCCGTCGGGAGCGTCTACGGGTATCTACGAGGCGCACGAGAGGAGAGACGAGGATCCCAAGCGCTTCGGCGGAAAGGGCGTATACGGGGCAGTCACTGACATTTGTCGGGTCATATCCCCCGCCATCGCGGGTGTCAGCGCCGCCGAGCAGACCGAGCTTGACCGATTGCTCTGCCGCTTGGACGGCACAAAAAATAAAGAAAAATTAGGCGCGAACGCCATCCTGGCAGTTTCCCTCGCCTCGGCAAGAGCGGCGGCAAATTGGTATCATACCCCCCTCTTTCGCTATCTTGGCGGGGTGGACGCTTACCGATTGCCCGTTCCCATGATGAATATTTTAAACGGCGGAGCCCATGCCTCCAACAACGTGGAGATTCAGGAATTTATGATCGTCCCCGTGGGCTTTTCACGCTTCTCCGATGCCTTGCGCGCGGGAAGTGAGATCTATCACGCGCTGGGAAGAATATTAAAGGAAAAGCAATATCCCACTACCGTCGGCGACGAGGGAGGATACGCCCCCAGTCTTAAAAACGACGAAGAGGCGATCCTCCTCATTGAGGAAGCGATCAAGGCGGCGGGCTATACCCACGAGCAAATACGGATCGCGCTGGATGCCGCCGCCTCCGAATGGTATTCCGATGGAGATTACCGTATGCCGAAAAGCGGAAAGCACTATACCAAGGAGGAGCTGATCGGCTATTGGCAGTCTCTTTCCGACCGCTTCCCCTCCATTCTGTCCATCGAGGATCCCTTGGATCAGAGAGATCGCGAGAGCTGGGCAGAGCTGACCAATCGATTGGGTCGCCGCATCATGCTGGTAGGAGACGACCTCTTTGTAACCAATACCGAACGATTGCGGGACGGAATCCGAGAAGGACTGGGAAATTCCATTCTGATTAAGCCCAATCAGATCGGTACGCTGACAGAAACCGTAGAGGTGATCCATCTTGCCAAGGAAGCGGGTTATCGCTTCATTCTTTCTCACCGCTCGGGCGAAACCGAAGATACCACCCTTGCAGATATCGCGGTCGCCATGAACGCCCCCTTTATTAAAACGGGCGCCCCCTGCCGAAGCGAACGGGTCGCAAAATACAACCGCCTCTTGCGTATTGAATCGGCTCTGAATAGCGGCGGACACTTCGGCTTCTCAGGTATGCCCGAAGCCACCCCCGACCATATTGTGAAGCTATAAAAGATACGGGGACGCGGGGATGCGGGTCGCTTTTGAAAAAGCTCCGCAAAACTTTTATACAAATGAATTTATTGACCCTTGTTCAGTTTCCTTTTCATCGTGTTTCGCATCATTTGAACATTTTTCTCTAAGGAAGAAATCCATCGGTGGCGCAGCAGCCGTCCGATGGATTTCCACCTTAGAAGAAACTGTAAAATTTACGGTACACAAGAACGAGAAAGAAATGTAATCATAAGTAATAATTCGTATAAAAGTTTTGCGGAGCTTTTTCAAAAGCGACCCGCATCCCCCGCGTCCTCCGCACCCTTTTGGTCCTTACAAGAAGAGCAGTTTCCCGCATAGGGGCAGCCGACGCAACGATTTCCTTTTTTCTTTTGACGAAGGAGATAGGCGACCGCGCCGACGAGGATCACGGCAATCACGGCAATCGCGATCCAATCTACAGGATTCATAGGCACCTCCTTATACGGTCAGAGCTTCCTTTATTTGCTGCTTAGCCGCCTCTTCCGCCTTCAGCTGACGGTTTCTGCGAAGGATCAAGGCGACAAGGATCGATGCGAAGCAAGTGATCACGCCCCAGCCGAGCAAGGTCATCCACCAAGCGCCCAGCGACGCGCCAACGATCAAGGATCCGAAGAAAAACGTAAGGTAGCTAACCGAATATCCCACGCCGATCTGCAGACCAAGAGCGGCAAAGAGCCACTTTTTGCTCTTCATCTCCGCATTCATCGCGCCGATGGCGGCAAAGCAAGGAGGTGTAAACAGATTGAACATCAGATACGCAAGAGCGGCGACTCTTGTAATCGCCATGACCCCCGCCACGTCCGCGCCGGAGCCTGCCATCATAGCCAGCTCCTCCGTATCAATGAAGTTTTCAAGTCCTACGAAGCACACCGCGAGGGTTCCAACCACGTTTTCCTTGGCAATAAAGCCCGTGATCGTGGCGGCGGCTAACTGCCAAGCCACTACGCCGACAATGGGCGCAAACAGATAGGCAAAGGGCATGGAGATCGTGGCGAGAATGGATTCGGAGGCATCCTCCACGGGCTGCAATCCCCAACCGAAGCTCTGCATCACGTGAACGAAAAAGTTACAAACGAGAATAATCGTGCCCGCCTTAACGATATAGGACCAGCCGCGCTGGCACATAGAAAGACACGCCTTTCCAAAATGGGGAATCTTATACTCGGGAAGCTCCATAATAAAGAAGGATTTCTTTCTGCTTCCCGTAAGCAAATTAACCAGCAGCGCGCAAAGCAAAATGATCAGGATCGCCACGAAATACATAGCGGCGCCTACCCAAGAGGATTCCGAGAAGAAGGCTCCCGCAAACAGAGAGATCACGGGGAGCTTGGCACCGCAAGGCATAAAGGGCGCAAGCATGGCGGTGGCTCTTCTCTCCCGCTCGTTGCGAATGGTTCTGCACGCCATCACTCCGGGAATGGCGCATCCCGTTCCGATCACAAAGGGAATCACGGATTTTCCCGAAAGCCCCACCTTTTTGAAAATGGGATCCAAAACCACGGTAGCCCGCGCCATATATCCGCAATCCTCAAGAAGCGCAATGAGGAAATACATGATCATAACCAAGGGTAAAAACCCAACCACAGCCCCAACACCGCCGATGATACCGTCCACCACGATCGAGGTCAGCAAGGGATTGGCGCCTTCCATCAGCCCGCCGACCCATTCTCCAAGCCATTCGATCAAGGTCACAAGACCGGGGATCGCCGTTCCGTTGGCAAACTCAAATCCCTCGGCAATCCAAGCGCCGGGTCCCGCCTGAGAGATCCAGAAAACCAAGAACATGATCAAGCCAAAAATCGGAAGCCCAAACCACTTGTTGTTCAGAATCAAATCCACCTTATCCTGAGCGTTGCGGTTTTTGGTCAGGATCTTTCTTGTTTCGACCCTCTTCACGATCCCGTTGACAAACGCAAATCTCTTTCGGTCAGCCTCCTCCACCGCACGGGGGTCGGTCAGGTCGGTCTCTCCCTGCTTGTAAGGAGCAGATTGTCCCTTGCCGATCAGCGCAACCGCCTTCTCAACCACCTCTCTCATTCCCTTTGCGGCAATCGATACGGTCTCCACAACGGGGCAGCCGAGCAGCTCCGAAAGCGCCTTCGCATCGATCTCGGTTTCCTTCTTTTTGTTTACGTCGGTCTTGTTCAGCGCGACGACCACGGGAATCCCCAGCTCCATCAGCTGGGTCGTAAAAAACAGACTTCTGCTCAGATTGGTAGCATCCACAATGTTGATGATCGCATCGGGACATTCATTCTTCACGTAGTCGCTGGTTACACTCTCCTCCGAGGTAAAGGGCGACATAGAATAAGCTCCGGGAAGATCCACCGCGATCAGCACCTCGCCTGCCCGATACAGGCTTCTTTTGATGGGATGCTCTTTTTTATCGACGGTAACCCCCGCCCAGTTTCCCACCTTCTCGTTTTTTCCTGTCAGAGCATTATACATGGTGGTCTTTCCACTGTTCGGATTTCCCGCAAGCGCAATTCTCATCGAATTTCCTCCTCATAAAGATACAATGATTCATCAGCGGCAATTGCCGCGAAAACGCAAGATCGGTTAGTTTTTCCTAACCATATTCTCAAAAAAAACAACCCAAGGGTCATTTTTTATTTTATCAGAATCGCTTCTGCCAAATTCTGGTCGATGGTATATCTGCCATCCTTAATGGACACCACGCAAGCACGCTTTAAATGAGAAATAACGGTGATGGATTCGCCCGTGTAGCAGCCCAAGGAGAACAAAAAGGCGTTCAACTCCTCGTCGTCGGTACGTATTTCCCGTATGAGGTATTCCTTTCCTTCTTCCGCGTCACGCAAATTCACGGTGTCCCTTCCCCCTTGCTTCGATTGATCCATAGAACAGTTAGTCTCCTCTAACCATCTATATTATATCGCAATCCCCCCTGCTTGTCAATAGAATTTTTGCCATTTTTTTAAATTTGTTATTTTTTTCTTTTCCATCAAAAATTCAACTGTTTTTTTGGCAATATAATACAAAAAGGCTGTCCGCAATTTGCGGACAGCCCAAAATATTTTTTATTCAGCCTTTGCGGCTTCTGCCTCTTGACGGGCGATCATCTCGGCCTCGGTCAAAAATTCCTTTTCGTCATCCACGTGATCCAAATCACACAGATCGTCACCGGGAAGCTTCTCCGCCTTCAGGTTACGCACCAGCAAAATCACGCCGATGGCAAGCATGGAGATCATGGCAAACAGGAAGAACACGATATTGAGCAGCAAGGGCATTGCCAGACTCATCACCTCTCCGATTGCGGGAGCGTCCACGCCCAGCACTCCGATCAGCGCCTTGGTTGCTTCAAACAGCCAAGCGGGTCCGACCACAACGGTCTGCTCGCCGATCAAGGTACCCGTGATACCGCTGATAGCAATATTCATCATCATTGCCAACATGAAATCGAAGAAAATGACGGGAATAAGATTGTTGGTTTCCAAATAGTAGGTGGTCGCGAACAACCAGCGAATCAACTGGAACACCAGCGTGCAAACAAGAATCGATACCAAAAATCCTACGCCGCCCTGCATACTCATCATATCCGACAGGGGCATTCCCAGCTCGAACAAGAAGGTGTAGAGAAGCGTCGCTACAACACCGATCGCAACGGGAACAAGAATCTTGGCGGTCTTTCTGCATCTCGCCTTTCTCATAAAGAACGTGGACATGACCAGAATAAACATCATATCGAAGGCGCTGGAGAGCGCTTCACCAAGGGTGCCCGCCCACGATCCTTCAATAAAGAGCTGAGAAACCGTCAGGATTACCGCAATCGCGGAAAAGACGTACAACAAGATCTTGGGAGCCGTCAGACTTCTTCCCTCCAGCTTCTGCGTTGCGTCGGGGCTGAAGCCCGCCTTGTAGAAGCGGCAACGGGAAATGATCCACGCGGTCAACGCAACGATCACACCCGAGCTGAGCACAAGCTGATTGATATTGGAGAAGATCAAAAGCATCTTGTCGCTCAATTTGTTGACAGTATACAGAAGCTCGTTCATAAGTCCGCCGCCAAACACGTTCATATCGTAGCTTCCCATAAAGGGCAGAATCTGCATGGTCAAGCGTCCGTAGGAATCCATGAAGAGCATCAATCTCTGAATAACGATCCATCCAAGGACACAGCCCACCGTTGCGGCAAGCGCGGCCCAGCCGCTCCAATCCTTGGCAACCTTCTTTTCAATGATCTCGATATCCTCGCCCCGCTCCTTGCGCTGAGTTCTGTGGCATACCTCAATCTCATTTCTGTTTTTGAGAGTAAAGAAGCCGACCATCAAAATCACAACGCCAATAAGAAGAACCTTTCCAATCGCGGTCAGCAAGGAAATTCCGCCAACACGGGAGAAGAAGAAGGAAGAACACCAGGTAATACCGTTGCTCAGCATCAAAACGGAAAGGACGATGCTGATGACGGAGAACGCGCCCAGACGAACGTGAGGGATCTCTCCGTTCACCGCGGATCGATTGACGCGGCGCGTCAAGGAGAACAGCTTAATCAAGCGGTACGCGTAGAAAACGGCAAACACCAAAAGTCCCACCAAAGCCACGAGAACCAAGGGCGTAGCCAAGAGATTCAGATAGACCTGTCCATCGGAACCGGGAGCGGCAAATTCTGCCGCAAAGCCGTCACCGAAGATCACGTTTACGGTAGAGCTGAAGGTAACCTTAAACGCCGTAGTCACGGTGCTCATGGTCTTCAGCAGGGGATCCAACAGGAAGAGCAGCGCAGCAAGCACGAAGGAAACCGCGCCGTAGATGATGTACTGCTTTTTCTTGATCTTCGCATCGCCGACCTTTTCCCCGTACTCCACGGAGTTCTTGGACGCGGAAACCGCCTTAAGAATGCGAATAGAGCGGATCGCCAAAAGCAGAACCATGATGATCGCGCCAAAGATCAAGGAAACGATGAGGGTATCCCACCACTCCTCAACCACGGGAACGTACGCCGATTTCAGCGCGGGAGCGTCAAATTTCAGCGTCATGTCACCCAAATTCTTTCCATATTCAAGAGCTTCGGAGAATTTTGCTCCGAAATCACGGAAAACCTCACTCAAGGAGGTCTCCCCGATCCGCTCCGTCACCGAGGCAAGGTAGGAGCCGAAGCCGCTGGTAACAAAGGAGATCGCGATAGAGGAGATCAAAAAGAGAGCAAAGCTTCCAACCATGCCCGTCAGCAGACCGCGAACGGGATAATAGGAATCACTCTTGCGCTTGGCATGGAATGCCGCAAACCACATCATGACCGCGGTGACCGTCACGAAAGCGAACGGAACCATCTGCAACAGGCCGTATGCGGGAGCCACCGTAAACATAGAGAATACGTCCAGCGCCTGCAATGCCACGATCACCGTGACAAGGATCGCCAACGCCCAAAAAGCAACGCTGGAATAAAGCTTCTGGAATATTCCGATATAGCGCGAAAACGCTTGGCTTTGCTCCTTCAGCTCCGCTCCGCGAGCATAATACGCGCTACGCTTGCTTTCTTTCATTTCTTCGGTAGCACAAGTGTCCGTATCCGTTTGATTCAGTTTCTTCTTTGCCATACCCTTTTCCCACTTTTCATTGTTAATTCTGACTTTATCGTTCGCATACCGTCAAACCAGTACGCACATTTATGGTTATATTGTTAATACAGTATACCATATCCCCAAAATTTTGTCAACCTTTTTCACAAAAATCCCCCTTGTATTTTTGCACAAAAAAGAAGGTCTCTGTTGCACAATGTGCAACAGAGACCCAAGCTTTAGCCTACGGTCGTTTCGTCCGCAGCCTCGTTCTTAACAACGTCCACGTCGTGGTAGCACTTCATACCCGTTCCCGCGGGAATCAGCTTACCGATGATGACGTTCTCCTTCAAGCCAGACAGATGGTCGATCTTGCCCTTGATTGCGGCATCGGTGAGAACCTTAGTGGTCTCCTGGAAGGATGCGGCAGACAGGAAGGACTCGGTCTGAAGAGACGCCTTGGTAATACCAAGCAGGATGGGCTTGCCCTCCGCAAGGCGAAGATTTTCTTCACCCGCGTCGATGCGTGCCTGAATACGGTTGTTCTCTTCCTCGAACTCGGAAGCATCCACCAAGGAATCCACCAAAAGATCGGTGTCTCCGCCGTCAAAGATGCGAATCTGTCTGGTCATCTGACGCGCGATGATCTCGATGTGCTTATCGTTTACGTTACAGGACTGAGAACGGTATACCTTCTGAATTTCCATAATGATATACTCATAAACCTTATCCAGATAATCGTGGTTGTTGGGATCGTTGGGATCGTCGAAGATCCGCATGATATCGGCAGGTGCCTTGCTTCCGTCGGTCAGCGCGTCGCCCTTACGGACCTCAGCGCCCTCGGAAACCACCAGTCTCTTGCCGAAGGGGATCATGTGGCGAACCACCGTACCGTCAACGGCGGAGCGGATCTCCACGATATGCGTGTTGGGCGTATCGCCGATCTTGATCTCCTGAATCATACCGTCGACCTCTGCCAGAACCGCCGTCTTCTTGGGGGTTCTTGCCTCGAAGAGCTCCTCAACTCTGGGAAGACCCTGCGTAATATCCGAGCCTGCGACACCGCCCGAGTGGAAGGTACGCATGGTCAGCTGGGTACCGGGCTCACCGATCGACTGCGCCGCGATGATACCGACGGCCTCACCCACCTTAACGGGGTTGCCCGACGCAAGGTCCGCGCCATAGCAATGCGCGCAGATTCCCTGCTTTGCATGACACTGGATGATCGTTCTGATATATACCTTATCGATGCCCGCGGCAACGATCGCCTTTGCCTGATCGTCGGTGATCATCTCGTCGTCGCCCACGATCACCTCACCGGTGACGGGGTTCTGAACGGTTCCGATGGTGTAACGTCCCACGATTCTGTCGGACAGAGGCTCCAGAACGGTTCCGTTCTTTTCGTCCATGATCTGCTCGATCCACTCACCCTTGGTGGTATCGCACTTCTCCTCGCGAATGATCACGTGCTGAGAAACGTCAACCAGACGGCGGGTCAGATATCCCGAGTCAGCGGTACGGAGTGCCGTATCGGACAGAGATTTACGGGATCCTTTTGCTCCCATGAAGTACTCAAGAATATTCAAGCCCTCACGAAAGTTAGACTTAATGGGAAGCTCGATGGTCTTACCGTTGGTCGCGAACATCAGTCCGCGCATACCTGCCAGCTGACGCATCTGCGCGATGGATCCACGGGCTCCGGAATCAGACATGATCTTGATAGGATTGTACGCGTCAAAGCCGCGCTGAAGCGCGTCGGTCACCTCACCCGTGGTCTTTTCCCAAATCTTGATAACGTTGTTGTAACGCTCGTCGTTGGTCAGAAGACCGTCCATATAGTTCTGGTTGACCGCATCCACCTTCTTCTGTGCTGCGGCGATAAATTCCTGCTTTTCCGCGGGAATCGTCATATCGTACACCGAAATGGAGAAGGATGCTCTGGTGGAATACTTGTATCCCATTTCCTTAATGTTATCCAGCATCTCCGCGCAGACTGCCGATCCGTGCTTTTTGATGCACAGGTCGATCATCTGTCCCAGTTCCTTCTTCTTAACGACCTTCTGGATCTCCAGCTCAAAGAGATCGTCCTCGGTCACTCTCTTGATCATACCAAGGTCCTGAGGAATGGGCGCGTTGAAGATCAGCCGTCCGAGGGTTGCGTCGATCAGCTTGGTCTTCTTCTCTCCGCCGATTTCCTTGGTCACGCGGATCTTAATGGGAGCATGCAGTCCGAGGGCGCCGTTGGCATACGCCATCATCGCCTCGTTGAAATCGCGGAAGGCTCTTCCCTCTCCGGGCTCGCCCGCCTTATCCATAGTCAGGTAGTAGGATCCGAGGATCATATCCTGAGAAGGAACCGCAACGGCACGGCCGTCCATGGGCTTCAAGAGGTTGTTGGCAGACAGCATGAGGAATCTTGCCTCTGCCTGTGCCTCTGCGGACAGAGGTACGTGTACAGGCATCTGGTCGCCGTCAAAGTCCGCGTTAAACGCGGTACATACCAGAGGATGGAGCTTGATGGCTCTTCCCTCTACCAGCACGGGCTCGAATGCCTGAATCGACAGTCTGTGCAGCGTAGGCGCACGGTTCAGGAGCACGGGATGCTCCTTGATCACGTTCTCCAAAGCATCCCATACGCAGGGATTCTCGTGAGCCTTTTCGATCTTCTTCAAAGCGTCCTTCACACCGGGAACTCTCTGCATCTCCTCCAGTCTCTTCACAACGAAGGGCTTAAAGAGCTCCAGAGCCATCTCCTTGGGAAGACCGCACTGATAAATTTTCAAGGAAGGTCCTACGACGATAACCGAACGTCCCGAGTAGTCAACACGCTTACCCAAAAGGTTCTGACGGAAGCGTCCTTGCTTACCTCTGAGCATCTCGGACAGAGACTTGAGAGGACGGTTGGAGGGACCCGTTACGGGCTTTCCTCTTCTGCCGTTGTCGATCAAGGAGTCTACTGCCTCCTGAAGCATACGCTTCTCGTTACGGATCACGATCTCGGGAGCATGGATCTCAATAATCTTTTTGAGACGGTTATTTCTGCTGATGACACGTCTGTAAAGCTCGTTGAGGTCGGAGGAGGCAAAGCGTCCGCCGTCCAGCTGAACCATGGGACGGATATCGGGGGGAAGCACGGGAATGGCATCAAGAATCATCCACTCCAGCCTGTTACCCGATTTTCTGAATGCTTCCACTACCTCAAGGCGCTTGATCACGCGAGTCTTTTTCTGTCCCGTTGCGGTCAGAAGCTCGCTCTTCAGCTGAGCGGAAAGCTCTTCAATGTCGATCTGCGCGAGCAGCTCCTTGATCGCCTCTGCGCCCATGCCCACACGGAAGTCGTTTCCGTACATTTCACGGTTTTCCTGCAGCTGCTTTTCTTTGAGCACGGTTCCCTTTTCCAACGGCGTTGCGCCGGGATCGAGAACAACGTAATCGGCAAAATACAATACCTGCTCCAGATACTTGGGGGAAATATCCAGCACCAACGCCATTCTGGAGGGGATCGCCTTAAAATACCAGATATGGGATACGGGGGCTGCCAGCTCGATGTGACCCATGCGCTCACGGCGAACCTTCTTGGTGGTTACGTCCACGCCGCACTTTTCACACTTGTGAACCTCGCCTCTGTTGTGGGAATTTTTATACTTTCCGCACATACAAGCGCCTTCCTTGGTGGGTCCAAAGATGCGCTC
>JAZOQX010000114.1:0-9794 GCA_045656325.1 Eubacteriales bacterium
AACGGCGGTGCAGAAGGGATTGACGAAGAAGAAACCGTCTCCCTTTAAGGTTCCCACGTATCTGCCGAAGAGAGTCAGCACCAGCGCCTCCTGCGGCTTCAACACCTTAAAGCCGGGAATCAGAATCCAACAAAGGGAAAGATACGCCACCGAGACGATAAACACAGTCAGGCTCAGCGCGTCCGCGTACCCGCTGTCCAATTTTATGGAACTGCCGATCACTCCCACAACGGATAGGATCAAAAACGCCACCATCAGGATCAAGACGAGCATTCCGTTTTTCTTTTTCGCTAAAATCTTTTCTTGCATAAGAACTTCTCCTTAATTGATTTGATATCATAATGATATCACGCAAGAGAGAGTTTGTCAAGTGCTTTTCAAAAAATTATTTTACGTCCTTCCCCCGCCCCGCAATTTACCTTTGAAGGAAATCCCTTGTTTTCTGTACGAACCGGCTACGACTTTTTCGTGCATTTTAACCAAAATTTTAAAAGAATAAAAAAGAATATTAAATACTATTTACAAAACCAAAGAAGCGTGGTATACTAATATCGAGGATACGGTCCTCGGTATTATCTCTCAAGGAGGAAGGAACATGAAACTTACCATTGTAGGCAGACAAATGAACGTGTGGGATGAAATGAAGGCCACCATCGAAGCAAAGCTCGGAAAGCTGGACAAGTATTTTGACGATACCTGTACCGCTACGGTCACCCTCAGCTCCAAAAAGAATGAGAAATGTCTCGAGATCACCATTCTTTCCTTAGGCACGATCTTCCGCAGCGAGATTCGGGCGGAGACCTTCCGCAACGCGTTGGACCGCGCCGTGGATAATATAGAGCGTCAGATCCGTAAAAACAAAACCCGCCTTGCCAAGCGCTTACGCAGCGGCGCCTTCGATCAGGGGATGTTTGAAACGGGAGAGGAAATCGAGGAGGATCCCGAATTTACCATCCGCCGCAAGAGCTTTGCGTTGAAGCCCATGTCGGCAGAGGAGGCGATCATGCAGATGAATCTTCTGGAGCACGCGTTCTTCGTATTCAGAGACGACAAGGATGAAAAGGTCTGCGTGGTCTACAAGAGACACGACAACTCCTACGGCTTGATTGAGGAGGAATAAGAATTTTTCGGGCGGTTGCTTCGGCAGCCGCCTTTTTTTCTTGACAAACGCGGACGTTTTGAGTATAATAAGAGCAATGAGAAAAAAGGAGCGTCTATCCGTGAAGATTCTGATTTTATACACCTCCCGTGGAGGTGCGACCCGTGAATGCGCCGAGCTGCTTCGAGACAAGCTTGCCATCCATTTTTCGCCCGTTTTGGTAAACGCCGAGGAAGCCACTCCCTCCCCCGCTGACTTTGACGCGGTCATTATAGGAAGCCCCATTCGCATGGGTCGAATGAATAAAACGCTTAAAAATTATATCAAATCCCACGTGGACACGCTGTCCGAAATGCCCACGGCGGTCTTTTTCTGTTGCGGCTATCCTCGCCAGTTTCAGGAATACGTGGACATCCAGCTTCCCAAAGGGCTGATCTGTTCTCTCGGGCATCATTGCTTTGGCGGCGAATTAAAGCCCGAAAAGCTTACAGGCTTTGACAAGTGGGTCGTCCGTATGCTTCGCAGCTCCATCAAGGGACAGGATTTTGAGGAGTCGGACGCGGACCATCACGATCTGCCCGAGCTGATCCCCGAAAACATCAATCTTTTGGTAGAAAAAATCGAAAAGCTGGGCTGATCTTCGTGTGAAATGACAAAAATCACATCTGTTTTTTGTGCATATTTGTCCAAGATATTGCCAATAATTTTCTTGACAAAATTCACGATTTATGATATGATATTAAGGTAGCGCTGAACCGACCCGCTAGCTCAGACGGTAGAGCACTTGACTTTTAATCAAGGGGTCCGGAGTTCGAGTCTCCGGCGGGTCACCACGAAAAGAGCAAGAATTTTTCAAAAAATTCTTGCTCTTTTTCTGTATCTGTGCTATACTAAGAAAAGAAAAACAACAGGAGGTGACAAAATGAGTACCGACCATCCGTGTGACAACCCTCGATTATACCGTTGGAAATCAATACATAGGGAAAGGTGCGTAAGAAATCACCTCTTTTTGGGTATGCTTTTGTAAGGTGCCGTAGAAGAACTCTCCTCCTTTCCCTCGGAAAGGAGTTTTTTTATGGAAAACAAGATCTTTGAAATGACGCCGAGAGATCCGCGCGCCGAAATTCTGGAGCTGATCCACACCGCAGAGGATCGCGCGCTCCTCAAGGAAAAGCTGGAGGACTACCACCACAACGACATTGCCATGGCTCTGGAGGACCTGAACGAGGAGGAGGCAAGAAAATTATTGGATGCGTTGGGCGTGGAGGTCATGTCCGACATTATCTCCTTTATGGAGGACGCGGGAGAATATCTCTCCGCCCTCAATACCGAGGAGGCGGCAGATCTCATTGAGCAGATGGATGCCGACGATGCCTTGGAGGCATTGGACGATCTGGACGAGGAGATCCGCGACGAGGTTCTTGAGAAAATTGAGGATGAGGAGATCCGCGATGATCTTGCCCTTCTCTGCTCCTATGAGGAGGATGAGATCGGAAGCAGAATGAGCACCAATTTCATTGCGATCCGCCGACACGTTTCCGTGAAGGAAGCCATGAGAACCTTGATCTCGGAGGCAGAAAAAAACGACAATATTTCCACCCTGTTCGTCACCGAGGAGGATGGAAGCTATTACGGCACGCTGGATCTGAAGGACCTCATTATCGCAAGAAGCGTGGATTCCTTGGAGGATCTGATCAGCACCGCCTTTCCCCGCGTTTACGACAAGGAGCCGATCTCGGATTGCGTTGAGCGTCTTCGCGGCTACTCTGAGGATCTGATCCCCGTTCTCTCCGAGAGCAATCTCCTGTTGGGTGTTATCACCTCTCAGGACCTCTTGGAGCTGATCGACGAGGAACGGGGCGACGATTACGCCAAGCTGGCAGCCCTCGGCTCGGAAGAGGAGAAAAACGATTCCCTGCTCGGAAGCATGAAAAAAAGAGCCCCTTGGCTCATCATTCTTTTGTTCCTCGGCTTAGCGGTTTCCGTGGTCGTGGGATTTTTTGAGGGAGTGGTGGATGAGCTTCCCATGCTGGTCGCCTTTCAATCCCTGATCCTCGGCATGGCGGGAAACGTGGGAACACAGTCCTTGGCGGTTACCATTCGAGGCTTGGGAGCCGAGCGCTCGACAGGCAAAAGAAATTCGATGTTGATCATCCTTAAGGAAACGAGGATCGCCCTTTTGAACGGATTTTTGCTCGGTGTCATTTCGTTCTCCATCGTCGCGGGATATCTGACGCTGTTCGCTTCCTATCCGCTCATGCTGATTCTTTCGATCGCAGGCTGCGTCGGTGCCGCCATGCTCTTTGCCATGATGATCTCGGGACTGGTGGGCTCCGCAATCCCTCTGCTCCTATTCCGTCTCGGTGCCGACCCTGCCGTGGCATCGGGTCCCCTCATTACCACCGTCAACGATCTGACCGCCGTCGTCGGCTACTACGGGCTGGCTTGGCTTCTCTTGCAAACCATCTGCTAAAGAAAAACGGAGATTGCTTCAAAAAGCAATCTCCGTTTTTTATTCCTCCGAGATCAAGGCATCCATCACACCCACGGTGTCTCCGTCCAGAAGATAGATCCTCGGCACCCGCTTGGCAACGTCACAGCTGATTTCGTAGTTGATCGTCTCGTTGATCCTCGCCATCTCATCGGCAGAGCATTTCTGATCGGCTCCAAACACCGTCACCACGTCTCCCACAGAGCAAGAAAGCTCGGTTACGTCCAGCATAAGCTGATCCATACAGACCCGTCCTACGATGGGAGCGTAGGCATTTCCGATTTTCAAAGCATACCGTCCGTTCCCCAAACGGCGGGAAAAGCCGTCGGCATAACCGACGGGAACGGTCGCCACCCGAAGGGGACGGTCGGCTATGTAGGTCCTGCCGTAGCTGACCGACTCTCCCGCCTCAAGGGTCTTTATGTGAGAGATCACGGTTTTCAGAGTCATAATCGGCTCAAGCGCAGGTAAGGCGCGCATCCTTTGAGAGGGTGCAAAGCCATACAAAACGATCCCCGCCCGAACCATATCGAAATGGCAATCGGGATGATCAAAGATCGCCGCACTGTTGGCACAATGCCGAATCGCAAAGCGGATGCCCTGCGCCTCGAGATAGTGCACACCCTCGGCAAAGCAGTCGACCTGCTTCCTCGTGTATGCGTCTCCCTCTTCATTTTCATCGGCAACGGCAAAATGGGTAAAGATCCCCTCGGGAATCAATGCGCCCATACGGCAGATCTCCGCCGCCTGCGCCCATTCCTCCCTGCCTCTGAATCCGATGCGTCCCATACCCGTATCCAGCTTGACGTGAATCCTGACGGATACGCCCTCTTTCTCCGCCTCCGCGGCAAGAGCCTTGCCGTATTCATAGGAATACACGCATTGCGAAAGCCTTTCTCTTGCCAGAATTGCCGCGCATTCGGCAGGCGTAAATCCGAGAATAAGAATCGGCAACGTGATACCGCTGCGGCGAAGCTCCAGCGCCTCCTCAATATTGGATACGGCAAAATAATCGGCGCCAAGCCCCTCGTACCGTCTTGCCAAGGTCACGGCTCCGTGACCGTAGCCGTCCGCCTTGATCACGCAGCACACCTTGGTCGCGGGAGATATCGCCCCCCGCACAGCGTAAAAATTCGCGTCAACGGCATTCAGATCAATCTCCGCCCACGTGCGACGGCGGATTCCATACATGGATCTCATCTGTCCCTCAATCCTTTCTTATCGAAACAGCGTCATATCTTCCTTATAGATCGCCGTACGAAGAATCGTATACCACTCCTCGGTGGGATCCCCCCCGAGAATATCCAAATAATCCTTCATGGCGCTCACCGTCATTTCGGGATTCAAAAATTCACCCACGGTTGCCTTCAATACCATGCGAAGCTTTACAGTCCCCGTCGTCTCATCAAAGCAAGCGCGAACCGAATGAACCATGGAAACGATATCAATTTCCTTTTCGCCCGATTTCGTTTTCTTTACCATGATGAGGGGAGAGGTAGTCAGCAGCCTCTGAGCGGCATCGGCTAAGGCAGCGTCCGCGCCTGCCGTATGAATCTCGACCTCGTACGATGCCCAAGCGATCTCGGAAAAATCCGATTCGGGCAGGTAGGCTTCGGTAATTTGAAGCTCCTCGGTCAACTCTCTGTTGAGCCGCACCATAATCTCCGTGGGAGACATTTCCCGATCGATACGCAGATCCAAAAATTCATATTCACTCTGCGCTCCGACACTCAAGGGAGTGGAAAATACCAGCTTTGCGTGGGGATTAAAGCCCTTGGTATACCATACGGGAATACACGCCCGCACCAGCACTCTCATAAAGGTCCTTTGCAGATCGAGATGGGAAATATACTGAAGCGATCCCACCTTGCGGAATTTCAGACGAACCGTCAAGGGGCGCTCCAGAACGGGCAAGGAGCGAAGCCGCTTCTTTTCTTCCAGCTTGTTTACTGCTTTGCCTTCGGACAGCATGACCGCTCACCTCCCAATCGATTGGCTCCGCATCCGCTGCATTTTTCACGGCAGTTGGGTGTGGTCGCCTCGGCGTAAGCGCGATCGCGCTCCCGTCTCAAAAATTCCTTGCTGACACCGCAATCAATAATATCCCAAGGAAGAACCTCGTCAAGACCGTAGGCGCGGTTGGCGAAAAATGCGGGATCAATCCCCGAGCGCTCCAAAACCGAAATCCAACGGTCGTAATCGAAGCACTCGTCCCATGCGTCAAACATAAAGCCCTCTCGGCACGCCAGCTCCAAGGCATCCGCCAATCGACGGTCGCCCCGCGCCAAAACCGCCTCAATACGGCTGACCTTGGCATCGTGGTGGGTGTAGCGGATCTTGCGGTCGGTGATCTGACTGCCAAGATACGCCTGCTTCTCTGCCAGAGTTTCCAAGGAATCCTGCGCCTCCCATTGGAAGGGCGTAAAGGGCTTGGGAATCAAGCAGGACACGCTGATGGTGACCTGCGGCTTTTTGGTTTTGTTGCGGTTGGGGCAATGATAGTATTCATCAATCACCAAGGAGGCAAGATCGGAAATTCCCTTCAGATCCTCGTAGGTTTCGGTGGGAAGTCCCGACATAAAATACAGCTTGACCGTATTCTTCCCCGCCTCAAAGGCAACGTGTACCGCGCGAAGGAGATCATCCTCCCGCACGTTTTTGTTGATCACGTCTCGAAGTCTCTGGGTTCCCGCCTCGGGGGCGAAGGTCAGAGAGGAGGAGCGCACCGTAGCGATCTTGTCCATCAGCTCCTTGCTAAAGCTGTCCACACGCAGGGACGGCAGAGAGAGACTGACCATATTTTCGTCGGTCCACGCCAAAAGCTCATCCGTCAACTCCTCAAGATGCGTATAGTCGCTAATGGAAAGAGACGTCAAGGAAATCTCATCATAGCCCGTGGACTCAAACAAACATTTTGCCTGCTCGTTGAGAACCTCGGGAGACTTTTCCCGAACAGGACGGTAAATAATGCCCGCCTGACAGAAGCGACAGCCTCGGATACAGCCTCGGAACACCTCCAGCATAATGCGGTCGTGTACCGTTTCAATATAGGGCATGACCACCTCCTTGGGAAAATAGGAGGTGTCCATATCCTTTATGATCTGCTTTTGAATCGTCCTTGGAATGTCGTCATAGATGGGCGTATATTCCCGAATCGTTCCGTCCTCATGGTAGCTGACCCGATAGAATGCGGGCACGTAGATTCCGGGAATGGTCCTTGCCGCCTCGTGCAAATATTCCTCCTTGGTATACCGTCCCTCCTCCTTCATGCGGATATACAGACGGCACAGGGCGGGAAGCATTTCCTCTCCCTCCCCAATATTAAAGAGATCAAAGAAATCCGCCACAGGCTCGGGATTATAGGCACAGGGACCGCCGCCGATGATGATGGGCATACCGTCGTCACGGTCGCGGCTTCGCAGCGGGATCCCCGCAAGGTCCATCATATTCAATACGTTGGTATAGCTCATTTCGTACTGAAGCGTAAATCCCACCATATCAAAGTCGGTCAAGGGATCTCCGCTCTCACAGGCGGTCAGCGGGATCTGATTCTCCCGCATTTTTTCCTGCATATCGATCCACGGATCGTAAACCCGCTCACACCAAACGTCCTCCTCACGGTTAAGAACCCCGTAAAGGATCCTCACTCCCAGATTGGACATACCGATCTCATAGGTGTCGGGAAAGCAGAAGGCGAACCTTGCCTTGATTTTTTCTTTGTCCTTTATGATCTGACCGAATTCCCCACCCGCGTACCGTCCGGGCTTGGAAACCGATTTCAGAATGGTACTCATTTTTTTGTTCATGGGTCTTATTCTTTCGTTTCTTTATTTTTCTTTTGTCGGGACGTCTGCGCCTTTCGCATAGCCCGCTCCTGCTTCCTTTGCTTGGCTCGCTCCCGTCGCTCGTCCCGCGCGATCAATTCATTGGCGTAGGCCCGTTCCGAAAAATAGGATCGTTTGGGGAAGGTCATGTGAACCACGCCCACCACAAAGAGAACGGGAAGCAACGCATACAGCGCAAGCCAGTATTCGTGAACGGAGGGCAAAACGCCGAATCCGAACAAGAGCGCGACACTCAGAAGTCCGATACCGCTGAATATGAAGCTCATCAGCTCAATCCTTTTGGTTACCTTTTCGATCCGTCGGCACCAAACCAGATCCTCCGCCAGCTTTAATCTTGACAGAGTGGATACCATGCTTGCCTTTTTTACGCTGGGCTCTCCCCTCTCCTGTTGGTAATAGAGATCGACCGCGTTTTTATGAACCACGCTGATGGGCGCGCCGTCCGCGCGTCGCATAGCACCGACAAATTCGGAATGGATCAAGGGGTCGTAGGTCTCCACCACACAATGGATTCCCTCGGTCGCCAAACGATCGACCAGCATTTCAAAGAGAGGATCGATCTCGTATCGGGCGTTCACCTTTGCGCTGAGCTTTCCGTCCAGGGATACGTAAAGGGTAGCACGGTCGGAGGGATCTTCGGTCTTTTGGAACAGAAGACCGTATTGCCTCATAAATTCGTAGCTTCCCACCAGCAAAACGCTCTTTCGGTCTACGAAGGCCTCAACGCCGCCGATTCCGATACGGTGAATACGAATGGTTTTTGCGCGATACGCCTCGGGTACACGCATGAAGATCTCCTTCATGGGACCGCCCACGTGAGAATATAGAATCTCAAGCGCCGCCATAACCGCCGTGGCATTGGTCTTGTCGTAAAAGACGATACCCGTATCCTCCATACGGCAAAGACGGAACAAATGAAGATCACGGAATACGATCACGTTACATGCCGCATAGGTTTCAATAGAGGATATATCGCCCAAGGCGCTTCCCCTTTTTCTCATCCATGAAGCGGAGGTCCACAAAGGAATCGCGGTGGCTGCCACACAGGTCAGAGGCAGGGTGGCAAAGAGCATGATCATCGCCGCCGCGCACGCCTCGGCGATGGTTTTTTCAAAAGCCATTCCCACCACCGCCGTGGCGATTATCAGCAAGGAAATGGGAAGCATTGCCCCGCCGAGAAAGCGGGTATGTACGGAGTTCTCCTCCGAATCCACGTCAAACTCCGCGTCCGATGAAACCGCGGCGGGAAGATAGATCCTTTGCTCCCGATCCATACCGCCCCGATACATCTTCTCCGCCAAGGATTGATCTCCGTCGGAGGGAACCAGCGTATAGCGCGGCTCATCCGAGCACATGATCTCCAAGAGGTGAAGTCTGCGGCGGTGCATCAGATATTCCGTAAGGAATACGCCAAGCATGACCAGACTGCTGAGGAAATGAAACATGGGAACAAGCACCGCCTCGGGTATAAAAATGGCAAGGGTTACGTCATATACGGCGACAAACGCCAGCATAACGAACAAGGCGGAATACAGATCGGGCGCGCCGCGAAGCAGCTTTTTCGCTCCCTGTAACAGAGGTCTCCACAAAAAAGCCACACCAAACACCAGCAGCTGAAGCCCGACCAGAAGATACGCTCCGGGAAATTCAACAAAGTCAAGCAGACCCGACCATTCGGTTTCTCCGAAGGGAATCGCGTCGAAGATCAGAAGAAGAAAGGTAATGGCAGACAACCCGATCACGCGAAGCAAAAATTTTTTGTCTCGTTTTTTTCGGGCAAGATACTGTTCCTTGAGGTCTGTTTTTTCCTCGGATTCCTCAGAAGGCTCTTTCTCGGTCTGCTTTCGAAGCAATTCGGGAATCTCTCCCTCACACCCCAACTGCTCCATAAGCCCCAGCAGAGCGTCGGACAGCTCAGGCTCCGTATCGCCAACCTCTTCCCTTGTGTCCTCTCCGTCCGAAACGTCCGTCAGACATTCCAAGGGAATGGATTCCAAAACCTCCTCGGGGGGAACAAAGGCTTGCTCCTCCTCGGCAAGAAGATCCTCCGCCAATTCGGCTTGCAGCCTTTCTACGCTGCGCTCCTCGGTTTCCTCGGTGGTAAAATAATCCGAGATCTCCGCGAGAAACGCGTCAAGCTCCCGATAATCATGCTCCTCCGAAAAGGGTTCCTCCTCGGAATCAAGAGAGTCATCCATTTCAAACGGAAGGTCTTCTTCCTCTTCTGCGGGAAGTTCTTCCTCTTCCTCCACGGGAAGCGCTTCTTCCTCTTCCTCCACGGGAAGCGCTTCTTCCTCTTCTTCTACGGGAAGCTCTTTTTCCTCTTCCTCCACGGGAAGCTCTTTTTCCTCTTCTTCCA
>JAZOQX010000115.1:0-2778 GCA_045656325.1 Eubacteriales bacterium
GACCCCCGAGACAAACGGGGACACCGCCGTCACCACCGCCGAGGGCGGTACGGTCGCCGAGACTCCCGATCCCAATGCCCCCACCGTCAAGGGCGAGGGGGCTACCGTCTTCTACTTCAACGTGGTGGACAAGGACGGGAAGGAGACCAAATTCGAGATCCACACCGACAAGACCACCGTGGGCGAGGCTCTGCTGGAGCTGGGGCTCATTGAGGGGGAGCAAGGTGACTACGGTCTCTACGTCAAGAAGGTCAACGGCATCACCGCCGAGTACGAGGTGGACGGCACCTACTGGGCCTTTTACATCGGTGACGACTATGGCATGACCGGGGTGGATATGACCAACATCGAGCCCGGCGCGACCTACGCCTTCAAGGTGTCCAAGTGAGTACCCAACCCGAGCAAAACGGACAGCCCAAGCGGGTCAGCCGCCGTAAAAAAGCCCTTCTGACCATCTACGAGATCGTGGTCTTCGGTATGCTGGGGGCGGTCATGATGGTGTCCGACATCCTCATGAATATCATCCCCAACGTCCATCTCGTCGGTGTGATGATCGTGGTGCTGACGGTTCTGTACCGCTGGAAGGCCCTGTTTCCCATCTACGTCTACGTCCTGCTCATCGGGCTTTCCGAGGGCATCGGTACGTGGTGGCTGCCCTACCTCTACGTCTGGACCATCCTCTGGGGCATGGTCATGCTCTTACCGAAAAAGATGCCCAAGTGGCTCGCTCCCCTTGTCTACGCGCTGGTCTGCGGGCTTCACGGCTTCGGCTTCGGACTGTGGTGGATCCCCTCCCAGATGGCCCTCATGGGATTTTCCTTTGAGCAAGCACTGGCGTGGTGGCAATTCGGCTTCTTCACCGCCGATATCCCCCACGGCATCGGGAATCTGGTGGGGAGTACCCTCACCGTCCCCTTGGTGACCCTGATCCGTAAGCTGGATAGGCGTTTGAAAGTTTAAAACATAAAAAACCTCCCGTGAGTGTTTGGCTCACGGGACGCTATTTTTGTTTTGGGGTGAATGGAGATCATACTATTTCTCCATCAAAACCTTGAGAAATATTGGTTCTTCATAAATATTGGTGTAAGAAAAAATAAAGAATGAGCCATAAGGCTCTCAATATGGTATAATGTAAGTGACCAAACAAACATTGACCAAGGAGAGACTTATGGCTCACATATATAATACCACAATCCGAGCAGAATATCAAGGGTTTATATGCGAAAAAATTGAAAAAGATGGAAATGGAAAAAACATATTCAGATTTCGTAGTAACCGTCCATCAATCGAAGTCGTGTGTCCTTATTGCGGAGGGAATGTATCGGGAAACGGTGTACGCAAAGTTCGCCTGACCGATATTCCGCTTTTGCCGGGGATACCCAGCATTTACGAAATACATCAACACCGATACAGATGTCAAAAGTGCGGCAAAACGCATACAGAGTTGAATCCATTTAAGGTGCAAGGGTTTCAGTTGACAAAGCGATGTGTGGAGTGGGTCTTTCAATTGCTGAAATATCGGATCTCGACATCGGATATAGCGAGGATCTTGGGAATCCATTGGAACACAGTCAGGAAATTGGAAAAAATGCGCATCGATTTCATCTTGGACGAGTGGGAAAATACTGCTCAAAAATCCTTATATAGACCCTACTATTTGGCGGTTGATGAGTTTGCAATACGGAAAGGTCATCGTTATGCCACTTGTGTTATGGATTTGGTCCGCGGGGACATCCTTTGGGTTGGAAAAGGCAGAACCATCAAGGATTTTCGTCAGTTCTTCGAGTGTTTCTCCACAACGGATTATCTCTCCAGTGTGAAAGCCGTGGCAATGGATATGAATGCTTCTTACAATGCTTTGGTCAAAGAACATCTACCCCAAGCCGTGATCGTGTATGATCGATACCACGTACAAGCTCAGTTTGGAAGAGATGTGCTTGGCAAGGTTCGACTGGATATGGCCAGAGCGCATAAGGAAGCAGCTAAGGATATCGGCGGCAATGGCGGTTCAAAGCAGCAAGTACTGCAGGAAAAGAAATTGTATAGCAAGGTCAAAAAGGCTCGTTGGGTGCTTTTACAGAACAAAGAAAATCTTGACGCTGAAAAGCAACAAAGCCTGAATGAGATTTTAGATACTCATTCAGACCTTGCCGTTTGTTATGCAATGAAGGAGGAGCTCTGTGCTTTGTTTCAGATTTCCGATGAAGAGGAAGCCCTACAAAGATGGACAAAGTGGTTTGATGCTGCCATCCATAGCAACATTTCGGCTCTTGTCAAATTTGGGCGGCAGAAGTTAAAACGTTTGGATGGTCTCGTTGCTCATGCGAAATTCCCTATAAACACCGGCAAATTGGAAGGCTTCAATAACAAAATCAAGGTTGCCAAACGCAATGCGTATGGATTTCGCAATCTCGATTTCTTTTTCTCCTATATCCGCTTCCTCTCCTTACCAAGGGGCTTCGTACACCCGAATTTATGAAGAACCACTTTTTTAATGTATTCTCCAAGACCACTTTTCAGCGTTTCAAAATCCTGTTCTGCCTTATAAAGATGGAACTGATTAAGGTTATCAAACTTGAATACATCTTCGGTCAAATCGAAGTAATACCCAAGGAACAAAACGAGATTGCGCATCAACTGCTTATTGTTGAATATCGACTTTTCAAGCATATCAAAAACAATCTGATACGAGGAAAAGTTGATTTCCGGAGGTTCAACCGAGAATCGCTTCACAATATCAAAAGCAAACTTGTGGAACGTGCAGATCTTTGCAGGAAT
>JAZOQX010000116.1:0-3872 GCA_045656325.1 Eubacteriales bacterium
GGCAGACCCTTTCTGTGTCTGATACCGCGGTAGCAGTTAATCTCAACCATTCTCTTAATATTGAGCGCTACGTCACGGCGGAGGTCACCCTCTACGGTGTAAGAGTTTTCGATCTCATCACGAAGCTTTGCGATTTCGTCCTCGGTAAGATCCTTTGCGCGCTTGTCGGGATCGATTCCGGTCTTTGCCAGAATATCGTTGGAGCTCTTGCGACCGATACCGTAAATATAGGTCAGAGCGATCTCTACGCGCTTGTTGTTCGGAATATCAACACCAGCTATACGAGCCATACTGTTTATACCTCTCTGTTAGATTTTTCGGCAATCAGCCCTGTTTCTGCTTGTGCTTGGGGTTCTCGCAGATAACCATTACTTTGCCTTTTCTCTTAATGATTTTGCACTTTTCGCAAATCTTCTTTACGGATGGTTTAACCTTCATATTATTACACCAACCCTTTCTTTATTACTTTGCACGCCACGTGATGCGTCCCTTGTTGAGGTCATATACGGAAACCTCAATGGTTACGCGGTCACCGGGCAGTATTCTGATATAATTCATGCGAAGCTTTCCAGAAATATGAGCCGTTACGATATGCTCATTGGGAAGCTTTACCTTGAAGGTTGCGTTGGGCAACGCCTCAACTACAACGCCTTCAAACTCGATCACGTCATCCTTCGGCACGACAATTCCTCCTCTGTCCTTCGTTCTGTGATACGTAATTCAACTTAAAAGCTGGGATCGACCAGCGTCGTGATCACCGCCCCTTGAGAGGTGAGCACCACTGTGTTTTCATAATGCGCCGACAGCTTATGGTCACGGGTTTTTACCGTCCATCCGTCGGGCATCTCGTAAACCTCCTCGACACCCACGTTGACCATAGGCTCAATGGCGATCGCCATGCCCGCGCACAAACGGGTTCCCCGTCCTGCGGTTCCGAAATTCGGAACGTCGGGAGATTCGTGAAGCTCATGTCCGATTCCGTGTCCGATATATCGCTTCACCACCGAGAAGCCTGCACTCTCCACACGCGCCTGAATGGCGCTTCCGACGTCACCGATCCGATTTCCCACCTTTACGGCTTCAACCCCGTCAAAG
This sequence comes from Eubacteriales bacterium, assembly GCA_045656325.1. Classification (GTDB taxonomy): domain Bacteria; phylum Bacillota; class Clostridia; order Oscillospirales; family CAG-272; genus HGM12713. Next base: position 1,096 of record JAZOQX010000116.1, read on the forward strand.
AAGCTTTGCCTTGTGACCTCAATGAGGCGCATGGCTTCTTCATTGACACGGCCAACGGGAATCGTTCTGGCGCTGTCTCCGTGGAATCCCTTGTAATACGCTCCCACGTCAATCTTCACGATGTCGCCCTCCCGAAGGATCCGACCCCTTGAGGGGATCCCGTGGATGACCTCGTCGTTGATACTGATACACGCCGAAGCGGGGAATCCGCTGTATCCGAGGAAGGACGGCTTTGCGCCACATTTCTCGATATACCTGCGAATCAAGCAGTCCAGCTCCTCGGTGCTGATGCCCTCGCGGACGTTCTCACGGGCGACGAGCAACGCCTCGCCCGTGATGCGTCCCGCATCCATCATCAGCGAAATCTGAGCTGAATTTTTCAGTTGAATCATGATTGCTTACGCCTCAAATTTCGAGAGCGCCTTCATGACCTCGGCTGTGGTGTCCGCTACCTCTTCCTGTCCTTCGACACAAACAAGCAGTCCCTTTGCCGCATAGTAATCCTTCAGCGGCTCGGTGGTGTTGTGGTAGGTAGTCAAACGCTTCAGCACGGTTTCTGCCGCGTCGTCGTCTCTGATATAGAGCGCCGATCCGCAGCTATCACAGATGCCTTCGGTCTTAGGTGCCTTATAAGCTACGTGGTAGGATGCGCCGCAGGAGGAGCAGATTCTGCGTCCGCTCATTCTCTCTACGATCTTTTCATCCGCGACCTCGATGCTGAGAACCGCATCGATCTTCACTCCCATCGCGTCCAGAGCCTCTGCCTGAGGAATGGAACGGGGGAAGCCGTCCAGAATGAATCCGCCGCTACACTTATCCGAAGAAAGATAATCTTTAATAATTCCGATCACGACCTCGTCGGGAACCAGCTGACCGCCATCCATGTAGGATTTCGCCGTCAGACCCATAGGAGTTCCTTCCTTGACTGCCGCACGGAGCATATCTCCCGTAGAAACGGCAGGAATGTTCCACTTTGCGGAAATCTTTTCGGATTGGGTACCCTTACCCGCACCGGGAGCGCCCATAATGATTAATCTCATAGTTTCCTCCAAATAGATTCGTTGAACGAAATCAATCCAAGAAGCCCTTGTAGTTGCGAAGCGACATCTGAGCCTCCAGATCTCTTACGGTCTCCAGCGCAACGCCGACCACGATCATGAGGGAGGATCCGCCGAAGCTAAGCACGGCAAACATTCCCGCGATGGAATCGAAGTAATTGGTCACGTTGGATACCAGCATGGGGAAGCACGCGATAATCGCAACCAGCAACGCACCCATCAGGGTCACGCGGTTCAATACTCTCTTCACGAACTCGATCGTGGGTCTTCCCGAACGAATACCGGGAATCGCGCCACCGTTGTTCTTGATGTTGTTGGCAACCTCTACGGGGTTGAACGAAATCATCACGTAGAAGAAAGCAAACGCGATCAGAAGCACGAGGAACACGAAGAAATAGATCCAAGTGTTGGGGCCGAGCCAGTTGTTTACGAACTTAGCGAAGCCGCCGTCCTGATTCATAAAGCTTGCGATCGTAGGAAGGATCGCGACGATGGAGTTTGCGAAGATGATCGGCATAACGCCGGACATATTGACCTTCAAGGGAAGATTGGAGTTCTGTCCGCCGTACATTTTGCGGCCGACCACACGCTTAGCGTACTGGATCGGGATTCTTCTTTCCGCGTCGGACATCCAAACGATCAGCACGATCATTGCCGTAAAGACGATGATACAAGCGATCGAGCAGACCAGTCCTACCCAGTTGAAGCCGTATCCGAATGCCTGCGACCACAGCTGATATACTACGGAGAAGGTTCCTGCGACGATGTTGGCAAACAGGATCATGGAGATACCGTTTCCGATACCCGATTCATTGATCTTCTCTGCCATCCACATAACCAAAGCCGCGCCCGCGCAGTAGCAAAGCACCATAACGGTACCCTGGAAGAAGTTCAGATCCACGGTCAGCGCACCGGCACCATTCAGGTAAATGGTGTAACCGATTGCGGTAACCAGCGCCAGAGCAACGGTAATGAGGCGGGTCAGAGCAGTGATCTTCTTTCTGCCGTTTTCTCCATCCTTGGACCATCTTTCGAGGGCGGGAATGGCGATCGTCAGCAGCTGGATCACGATAGACGCCGTGATGTAGGGCGAAACACCCAACGCCAGCAGCGTTGCCTTTTCAAGCGCGCCGCCGGACAGCGTGCTCAGGAACGCGAGAATGGTTCCGCTTGCAAACATATCTCCGGAAGCAAGCACATCGGAACTAACGTAAGGAACGGGAATGTTGGCTCCCAGACGGTAAAGGACGACGATAAGCAAGGTGAAGAGGAGCTTCTTTTTCAGCTCGGGAACTCTCCAAGCGTTTTTCAGCGTCTTGAACATCCTTATACCTCCTCAGTCTTTCCACCTGCTGCTTCTATCTTTTCCTTGGCACTTGCCGAAAAGACTGTCGCTTTGACAGTGAGTTTTTTGGTCAGCTCGCCGTTACCGAGAACCTTCAAGCCATCCAGCTCCTTGCGAACGATCTTCGCAGCGAGCAGAGCCTCGAGGTCAACGATTGCACCGTCCTCAAACTTGTTAAGGTCCGAAACGTTAACAATCGCGTAGTTTACGGCAAATCTGTTCTTGAAGCCTCTCTTGGGAAGCTTTCTGTAAAGAGGAAGCTGCCCTCCCTCAACTCCGGGTCTTACCCCGCCGCCGGAGCGTGCGTTCTGACCCTTGTGTCCCTTACCGGCAGTCTTACCGTTACCGGATCCGGGTCCTCTACCCTTGCGGTA
>JAZOQX010000117.1:0-7884 GCA_045656325.1 Eubacteriales bacterium
AAATTCATAAAAGGTATTGCATTTTCATATACATATATGGTATAATCATGACAGTAAGAACAAAGGAGAGGCTCTATGAGAGGAATCTATCGAAACGGCGGATGGCATCGCTTTTCCGCCAAGGAGGAATATTGTTGCTTGCTCGCTCTTGGAGGCGAGGGGCGGATCGGAGAGGAGACGATCTCCGCGGGGCAGGGCGTGCTTTTGGATCTTTCCCAATGGAGTGAGCGGGAGATCGATCTGCCCAGAGAGTATCTGAAATTGGAATTTTCGGAGCGGGAGGTCCTTCGCGTGTTTGGCTCCCATGGACTTCGCCCCGACGGCGAGCGCTTTTCGCTTGAGGATATCCTTGAGCTGCGCCGCGTGGCAGACGGCTTTTTTGGAACGGAGACCGAGATCAGTGATCCTCGCAGACGGGGAGCGCTTTGCGAGCTGATCCTTTCCTACGTCAGAAGCGAGCAGACCGAGGATTCCGCGGCGGCGGGATACGTCCGCTATACGGAAGAGTATATTCGAGAGCATCTTCACGAGAGTATTCAGGTGGACGCTATTGCCGAGGAGCTGGGAATCACCCGCGGGTATCTGAGAAACGTATTCTACGCGGTTCACGGAATGTCTCCCAGAGAATATCTGACCGAAACGAGACTGCAAAGAGCCGAGGAGCTTCTTTCCGAGGGGGACCGCTCGGTCACATCGGTGGCTGCGGAGGTTGGATACGATGACGTGCTTCAGTTTTCAAGAATTTTCAAAAAGCATACGGGCGCTTCTCCCTCTCAATATCGGAAGGATCGCGGCATCGTCGTGGAAAAGAGCCGCCCTAAGTCTGCCGAGAGGGTGCCCGTAAAGGCGGAACCCGCCGAGGAGCCGAGGCGAGAGGAGCAGAGACGGAGGGCAAAGGATCCCGTCTGGCTTTTCTGATCGGAAAGGAGAAAGGAAATGCGACTGATCGCAAATATTATATGGATGATAACCGGTGGTTGGCTTACCGCGCTTATGTGGCTGATATTCGGACTGATTTGCTGCGTCACCGTCATCGGTATCCCCTTTGGGCTGCAATGCTTCAAATTTATGAGTCTGTCTCTTGCTCCCTTTGGACGGCACGTGGAGGTCCATCCGCTCCGTCACCCCATTGCCAATACCCTGTGGGCGGTCTTCCTCGGATGGGAGATGGCGGTGGCGTATTTCGCGGCAGGGGTTGCGGCTTGCGTGACGATCGTGGGGATTCCCGCGGGAATCGTGTCCTTTAAAATGATGAAGCTTGCCTTTTTGCCCTTTGGCGCGAAGGTGAGAAAAAAGAAAAAGTAACGGAATAAACAAAAAAGTCCTTGCCGCGAATGCGCGGCAGGGACTTTTTGCTTGGGATTGAGTGATCTTTTTTAGTTTTCGTTTCCGCTCCAGCAGTAGGTACAGATCTGTTCCTCGGGAAGTCCGATGGCTTCGATCATGTCGTCCAGACGCAGATAGCGCAGGGAGGTGAAATGAAGCTCCTCGCAGATCATATCCAGCATCTTCTGATATTTTTCTCCGTTGGGATCCACGTATTCCTTGAGGATTCTGCGGTCGGGTGTCTTTCCCTCCAGCCTTGTAATGACACGGCGAGTAATCAGCTCCATTTCGGAGGAGGAGCGGGAAAAGCTCAGATATTTACAACTGAAAAGGAGGGGAGGGCATCCTACGCGGATATGGACCTCGCGGGCTCCGTTTTCGTAGAGAAAATCGGTAGTCTCGCCCAGCTGCGTTCCGCGAACGATGGAGTCGTCGATGAGAAGCAGACTCTTTCCGTGGATCAGCTCGTGAATGGGAATCAGCTTCATTTTTGCGATCAGGTGACGCTTTTCGTTGGTGGGAGGCATAAAGGAGCGAGGCCAAGTGGGGGTATATTTTACGAAGGGACGTTCGTAGGGGATTCCCGACGCGTTGGCGTATCCCACGGCGTGGGCAGTGCCCGAATCGGGGATGCCCGCCACAAGGTCGGGGGTCTCGCAGTCTCTGCTTGCCAAGAGTTTTCCGCAGTTATAGCGAACGTTCTCCACGCTTTTTCCCTCGTAAGAGGAGGAGGGATAGCCGTAATACATCCAAAGGAAGGCGCAGATCTTCATGGTTTTGGAGGGGTCTACCAGCGTTTTGACGGAGTCGGGGGTAATGGCGACGATCTCACCGGGGCCCAGCTCACGCTCTGCGTGATATCCGAGGTTCAAAAAAGAGAAGCTTTCAAGGCAGGCGCAGAAGCCCTCCTCCTTTTTTCCGATCACAATGGGAGTCCGTCCCATCGGATCTCTGGCGGCAATGATGGATTTTTTTGTCAGAACCAGCATACTGACCGAGCCGTCAATGATCTCTTGCGCGTATCGTATGCCGTCGATCAGGTTGTCCTTCTGGTTGATCAGCGCGGCGACCAGCTCGGTGGGATTGATCTCACCGTTGCTCAGCTCAAAAAAGTGGCTGTTTCCCACGATGGTCTCGGAAAGGATCTCGTCTACGTTGTTGATCTTTCCCACGGTGGTGACCGCGATGGTGCCGTGATGGGAACGGATCAAAATAGGCTGGGGCTCAAAATCCGAGATGCAGCCGATTCCCAGAAATCCCTTCATAGAGGCGATCTCGGAGCTGAACTTCGTTCGGAAGGGCGCGTTTTCAATGTTGTGGATCGATTTTTCAAATCCTCGCTCGGGATGATAGACTGCCATGCCCGCGCGGCGGGTGCCTAAATGGGAATGATAGTCAATTCCGAAAAAGAGATCAAAAACGCAATCCTCGCGGGATGCAACGCCAAAAAATCCGCCCATAGAAAAGTACCTCGCTAAAAATAGAGTCCGCAAGCCCAAGAATGCTTGCGAACTCTATTATAACATAAATCTTTTCGGAAGAAAAGACCTCTGTCCAAAAAAACTGTAAATTTTTTATTTCGAGTCTTCCTTGCCGATCCCACGGATCAGGCCGAACAGCTCGGTAAAGATGGCGTCGCGGTTGATTTTGAAAACGTAACGGAGGGGGTGCTTTTCCTCGTTTTTCGCGTAGAGAAAATCATCCCGAATATCGGGAGTAGGCTCCATACGGGATTTGACAAAGCGGCAATTTCCTCGGTCGCGCAAGGCGGCGACTGCCGCCACGTCCCAGATGACACGGCTCCAGACCGTGCCTGCGGCGGTTCGCTCTGCCACGTTTACCGTATGCTCGTACAGATAGTCGCCAAGGGCGTTTTGTCCTTTGATCCAATGACGAAGCTCGGGTTCGGTGGTACGAAGCTCGCTGGCGACCCCTTCGCAGGGAATGAGGGTCAGAGGGATACCGCTGTCAAAGAGGACTCTTGCGGCAGGAATGTCCTGACGCATATTAAATTCACCCGTGTGGGAATAATGGAAGCCATGTCCGCCGAGCCACGTAACCACCGTGTTATTGATCATGGCTTCCCGATCCATGAGGATCGCGGAGGCGACGTTGGTAATGGCTCCGATGGCAATAATGTAGAGAGGAAATTCGGGAGAATGCTTCCGCGCCTCCTCTACGAGATAGCGAGCGGCATCCGATTCCACGGGCGTGCTTTCATTGGGGAGGTATTGAGTCGATCCCTTGTATACCTTGTCCTTCAGGTCGGCTCTTTCCATCAGATCGAGAATGTGCAGGATCTCCTCGTAGCTTTTGTTCATTCCGTCCTCGGGGGAGGCGCTGAGAGAATTGAAAAAAGGAGCGGCGGTGAAGCCGATGGTGTTAAACTGATTTTTCAGAAGCAAAAGATACGCAATAGCGTACTGATCGTCTACCTCGTTGTAAGCGTCGGTGTCGAGAACTACGTCTACAATGCCCAACGAGCTGGGGATTCTTGTGATGCGGTACATTTTTTCGGGATTCATAGGGGACCTCCTTGCTACTTAAGCTTATGTGTTCATTGTAGCATAAAAAGGAGAAAAAGTCAATTTGATTTTTTGCTTTGCTACTGTTTTCGAAGAAAAAAGTGTTTTGTTCCGAAAACGGAATTTTAGAATTATAAAAAAATAAGCAACAATATGAAATACAAAAGTTTTTCCGATTTTGGAAAAATATTTTTAAAAACCTATTGACAATCGAAATAAGTGAGTGTATAATGGTACTGTGGTTTTTTGGATCGATGAAAAAGCCGAAATCTACCTATATTATAAATGTTGTGAGGTGCGTATGGCAACAACGAAGAAGAAAACGGGCGTGGAGCTTATGGTCACCCCCGAAAGCGATAAGGATGCAAAGGCAAAGGCGCTGAGAACCGCCCTGTCTCAAATTCAGAAGAAGCATGGAGAGGGATCGGTCATGCGTCTGGGGGAAAATACCCACATGGAGATTCAGGCGGTCAGCACGGGCTCCATCTCCTTGGACCTGGCGCTGGGAATCGGCGGTGTTCCGAGGGGAAGGATCATCGAGATCTTCGGTCCCGAATCCTCGGGTAAGACGACCGTGGCGCTTCACGTGATCGCTGAGGTTCAGAAAGCGGGGGGAGAGGCGGCATTTATCGATGCCGAGCACGCGCTGGATCCCGTGTACGCCAAGGCGCTTGGAGTGGATATAAACAATCTGCTGGTATCTCAACCCGATTGCGGAGAGGATGCCTTGAATATTACCGAGCAGCTTGCCCGCTCGGGCGCTATCGATATTATCGTCGTGGACTCGGTGGCGGCATTGGTTCCCCGTCAGGAGATCGAGGGAGATATGGGACAGGCAACGGTGGGTGTGCAAGCGAGACTGATGTCTCAGGCAATGCGAAAGCTGTCTGCCGTGATCTCCAAGAGCAATACCATCCTGATTTTTATCAACCAGCTTCGTGAGAAGGTGGGGGTAATGTACGGCAATCCCGAAACCACTCCGGGCGGACGGGCGCTGAAGTTCTATTCCTCTATCCGAGTTGACGTTCGCAAGAGCGAGCAACTCAAGAACGGAAACGATATTTACGGGAACCACGTGCGCTGTAAGGTGGTCAAGAACAAGGTAGCTCCTCCCTTTAAAACGGCTGAATTTGATATTCTGTACGGAAAGGGAATTTCCCGTTCGGGCGAGATCATTGATTATTGTATCGCTCTGGACATTATTAAGAAGAGCGGCTCCTGGTTCTCCTATAACGGAGAGCGTATCGGTCAGGGAAAGGATAACGTCCGCAAGCTGGTGGAGAGTAATCCCGCTCTACTTGCCGAGCTGGACGGAAAGATTCGCTCCATGAAGGATCAAATTAACGATGCCGAAGCGGAATTTGAACTGGATGAGGATGATGAGGACGATTTCGACATTCGTACGATCAGCGAGGACAGAGAGTTCTGATGACGGTAGAGATCGTAGCGTTGCGCGCTCATGGCTGCGACGAGGTGGCGGTAACCTTTGAAATTCGGAACGGGGAAGACCTCCAAAGGGAACGGTCGATCCTTTCTGCCTCCGATTTTGCCGATCTTCGTCTTTCCAAGGGGATCGTTTCGGAGGACTGTATGGATGCGGTGCTTGCCGCCTCGGAGCGGTATGCCGCCCGCAAGCGAGCGCTTCATATGCTGACCTACGGGCGTTGCTCCGAGCGGCGATTGGCGCAAAAGCTTCGCGCCAAGGGAGTGGAATCCTCCGTGGCAAACGAAACGGCGGCGCTCCTTTCAAGTGAGGGCTATCTGGACGGCGCAGAGGACGCCTTGCGGGAGGCGCAGAGAGATCTTTTGAAGCTTTGGGGCGAGAGGCGGATTGTTGCCGATCTTCGAGCCAAGGGGTATGAATCGGAATCGATTTGCGATGCCGTTGCCGCGTTGAGGGAGGAAACTGATTTTTCCGAGATCTGCGCCGAGCGGGTCCGAAGAAGCTTTGGCGGATTTTCCGAGGATCCTCGGGAGAGGAAAAAGCAGATCGCTTCCTTGGAACGGGCAGGATTTTCTTTCTCCGACATTCGGCGGGCGGCGGAGCTTTTATGAAAAAACCGAGACTTGTGATCAGTCTCGGTTTTTTTGTTATGAAGCAAGCCTTGTCGGCGGTCAGGATCCCGCGGGAAATCCGTTGTAGCCGAACCTTTTGATCATGGCGGGATAATCGCGGTATACGTAGTTAAAATCAAATTCCGCATGATCGATGCCCTCAATGACTCCGTGATGGGTGTATTGCCACATTCCGAGGGTCGCTCCGTATTTCTCCTCGTTCCAAAGAAATAGTTCGTCGGAATCTACGGGATCGGTGCCTGCCAAGGGAGGTCTTGCGTACCAAATGTCATAAAGGGACTTGATGATATCGGCGTGCAAACGGTTGACGAGCCAATCGTTGTTGGTATACAGGGCGGCGTAGTATCCGTTTTCCTGCAAGGTGGAAATAAAGGCGACGCAAATGTCGGTCAGTGTGTCCTTGCCAAGAGATTCTTGGGAGGAGTCCTCCAAATCGAAATAGATGGGATATTCAAATTGCTTCTCACTAAGCCAGGAAACCAAACGAAGGGCATCCGCCCGCGCTTCCTCTGCCGTCAGGGCGTAGGTGTAAAAATACACGCCAAGCTCTAAGCCTGCCGCCTTGGCATCGCGGTAATTCATCTCAAATACGGGATCGATTCCTCCAAGTGGACTGCCGCTTTGTGATTGCCTCGGTGTGGAGCCCGCCTTTAGAATGGCAAAATCAAAATCGGCGTTTTTGATGACCGTCCAATTCAGAGGGAGATAGTCACCGTTTTCTTGCTTGTGCTGATAGAGAGAAACGTCTACTCCCTTTGCTAAGGGCGTGTCAGACTCGGCAAAAGCGCCTGTAAAAACGTCTGCGTAGAGAAACGGCTCGGAGATTTCGTACTCACAGTGGCAGGTTCGCACGAACGTCCCTGCCGTAGTGCGCGTGGGGTATATAATAGAGGTAGAGAACGTGTGCCCGAGAGGAGAGAGGTATTCTGCCCGATAAACGTAGCGGCAGCGCGTACAGGCGTGTTCGGTGTAGCCTGCCTCTGTGCAGCTGGGAGAAAAAGCGGTCGTGACCTCGTCGTGACCGAGAGGGTCCGTGATATCGGTGCGAAGCGAATCCTCACAAATCTCGCAGGTCATAAGTGTATAGCCCGCTTCGGTGCAGGACGGAGAAATAATTTCCGATTGATAGGTGTGTCCCTTGGGGGCTACCGCGTCGGATACGTAGGAATATCCGCAATCGCAGGCATAAAGGGTATAGCCCTCCTCCGTGCAGGTCGGGGCGGTTACTGTGGTACTTAATGTGTGTCCCGTGGGTGAAACGGCATCCGATCGATAACCGAACTCGCAGTCGGCGCATTGATAAAGAGTATAGCCCTCCGTTTCGCAAGTGGGGGCGGTGACCGTCTTGGTCAACGAGTGTCCTTTTGGTGGGATCACGTCCGTTTTATATTGAAAGTCACAGTCGGCGCATTCCCACAGGGTGTAACCCTCCGTGTCGCAGGCGGAGAACACCGATGATGACAAAAGATTCTCGTGGGTGCAATCCTCATCCGCTTGGTCGCAGGCGGAGAAGAGAAGCGCCGCAAGAATCGACGCCGTTATAAGATACAGAAGCTTCTTCATGTCAAAATCCTTCTATGTAAATATCGTACTTGCATTATAGCAGGAAAACGAGAAAAAGTCAACAGTAGAAAAGATCGGATGAAATCTCTTTTTGACGAAATCACACAAAAATAAAAAAATCGAAAAAATTCTCTTGACAAAGAAAGGGAAATATGCTAAAATATGCGAGTCGCCTTGAGAAAGGCGGGAACACGTCGGACCGAGTCGAAAAAATTTTTTTAAAAAAGATTAAAAAAGGTATTGACAAGGGAAGAAAGATGTGATATAATAGTCGAGCTGCCCGCAAGAGCGGGGAGTGAGGAAATGGTCATTGAAAATTGAACAACAAAGAGAGAAGTACAAAGCATAAACAAACAAAGCGAGTGCGAAGTAAAGATCTCGTCAAAGAGTTATA